>WQSG01000033.1 GCA_009788055.1 Defluviitaleaceae bacterium | reverse complement strand
CCCGCCATGCCTGCACCCGTTGCGGTGGCGGTTGAGAAACCCGTTGCGGCGGAAAAACCCGCGCCCCCTGCCGCCCCACCGCAAAGCGGCGGTTCTTTCGCAAATATCGCGCAAAACTGGGCGGCGGTGTGTCAAAAACTTGCGCCGCCTATTCGTTCGCAGTGCATAACCTGCGGCGTGGAAGCCCATGACGGAATGCTGAAAATCATCTGCGATAATGAATCCACGCGTCAATTTATACACGAACGGCAAGAAAAAATAAGCAACGCCGTTGCGCAATTTTTTAGTCTTTCGACCCCGCCAAACCTTGCCATTGAGGTAAGAGAAGCGTACAATAAGCCCATAGAGCAACAAACACCGCCGCAACCGCAAGAGCCCCCGCAAGCCGTCCCCGCAGACTGGGCAAGCTTTGGGCAAGAGGTAATAGGCGGCGACGATTTTTAAAAAACAGGAGGAACACAAAATGCCAAAAGGATTCGGCGGCGGAATGCCGGGCGGAATGAACATGAACAATCTAATGAAGCAAGCGCAAAAAATGCAGAAGCAAATGGCAGAAATGCAAGAAGCCCTTGCGGAAAAAACGCTGGAGGTATCATCGGGCGGCGGCGCGGTTAAAGTAAAGGTAAACGGCGAAAAGCAAATTTTAGACCTTATAATCTCCCCCGACGCCGTAGACCCCGACGACATAGAAATGCTGCAAGACCTTGTGCGCACTGCGGTAAACGAAGCTTTGCGCCAAATGGAAGACGCGGTAAATTCCCAAATGTCGCAAATAACCGGCGGCATGAACTTGCCCGGAATGTTCTAATGAAAATCTACGGCGAGCCTGTTTCACGGCTGATAGATGAGCTTTCGCGCCTGCCGGGTATTGGCGGCAAAACGGCGCAAAGGCTTGCCTTTCACATTATAAGATTGCCTGCGGAGCGGGCAGAGGGATTGGCAAACGCGATTTTAACGGCGCGGCGCAACATCCGATACTGCGGTGTATGTTGCGCCCTCACGGATTCCGACCCCTGCAACATATGCGCAAGCGGCAAGCGCGATACGAAAATCATAATGGTGGTAGAAGACCCCCGCGACATGGCGGCATACGAACGCACGGGCGAATTTCACGGCCTGTATCATGTTTTGCACGGGGCTATTTCGCCAATGCACGGCGTAGGCCCTAACGACCTAACCATAGCCGCGCTAGTAAAACGCTTGCAAACATCTCCCGCAGAAGAGGTAATAATAGCAACAAACCCAAACGTAGAGGGCGAAGCCACCGCCCTGTATCTCGCAAAAATACTAAAGCCCTCGGGCATAAAAGTAACCCGCATAGCCCACGGCGTACCCGTAGGCGGCGACCTCGAATTTGTAGACGAAGTAACCCTGTCCCGCGCCCTTGAGGGCAGACGAGAGATATAATTACCGCCCGCGAAAATTTGCGGCGCGGTTTTTTATTTGACATATTATAGAAATTGATATAATCCTTTGGGATTTAGCGCAACAAAAATTGCAACCATCACCACCAACACAATAACCTACACGGTATCAATTAAACTATCGGGGAGATAATGCATGATAAAAATAAAAACGCAAAAAAAGTTAATGTTTGTACCCGTTGTTAATTTTTTTGTTATAGTTGTCTATATGTGTATTCACAAAGTTCCGCAAACCACATTTCTTTTCAATACGTGGCATATGTTGCTGAACTTTTTTAAGGGAGGTTTAATATGGATGGGTGGTGTTATTTTAATGGATTATGTAGACGCATACTTCTTTCCCCTTCCATCTCCACTTGTGTTAATCGGGCACTATATAGGCACTATTTTAATGTGTCATTTCTTAATAAAATATCAAATTAAGATAGGGGTGGAGTAGGCGGTCGGTTCGGGTATGCCTTTTAAACTGAATTGAGGTGCGTGTTTTGAGAATAAAAGAGAAAAAACCATGGTACATTTGGTTTTCGTTGTTTGCGTTCGCCATATTATGGGGGGATACGTCAAGACGAATTAAATTTTTCAGAAGCGATTTCAACGATACATCGGGACTGTGGGGTAAAGCGTGTGCAAATTCTTTCAAATTAATTCTCATATCCCTTATTCTCCCTATTTTCTTGTTTGGCGTTTTAGGTAATTTCGTCTTGCCGGAAATGGAATATGATTCAATTTTTATGGAAATTGTGATGACTATTTTTTTCTTTGTTCTATATTTTTTGGGTGTATATGCCGCATATCGGCATCATGTTTGGCGGCAAGAAAATATTTCCCACTTGATAACAAAACACTCCCCCTCAAAAGGTAGCGATGAAGATGAAGAAAAACCGCAGTGAATTTCCAAGGGGGTGGTGGGGACGATGATTCTACAATGGATAATGAATTGGCGAAACGCTCAATGTGATGGTTGTTGGGAAAGTGACTACGGAATCACAATCGAAACTTGTGAAAATCCCGGTTGGGGGGTAAAAATTGACATTCTGGACACAGAATTGGAAGGTAAGGAATTTTCAGAAATTCGCAATGACAATGGGGATAACGATTGGATGTTTTGCTATTTGCAAGATGGCAAATTCCAAGGGTATGGTGACACATTCAAACTTGAAGATATTTTAACCGTTTTTAAAGAATGGGCAGAACGGGAATCATAATGCGAGGTAGGTAAATAACAATGAAACATAAATTTTTGATATGCTTTTTCGTTATATTTTCAAATTTTATATTGCCGACAACCATGTATGGAGTTGCCAATGGAAGTATTTTTGCGGGAACTGCAACAAGTTTTGTTGTGACAGAGGATGGTAGCTTATGGGCTTGGGGTAACAATCGTGCCGGACAACTTGGCGATGGTACTACCATAGACCGTCGCGTTCCCGTTAAAATAATGGATAATGTAATTACGGTTTCGTCCGGAATAACTCATGCCGTTGCGATAAGGGGTGACGGTACTTTGTGGGCTTGGGGTTCTAATAGCAATGGAGCAATTGGAGATGGGACAACTGAAAGTCGCCACTCTCCCATTGAAATAATGAACGATGTGATTTCTGTTTCAACGGGTAGCGGTGTTACAATGGCAATAAAAACAGATGGTAGTTTATGGGCGTGGGGTGCAATTCGACTTGAAGGTGATGGTGATGGTTCTACTCTGTCATCATATATTCCGATTAAAATAGCGGATGATGTAATTGCCGTGTCCACAGGGTCTTCACACACAATGATAATCAAGTCTGATGGGAGTCTATGGGCGTGGGGGCGGAATGAATTTGGAAAACTGGGGGACGGTACAACAATTCAGCGTGTCACTCCTGTTAAAATCATGGAAGATGTTGTTGCTGTTTCAGCCGGGGATTCACATACTATGGCGGTCAGAGCGGATGGCAGTCTATGGGCATGGGGGCGCAATATATTTGGAAACCTTGGAGACGGCACAACCACAGACAAGTATGAACCCGTGAAAATTCTTGATGAGGTGGTTTCGGTTTCAACGGGTATTTATCATACTGCGGTAATAAGAACGGATGGTAGTTTGTGGCTATGGGGTGCAGACTTCAGCGCGGGCAGAAATGATTACAGTATTCCGTTTAGCAATACTCCTACGTGGGTAATGGACGATGTAGCCGAGGTTTCCGTAGGGGGGCATAATTTTAGAGTAGGAGATTTCCATACAATGGCACTGCGAACAGATGGCAGTTTGTGGGCTTGGGGAGAAAACACTTTCGGTCAGCTTGGTGACGGCACAACTATTACACGACCCGAACCAATAAAAATTATGTATAACGGAAAATCATTGTTTTACAGTTCAACATCAACTCTGCGTTTCACAATTGGAAGCGATACATTTCTTTACAATGAAACGGTAAATCAACTGGAGGTTGCCCCATTTATCAGCCAAGGGCGAACCATGGTTCCGTTGCGTGTTGTAACGGAAGCCCTTGGCGGGGAGATTTATTGGGATAGTGATACCCGAATGGTGGTTATCAGAAGACGCGGTGCGGCAATGCTATTAGTCGTTGATGTTCCGCTACCCGATAACATGGGTACACCTGTAATTGTAAACGGTTTTACTTTCGTGCCGATACGGTATGTGTCCGAAAAACTGGGTACTACTGTCCGCTGGGACGGAGCAAATAACGCCGTATATATTTACGAAGTGGATTAAACCGGATACTAAAACAACTCATCGGTCTTGCCAATCGGTAATAAAAAAACCGCGCGAATGAGGGAGCGTTACGGTAAAACATGATTTAATATTTTGAGATTTTCTATCTCAGGCTTGCCTCAAAATAGATTTGACCGTCAGCGATTAAGCTGGCGGTCATCTGTTTTTGGCAGATATTGCTTGGATTTCTTCGGGTGGCGGGCCGGACATAAAGATTAGTTCGTCAATGCTTCCAATATATTGAAAGCAAACTTCAATCTTCTGTGTCCGCTTGCCCGTGCTTTTGTCGGGTGCGTGTACGAGAACCATTGCTACTAATTCATGCAGAAGTTCTGCGGTTAGTTCGGTTACATTGGTGCATTTTCGGGCAAGAGAGATAAAGCGGTTAACATTCTGTCGTTCTTCCTCATGGCTTGCAATCTGCATTTGCAGATTCTCTACAAGAAGTTTTAGGTCTTGCTGTTCCTGCTCGTACTTCTCGGACATCGCAATAAGCCTTTCTTCCGACAGTAAGTAAATGCGGCAACATTAGGCGCGGCACGTAGCGAAAGCGCGGCACAGAAAAATTATGAAAGTATTACAAAAACAGGAAAAGAATTGACTACACAAGAATTGTACGCGCAAGGGATAACGAAAAACAAAATAACTCGCCTTGTTGAAAACGGCAGACTAAAACGCATACGACAAGGATATTACCAAAGAATTTCAAGTTAATACGGTTACGTTTTCCCTTGCACCTGCCCCGACGAAGATATCCGTATCTTCATTTATGACGGCGCACGCGCATTCACGCCGATAACAGGCAGAACCTATTTGTACGCACGATGGCTTGCAGGGCATAATGTAGGCGATTTAATTGCGGGCGATTAAAACCGCCCGCTGTCCAGCTTTTTAAGCAGCGCCGCAAGGGGGATGATTAGCGTTGCCGCCGCAAAATTGCCAACGGCGTGCATTACATCAAAAGGCAAGCCTGCGATTATCCACGCAATCATGCCCTGAAAACTCAGGCGGAAAAAAAATGCCTGTGCGGGCGCGTACAAAGTACCGAAAGAAAGCCCGTGCAACGCGCATAGAATCATAAAGATAGGGGCTTTTGCTTTCGCGGGCAAGTTTATTTTCCCCGCAAGCATGAACGCGCCCCAAAGCGGCAACCACACGTACAAATACGGCACCCACCAAATAGAAAACCCATGGTAAACGCCGTCCAGCAAAATGAAAATGTACAGCGGGATTAACGCCCGCTTGCGATACGTTAATGTAATTGCCGCGATAAAAAGCCCCAGCATATGCATATTGGGGGGCAGAATCATCGTTAAAATGCGCGATGTAAACATCATCGCGCCAAGCATTGCAAAAATAGTTAAATCCCTAGCGCGGCTACCGCGTAAATACAAACGCATATGTCGCGCCCTCTTCAATATATGTTGCGTCCACGCCCACGGTTGCAAATTCGCCGTTTACATAAAATGCCCACCACGCGCCGTCTGCGGAAAAGTCTGCCTGTATGCCGTTTACTTCCGTTACCATAATGCCAAAGGCTTGCACTTCCCCCGCAATCAGCCCCACAGAATACAATGCCGCCCCAACCGTGGCTTCGTTCGTGCTTACATTCCATACGTAAAAATTGCCGTTCCCATCCGTAACTTCAAAACGGAAAACCGTTTCACCTTCGCCAATTTCCATAGCGTCGTACGCAATGCGCGTTACGTCAACGGTTACATTCTCCCTGTACGCGGTGTAACCACAGCCCGCAAATGCAACCATCGCAATTGCCAGCAACGCAAAAAATTTTTTCATCTCAAATCGCTCTCCTATTATGCCAATTTCAATTCTTCATTAACGCGGCGATATATATCTGTATCTGCCGCAATAACGCGGGTAAATTGCGCCCCGTCTATTTTTATATCCTTCGGGTTGCTTGCTTTCGGCGGGGCAATTTCGTCTTGCTCCAAATCGTACAGGGTTAAATTAAGCACATCTTGCGCCATGTAAAGCGCGTTGGCAATATCTGTTCCGCTTGTGCAGCACCCTTTAAAATCGGGAAAATCAACGCTTATCATCCCGCTTTCCTCCGGCGTGAATATCGCGGTATATGTGTATGTCACAAGAACACTTCCTTTCTTAGCTAAGCCCTAAATCTTTTATAATGCGTTGTGCCGTTCCCGTTGCTATCTCTTTGCTTTTGTGGCGCGGAATGCTTGCGGTATTGCCTGTTTTTGGGTTTATCCATATATCATGCTCTGCGCCGTGGCGTTTTATATGGCATCCGAATTTTTTTGCCCGCTTTGTTAATTCGCTAACTTTCATCTTTTGCAACCCCTAGAAAAACTGGTAGTAATCCGTTTTAATCATGCCGTTGAACAGCTTGCGCTTTGCGCGAGCCTTTTTTTTGTAGGCGGTTTCAAAAAATTCGTCGGGGGTGATTACGTATACGTTCCAGCGGGTGGGGTTGAAAATGCGCCCCAGTTCGGAGTAGAGGGCTTCGGCTTCTTTTATTGCGCCAAGGCGTTCGCCGTAGGGGGGGTTGATTATTGCAATGCCGTTCTCGGACGGGAGAACGGTTTGCGAAAGGGGGCGGTTTTCAAAAATAATGCAGTCGTCCACGCCCGCCAGTTCGGCGTTGGCTTGGGCAAGCTCTACCGCGTCGGGGTCTATGTCTGCGGCGTGGATTATGGGTTCGCAGTCCGTTTTGATTTTCGCATAGGCCGCGGCGCGTTCTTCCTTCCACAGCTTTTCCGGAATGCGCTGCCATTTTTCGCAAGCAAACTTCCGCGCCAAACCGGGCGCGATATTTTTTGCCATAAGCGCGGCTTCTATGGGCAAAGTGCCGCTTCCGCAACATGGGTCGAGAAATGGCTTTTTGCCGTTGTAACGCGCCAGCTCGATTAGTGCCGCCGCCATTGTTTCTTTCATGGGGGCGCGGGTTGCGCGGGCGCGGTAGCCCCGCTTGTGCAGGCCGTTTTTCGCGCCTGTTGTGTCAATCGTGAGGGTTACAACGTCCTTTAAAATTGCCGCCTGAATTGTATATTCCGCGCCTGTTTCCTTAAACCAGTCTGTTCTGTATTTTTGCCGAAGCTTGTCTACAACCGCTTTTTTTACAATAGACTGCACATCCGGCACGCTGTATAAGCCGGATTTCACACTCTTTCCCGTTACGGTAAATTTACCCTCTTGCGGAATCCACTCTGCCCATGGCAGTGCCTTGGTTTTCTCAAATAATTCGTCGAAAGTGGTTGCGGTAAACTCGCCCATTTTAAGCAGTACCCTGTCCGCAGAACGCAACCACAAATTTGCACGCACTATGCCCTCGTGCAAATTTTGCGACGTAAATTCCACCTTGCTGTCAAGGCAGGTGATATCGTCAAACCCAAGGGCGGTTACTTCCCGCTTTACAACCGCTTCCAAACCAAATGCGGCTGTTGCTATCAAACTTTGCATATAAAAACCTCACCGTCTTAGTAGCGGTTCAGACAAAAAATTCGGAGTAAAGCACCCCGTTGCAATGAAACGCATTAAACTTTCGTGGATGTATGGGACGTATTCAATGTTTTTCAAATTATCTATGGGCATCCAAACCGCTTTTGAAGTTATGTTTGGATTAGCAGGGTTTCGGTCGGGAACACTTGCGGGTTTTATAGTTATATCACCCGTCACTACGCAATTAAACACAATGCTTATCTGTGGAATTTCGCCATACAAATTTTCGCAATGTACAGGCTCGTATTCCAAAACATACAGCATTTCCCCAACATCCACAGATATCCCTGTTTCCTCCATAACTTCTCGTACAACGGCTTCCCTTATCAACTCGCCTTTTTCCACTCCGCCGCCGGGAAGATTGTAGTACAGACCATCGCCAAACTCATTCAGCAAAATCTTGCCCTGATTTATTACTACCGCTCTTGCACCAACTCGGTGTGATTTTTTTAAGCCCATACTCTAACCCTTCCCCAATTTGTGTCACCCGAAAATGATAGATTACAGTTTGGTTACTGTCAAGTTATGCTATAATCGGAGCGCAACGGATAATACAACGGGCCAACAGCCATGAGCGCGAGCGTAAAATATCGGCTGGATATAGCCGACAATGATATTGAAACGGCAAAAGCCCTGTTAAAAACAGGTCGATACCTTTATGTGGGATTCATGTGTCATCAGGCCATAGAAAAATCACTTAAAGCGGTTATTGCCCGTGCTTGTGCCGAAGGAGAAATTCCGCCGAAAATTCACAACCTTACAAGGTTGGCAAGCATTGATATAGAGCCTGTTTTGCTGGACACCACACAAGATAAAAGCGGCTTTGTAAAGCACGTTTTTAAGACAGGGCAGATAATTTATCAAGCATAAAAAACTTGAAGGAGCGAACACAAAATGAACATAGCAAAAAGATTAACGGCACTTGTACTTATTTTCACGCTGGTAACGGGGGCATTGCCAACGGCGGCACTTGGCGCGGCGTTTAGCGAAAGCGCGGAAGCGGAAATTACCGCAACGGAAAACACAACAGCGGAAACCGCCTTGCCGAAATATCATAAACAGCTTGCAAAAACCGTAACAACTCCCGCCGGGCTAACAATGGAAGCGGCAGAAAAACCCGCACCGGCAGAACCTATGTCCGCAGGGTTTACCACCACACCTATGGTTTCGGCGGGGACAAGACGTACATTTGCGCTAATGGGCAACGGCAGCCTTTGGGCGTGGGGCGACATTGACGGTGCAGGTACTCGCAACGCCATACACATGATGGACTATGTAACGTATGTTTCGGTCGGGACGTATCACACCATGGTGATAAGGGGCGACGGCAGTCTTTGGGGATGGGGTCGCAATCAATTTGGGCAACTTGGCAACGGCACAACCACCGACAGCCCGCGAGATGATAACAACCGAATGATTTATACGCACATAATGGATAATGTAAAAGCTGTTTACGCAAGTGAACGGCATACAATGGCAATAAGAACCGACGGTAGCCTTTGGGCTTGGGGGAATAACGCAAACGGTCAGCTTGGCGACGGCACAAGAACAAACCGCCACAGCCCCGTACACATACTGGACAACGTAAGTGCCGTTTCATCCGTGCTTGGTCGTACCTTTGCAATACGAACCGATGGCAGCCTTTGGGGTTGGGGGAATAATTCAGTCGGCGGAGGAGACGGGCACTTAGTAAGCGGGCTTGGTAATGGAACAAGATTTGCTCAAATTAGCCCTATATGGCTAATGGACGATGTTATTTCCGTTTCGGCAGGAAACATCCATGCGATGGCGATAAGAACCGACGGAAGCCTTTGGGGATGGGGGAGCAACTGGCGTGGCGCGCTTGGTGTTGGCGATGTTACCGCCGACAACATGGTTCCCATCCGCATAATGGAAAACGTGGTTGCTGTTTCCACATCAACCGCTGAGCAAACATTTGCGGTAAAAAGTGACGGAAGCCTTTGGGCGTGGGGAAACTTTTGGCTTGGAGATGGCACAAATACATCAAGCAGTAGCCCGGTTCATATACTGGACGGCGCAACGACCGTTGTGGCCGCATACAACCATGTAGTAACAACAAAACGCGACGGTTCGGTTTGGTCATGGGGCAGTAACGGCAGGGGTCAACTTGGCGACGGAGACGGTTCAGTATGGTACTTGACTCGAACTTCACCTGTGCAAATGCGGTGCGTGGATAATATCGGCTACTTGTACATTGGCGCAATTGCAACACCGCCACCCCCGCCTCCACCAATAAACCCCGCCGACCGTGATGCCGCCACGTTAATCCGCCAACGGGGAACGCGCCTTTACAGCCCGCTTATAGACGGGCGCACGTACCATGTGTACCGCATAACAAACGGGCGGGTAAACCGTTACGGCAACGGCTTTAACATCCAATCGGTGAATCGCAATATGGATTACTTACTCACGCGCCACGGCAACGAATACGCACTTGTTCGCAATTGGACAACGCTTCAGCGGGCGGGGTTCGTCCACTTCGACATAAACGGGCGCAACCAAACGCCGCAAAGTCACCTAAGCAGCATGAATCAGCTGGCAAACAACAGCTTTGAGATGCGCGAAGTGTTCGACCGCGAGCAGTTGAATTTCGATTTAACCGTTATCATCGTGGGCGCGGTTAATGATTTTCTTCTTTGGGCGGCGGCGATTGCGCTTGCGCCTGTAACGGGCGGAACGTCCCTTGGGGTTAAGGCGGCGGTAAAATTCGGGGGCAAAACGCTGGTTTCGGAAGGGTTGGCGTATATGTTGCCATCAACCATTTCCACGCGGGAACTTTTGAACGGCAAATGGTCAACCCACGAAAACTTGCTTATCGCGCAAATTAGCACGGCGGGCAGCGGAATAACCGCCGACCATATCCGTACCGGCGATAATATGTTTATCACTTCCCACCGCACCGCCGCAGACATTGCGCAGGTGGAATATCAGGCACAGGTAACGCGGGAATTTTTCTTGATGGCAAGCAAGTATCTTGCGCATGAAGCGTCTCGCGGGTGGTTGCGCCCTGCGAAGCAAACTATTTTGGCGGGGTTTGGGCTGGGGTTGGACTCATTTGCAAGCCCCGACGTTATCGACAGTTTGTTAAGCGTTTCGATAATGGGAGGCTCAAGTTTTCTCGGCAAAGAGGTTGTAAACATAACGCCAACCACACGCCTTGATGCCGATTTAATTCGGCTGGATGCGCGAAATGCCACGCACTTCCGCCAATTTAACGAGCGCGTTTTTAACCCCGGATGGCGGTATATGTGGGGAAATGCAGACCTGTTTGCGCAACCCGTTCAGGCATTCGGAATTGAAACGTTTTCGCAAACCGCACCGCCGCTTGACCAAACAATTGTGCTGGCAAACCCCGCAGATGTAACGGTTTACTGCATGGGCGGCGTGGTTATAGGGCGCATTTCGGACGGCGCGGTTGAATACTACGCGGGCGCGGAAGCGGCAAACCCGCTGGTTATTGCGGAAGAATACGGCATAAAAATAATCTGGCTTCCGCACCAAAACAACTATCGCATAGAAATTTCGGCAACAGAAACCGCAATGGTCGCATACCATGAATTTCGCGTTTGCGACGCGGGATACACCGCGTCAAGCACACTTATTCAGGGCGTTGTGGCGGAAGATGGCGATTTATTTACGGTAAACGCGGGCGGCGATACAGATTACCGAGTGCTGTTTTACGGCGATAATGCCGTTAATGTGATAATCGACGCGGCGGCAAACGGGCGAGGCACGGTTTACGCAACGGGCAACGGCTTTGTTTTCGGAGATGAAGTCGCGCTGCTCGCCGTTGAATCCGACAGGCTGGGGCGTTTTATGGGCTGGTATGAAAACGGCGAAAGGCTTGCAAATTCGCAGAACAAATATATTTTCACGGCGGAACAAAACAGAAACATTGAAGCGCGGTTTATCACGCTGGGCGATGTAACGGGAAGCGGGCGGATAACATCTGCCGACGCTACGCTTATTGCGCGGTGGGTTGCGGGAAGCCCCGTGGACATTTGCGAAATCGCCGCCGATTTAAACGGCGACGGCGCGGTTACATCAGAAGACGTTGTTCTTCTTGCGCGGTTGCTTGCGGGGCATAATGTCACGCTTGGGGCAGCGGCAGTTTTGTAAATTATTATTTCAGGGGCAGATAATGTACACTGCAAAAAAATTTGCACCCCATACAAGAAACACGCTATAATGTAACTATAACAGCATGATTAAGGGGAACAGCACAATGCTGGAAACAGTTACACGTTTGCTACGGGAAGAGCCGAACGTATTTGAGAATATGCAACGCACCAACGCAATTTTGCTGGACCTTGCGCCTGAAAGCCCGAGGGAGCGAATTTTGGTGCGTTCTTTTGTTGAAGTCGGGGGGCTGGATTCGCTTAGAAAAACGAGTTCCTATGCGTTGGAAGAGAAAAAATTGGTTCAAAATATAATAGAAACATTTTGTATGGAACGTGCCGCCGCCCTTTGGGTAGTGCGGCTGTTTGGCGTTGCCATGGGCTTTTTGGGTGAGGACGAGTTGCTAACCGCGCCTGATGTTACCGAAAGCGGTTTCGTTTCTATGGAGCGGTCTGCGGCGACGTATTTGCACGGGCAGGTTTCGATTGGGAAGAAGCACGTTGTAGCACTTGGGGCGGACGGAACGGTTTTCGCTGGTGGAGACAATGCGGAATTTCAGTGCGATGTTGTGGGCTGGACGGATATTGTTGCGGTAGCGGCGGGCGAATCGCATACGCTGGGGCTTCGTGCGGACGGGCGGGTTTTGGCAACAGGCACAAATGCGTATGACGAATGCGATATTGGGCATCTTACGGATGTCAGTGCGGTGTATGCATTCGGAAATGACAGCGTTTGCGTCATGAAGGACGGCACAGCGCAAGCGTTTGGGCGGTCGCGGCTGGACTTGTCCACATTTCATGATATCAAGCGGATTGCGAAGTACCCCGAAGGGCTGATTGGCATTCGCGAAGACGGCAAGCTCATGCTGGTTGGAAGCATCGCCGACGATGACGCGGCACTGGAAATTCAGTGGCTACTCTCCTGCCACGATGTAGAGCAGGTAATTTCTACCTATAACAGCGGCTGTGTTGTGCTTGGGAAAGACAAACGCATTTACAAAAATCATCAGCCGGAAAATTATTTTACCCAGTGGCGCGATATCGTAAGCATTGTAGACCTTGCAGACAGCTTTGCAATTCTGCGCGGGGATGGCACGGTTCGTGTGCTTGCATACGAGCGTGACAAGCCGCGCCCCGATACCGCCGCCGATAAATGGAGCAACATTGCGGCAATTTATGGCGGATACAAACGCCTTATAGGACTTACGAAGGACGGAAACTTGCTTGTTGCATACACGCATCAGGGCTGGTTGTGGAGCAACCAAGCCATGGTGATGGACTATGTAGCGCGCTGGTATCCCGTGGGTGTTTTTTGATGGACGCGAAAATTTTGGACGCCTTGAAGGCCATTCGCGACAACTATGGCGACGGCGTTTTTTACAATTTAACAACTGCGCGGAACTTGCTTAACGACCTTGCGCCGACCATGCGCAAGGAGCGTATTCAAATCGTCAATTTATTGGAAATCGGCGGTTATTTTCAGTTAAAGTACGCGGAAGACACATATCCCATTGTGCGCGAGCGGCTTATTTCGCAACTCATTGACACATTCGCGGTTGACGAAAAGATAGCCGAGTGGGTGCTAAATATCTTCTCAGAATTTTTGGGCTTTAACATAAACGACGACGGCGCGGTGTATCGCGCTGAAGAGCTTGAGAAAAAACACGGGCTTAAACCGCCCCTGCCCATAATGAAAGAACGCCCCGCGTCTGCGGAAAAAAGCCCATTCGTAGGCGGCACGGAACGCCGTCCGCTAATGACTGTCCCACGCCCCAAATTCGGTGAGAAAAAAGCGATAATCAACCGAAAATTTGCGCAGAGAATTTCCGCAGACCTTCATTCCGTTGCCGTCACACGGGACGGGCACGCTCGTTCCTCCGGCCCAAACCCCGACGGTCAGTGCCACACAAACACCTTCGACTGGCGCGACATGAAAGCTGTTTCCGCAGGCGCGGGCTTCACCATAGGCTTGCGCAAAGACGGCACGGTGCTTGGCGTTGGGCGCAACGATTTCAACCAGCTTGACGTAAAAGACTGGACGGACATTGTTACAATTTCCGCAGGTGCTAGGCACACCGTAGGCCTTCGCGCAGACGGTACTTTGCTTGCTTGCGGCAAAAGCACCCACGGCGAATGCAAGGTTGCCCACTGGCGCAACATCACACATATTGTCGCAGGACAAGACTGCACATTCGGTATAAAAAAAGATGGCCGCGTCCTTGTCAGCGGCAACAATAAAAATGGCGATCTGCAAGTAAGTCACCTAGAAAATGTTGCCGATATCGCCTACGCCGCCCCCGGCAGAATCCTTGCCCTCCTCCAAGACGGCACAATCGCCCGCGTAGGCCGCGAAAACCATATGCGCAAAAGCTTTGAACGCTGGCGCGGCATTCGTCAAATCTCTGCCGCCCCCGACTATTTCGCCGCCCTTTTTGAAAACGGTACCGTTCGCTTCCTAGCATATTTCTGGCCCGACTCCGGCGCGGAAGCCGCCACAATGGACTGGCGCGAAATCGTTGCCATTGCCGCAGGCCGCCATCATATCGTCGGCTGGAAAGCCAACGGCACCCTCATAGCCGAAATGCTCCACCCCGATATCTCCCGCAATAAAGGCCAGCTTAATGTTGGCAGGTGGGAGATGTAGGCGAAGTTTAACAATAGGAAGTTCTCGGGGCTCTGCCCCGAACCCCGCAAGCCTTTAAAAAGGCTTGACCCAAACTTTAAATTTTGACTAGCGATAAGCTATTCAACGCAAATCAAAACCCGCGCGAATTGCGCGGGTTTTTGTTAAAGTTTTGATGAAACTTTTTTAAAAGTTTCTGGGGTTTGGGGCAGAGCCCCAAGGTTTTATCTTTAATCCTTAGAATATCGAATAAGCCGCAATAACGCTTACGATGGTAATGGAAACTGTGGAAACGAGTTTGAACATCGTATTCAACGATGGGCCGGAGGTATCTTTGAAGGGGTCGCCTACGGTGTCGCCGATAACTGCCGCTTTGTGGCAGTCAGAGCCTTTCCCGCCGTACTCGCCGCTCTCGATGTATTTTTTCGCGTTATCCCATGCGCCGCCTGCGTTGTTCATGAAAACGGCAACAACGAAACCGACAACGGTAGCACCGCCGATGAAGCCAACAACGCCTTCAACGCCGAATATCAAGCCTGTGATGATTGGTAGAATTACCGCTACAAGGGTTGGAGCAACCATTTCTTTGATTGCGCCTTTGGTGCAAAGGTCAACGCAAGCTGCGTAGTCGGGGTCGGCTTTTTCTTCCATGATGCCTTTGATTTCGCGGAACTGACGACGTACTTCCATTACAATGCTTTGTGCCGCACGTTGAACCGCGCTCATGGTGAGGGCGGCGAAAATGAATACAAGCATCGCGCCAAGCAATACGCCGATAAGAACAGCGGGGTTGTTAAGGGCGAGGTCAAGTCCGGGGAAAAGTTCGCCTGTGTCGGGGTTAAACCTTATGCGTTCGTAGAATTCTACGTTGCCGTAAGTTGTGGCAACGTCTACAATTTCTGTATAACCTGCCCAGTTGGCGGCGTGACGCGTTGCAATGTTAATGTAGGAAACCAACAGCGCGAGTGAGGTAAGCGCGGCAGAACCGATTGCGAAACCTTTACCCGTTGCCGCGGTTGTGTTGCCGAGTGCGTCAAGCGCGTCGGTGCGGTCGCGAACTTCGGGGGGCAAGTGGCTCATCTCTGCGATACCGCCTGCGTTATCTGCAACAGGGCCGTAAGCGTCGGTTGCAAGTGTTATTCCCAAAGTGGAAAGCATACCTACAGCGGCAAGGCCGATTCCGTACAAGCCGTTGGAGAAGCTAATCGCATAAAGCGGAGAGTTTGTGTCCATAATTCCGCCGGCGGCAAGGAAGCTTGCCACAATCGCGATTACCACGATTATTACCGAAGGAACGGTTGATTTCATGCCCAAAGAAATGCCCGCGATAATGATTGTTGCGGCTCCTGTTTCGGAAGCTTGCGCCAAGTCTTTGGTGGGTTTGTAGTGGGTGGAGGTAAAATATTCCGTAAAGTATGCGATAAACACACCCGCAAGAACGCCCACGATAATTGCGGCATAAAGCCCAAACCAGCTACCTTCCATGCCTTGCATAACGAACCATGTAACAGGCGCGAAAGCAATTGCGGCAACAGCGGCGGCAGAGTACGTACCTTTGCGAAGCGTGGTAAGAAGTTCTGCCTGAGTAGCTTTTTCTTTGGTGCGGATAAGGAACGTGCCGAAAAGTGATGCAACCATTCCAACCACAGCAAGAGCCACGGGAAGGAACATAGCCGCCATAATCATATCCGTTCCTGCATTCATGAACGCGGCATAACCAAGTGCCATACCCGCGTGCATGGATTTGATATAAGATTCGTAAAGGTCTGCGCCCATGCCCGCTACGTCACCAACATTGTCGCCAACATTGTCTGCAATTGTTGCGGGGTTACGTGGGTCGTCTTCGGGAATACCCGCTTCAACTTTACCCACAAGGTCTGCGCCAACGTCTGCCGCTTTGGTGAAGATACCTCCGCCAACACGGGCAAACAGTGCGAAAACAGCTACACCAACGCCAAACATAACCATGTTTTCGGCAATAAGATATGGCGGAAGTTCAAACACAAAGCGCAGAAGCAAAAACCAAATGCTAACGTCTAAAATGGACAGCCCAACAACGGTAAAACTTAAAACCGTGCCGGAAGCAAATGCCACTTTCAAGCCTTCGTTAAGGCTTCCGCTTGCGGCTTGAGCCGTGCGGACGTTAGCGCGTGTTGCAATTTTCATGCCCACAAATGACGAAAGCTGTGACAAGATACCGCCCGACAAAAACGCAAACGGCATAAACGGTGAAACGTGACCCAACACCGCAAGCAGTGCAAGGGTTGCTACAATTATTACATAGATAACGGCAATAACTCTAAACTGCCGCTTTAAGTACGCACCTGCACCAAGCCTAATCGCCTCGGCCAGTTTTTTCATTCTGTCGTTACCTTCGCTGAAGCCCAGCACCTTGCGGCTTTGCATAAAAGCGAAGCACAGTGCGATTAACGCACCAACCACACCAATCGCAAATGCGGCGTCAAACGGAAAACCGGTGACACCATGCGCTGCGTAGTCGTATGCTACGCCATAACCTGCCGCAGCACCCAATGCAATAATTTCCTGCATTCTTAACATCCCCTTCTCTTTTAGAAGAAATATTCTTAGAGCATTGCAATTCTACGCCTTGAGGGGTGTTTTGTCAAACAATAAATTAAGGCGTTGGGTCTAATCTTAAATGCCCGCACGAGTCGCAGTTACCGCATGGGTCGCACGGGCAAAGCGTGTGGAAGTGACCCACAAGGGTACGTGAAAGGCGGATTAGGTCATCGGTGTTTACAACGCCGTCGCAGTTTACATCTGCGGCGCGCAAGTCGATTGCTACGTTGTGGCCAACTATGTGGCGGGCAAGAATGGTAGCACTTGCAGACGTTACTCGTCCCGCACCGCCAACATCGCCCCTTATCACAGGCCAAACGCGCACCGCGCCGTCTGAAATGTGCATATCAAGTTCTGCGTAGTCTGCGAAAGTAGCGGTTACAGGGAATGTTGCAACGGAAGGCGCGTCTGCGCAAACAGAAAATATGAGGGTAAATAATGTGCCTTCGCGGGTGATATTTTCGGTTCTTCCCGCCCAGCCCATGTAAACGTAATTGCCAAGAGCGGCAAAATCATAAGGGGCTTTAAAGTTTTGGTACAGGTCGGAAGAAGCAAGAGAGTACCCCGTTAGAGTAAGTTCTCGGGGAAATTCAAAACGCATAAGCATGGACGCAAAACCGTGGTTGTTTGTGATGCGCACATGAACTTGCACATTACTGTCGTCGGGGTTTGCGAAGGCGGTGGAAATTGAAACAACCGCACTGCCTTCATTACCATTGCCGTTTGTAGGCGGTATGGTTATCGCCGTACCTGTCCATTGCGCGAAAAGCATGATGCTTTCTTGGATGTCGCTTATTGTTGCCGCGTCCGAATAGGCCGTTCCGTCGCCGCCCGCATTAGTGTTCCAGCCCGCAAATGTGTAATACTCACGGGTAAATGTGTTCGCGGGGATTACGAAATCACTGCCGACGGTTGCTGTACGCGGCAACATTGTTCCCTCACCGCCATTCGGGTTGAACGTAACCAAGTACAATCCCGACATGGTAATATTTGGATTAGGATTGCCTGTAAAATCAATATCGGGGTCGTCGATACCGGGGGCTCTGCCACGACCTGTCGCATTCACAGTTCCGCCGCTTATGGTCACATTTGCCGCCGCACCCGAACTGCTGCCACCAATACCCGCGCCGCCAAACCCTCCCGAACCTACGGCACTTCCCCTGCCGCCCTGTGCATTTACAATCGCGTTTCCGCTTATTGTAATATTTCCGCCATCGCCGCCATTACCGCTTGAACCGCCACCGCCACCAATACCCGAGCCATTGCCCGAGTCGCTTTGTGCGGTTACGTTTGCGTCACCGCTGATGGTGATATTTCCGCCGCTTCCGTTGCCGTTGCCGCCGCTGTTTCCGCCGCCAATTCCTGCACCGTGTCCTGTCGTTGCACTGCTTGCAATTACGGTGCCGCCACTTATGTTAATTGTACCGCCACTTATATTATTGCTTCCCCCAACAGCTCCGCCGCCGATACCCGCGCCGCCCGCACCGCCTGTTGCCTCAACGAAACCACCTGTTATGGTAATGAAGCCATCGCCGCCGTTTGAGCCGCCGCCAATGCCTGCGCCGCTTGAGCCGCCTGTTGCTGTTATCGTGCCGCCGTTTATGGTAATGTTGCCCGCATTAAGCGGACTCCATGTGTTTAACGAAAGACCGCTTCCAATGCCCGCACCACCATTGCCGCCCACAGCCGTTACCGTACCGCTGTTTATGGTAATCGTACCCGCGGATTGCCCAACACTGCCACCTATACCCGCGCTTTGCATACCGCCCCGCACGGTTAAACTACCTGTTCCTCCAACGGTAAGCGCGGTACCATACGAGACTTCTATACCCGCGCCCCTCTCTCCCGCCGTAAGAGTGTTAACGCCCTGCAATGTGAGCGTCAACTCCGCGCCGCTGTTTAATAACAGCGGTGATTGCAACTCATCAAGCCCTGTGACAGATACACCGTTCAGCGTAATAAATGCCGCCGCACCGCTTTGTACTTCAATGCGTCTGCCATTTGATACTGTGCCTGTAATTACAATCGGCGCGGCAGATGTGTTACCTGTTAATGTAAGAACCGTGCCGTTTGTTGTCCACCCGTTACCGCTTTGCCCTGCGGATAGGGTTGCCATATTCACACCCGTGTTCATCGGCTTGATTAATCCATACTCTTCGTAATTTTCATACTCTTCATATCTTTCGTACTCGATGTAGGTTTCTGCCGCTATCGGCAACGCCGGCATCATAAACACCATCAAAACACTCAGCGCGGTTGTGACAACACGCGCTCCTTTCTTGTACATATTCGTACTCCCCCTCTGTATTTTACTGCATTTTTTTTGAAGATTCGGCAATTCTATACCCGTCTATGTCAGGTGTCAACGGAACATACTTTCGTGTTCACACCTTATGAAATTCTGCCGCGTTTAGCGCAGTGTCAACCATTGCGGCAAGTTCGTCTGCGAAACGCGTTTCTATTTTTTCTATTGCGGCTTTGTTTGGTTTATTCTCGGGGTGCTTTGCCACAAAAACGGTGCAACAGTCTTCATACGGACGAACGGAGATGTCGTATGTGCCAATTTTTTTTGCGATATCAATAATGCTTTGCTTGTCCATTGCCGCAAGCGGACGCAACACAGGGAAAGCGGCGGCAGTTTCCATTGCCGCCAAGCTGTGAATTGTCTGGCTTGCAACCTGCCCGATAGAGTCGCCTGTAACAAGGCAAAGTGCCTTTTCTTTTTCTGCCAAGCGGCTTGCAATGTGAAGCATTGCGCGTTTCAAAAAAATGGTAAGTTTTACCTCCGAAACATTCTCCTTAAGAAACACCTGAATATCCGTGAACGGAACAACACACAGCGTTGCGCCGCCCGTGTATTTTGCCAACTGCCGCGTCAAATCCATCACCTTGTCCTGCGCCCGTTCCGAAACAAATGGCGGAGAATGGAAATACACCGCAACAATTTCTACCCCGCGCCGCGCCGTCAAATAACCCGCAACAGGGCTGTCGAAACCACCCGAAAGAAGCAACACGCCCTTTCCCGATGCACCATACGGCAAACCGCCCTCGCCACTCTCGCTGTTTACATAAAAATAGACATCATTGCGAATTTCCACCCACAGCGTAATATCAGGCTTGTACAAATCCACCGCAAGCTCGACACCCGCATCTAAAACGGCCTCGCCAATCGCCGCAGAAATCGCCGTTGAAGTCATCGGATAATTCTTATCGCTCCGCTTAGTTTCCACCCTAAACGTCCCATGTTTAACACCGTTTAACGTGTTTAACTGTTTAACAAAAAACTCCACCCCAACCGCACAAAGCCCCTTTATATCACGTTCTCCCGTTTTAACAGCATGACAAAATCCCGCAATGCCAAAGATATGCCTTATCCTTGGAAGCACCGCACCAACATCCAAGTCGCCCTCCACACTCTCAACCAGAAAACGCCCTTGCTCCCTCATCACCCTAATCCCGCCAAGCCCCTTCAAATTATGCCGTATCGCATCCAGCAACCTATGCTCAAAAAACGCCCTGTTGCCCTTCCTCAAAGATATCTCTCCGTATTTTACCAATAGCACTGTTTTCATTTTTTTCTCCTCTATTATTATAAAAGTTCTCGGGGCTCTGCCCCGAACCCCGCAAACTTTTTGAAAAAAGTTTGAACAAAAACTTTAAATTTGGACTAGTGATAAGCCATATCGTAATCCCAAAACCGCGCGTACGCGCGGTTTTGAGTTAAAGTTTTGATGAAACTTTTTCAAAAGTTTCCGGGGTTTTGGGGCAGAGCCCCAAGGTTTTAAATTTATCGTTGTAGCACCCTGCGCATTTGGGATACGCTGTCTATTATTATTTGCTTTGCGGTGGTGGCTTCTTGGATGGTGTTTAAGTGGGAGAAGCTGAAACGGACTGCGGATTCTGCGCGTTCTTTTGAGAAGCCCATGGTTTCTAGGATGGATTTTTGCTTTTTGCGAGAGCGGCAAGCCGCGCCCATGGAAGCGTAAATGCCCTTGTCGGATAGTAGGTGAACTAGGGTTTCGCCCTTGATTCCAAGGAAACTGAGATTTAGAATGTAGGGTGAGGTGCTACCAAGGGCGTTTTCGAGGACGTCGGGCAAGTCGGTTTTTAGTTGGGCAAGTTCGGATTTTATGGCGGCGGCGTGGCTGTGGTTTTCGTCACGTAGGGCGTGAAGCTGTGCGGCGGCGGATACCGTCTGTAAAATGCCGCCCACGTTTTCCGTGCCTGCGCGGATACCATTTTCTTGCCCGCCGCCATGCAAAAGCGGTACAAGTCTAACGCCGCTTTTCACAAAAAGCCCGCCGACCCCTGCCGCGCCGTGGATTTTATGCCCGCTGAATGAGTACATATCAATGTTCGCAAGGTCAATTTTTTCCTTGCAGAACCCCTGAACGCCGTCCACGTGAATGATGGTTTTTGGGTTTTCGCGTTTCAACTCCGCCGCGATTTCTGCAACGTCAAAGATATCCCCCGTTTCGTGGGAAACCTGCGATATGCTCACGAGATTTATTCCGCGTGAATTTTTTACGCGTTCGCGCAAAGTCGCTAACGGCGCGGTGATTGTTTCCGCAATCCCAAATTCCTGCGCAAAACGTAACGGCTCCAGCACGGATGGATGCTCCCACGGGGCGGCAAAAATTTGTATGCTCTGCCGCTTGTTTGCCAGCGCGAAACCAAGCAACGCCAAGTTGTTGGACTCTGTACCGCCCGACGTGAAAATAATTTCGTTTTCGCGGCAGGAAAGAAGCCCTGCCATTTCCTTGCGGGCGGCGATTAACGCACGCTCCGTAGAAATGCCCAGCCCATGCGGAGACGAGGGGTTGCCGTGAAAATGCGAGGCACTTTCTTCGCGGGCGCGGGGCGGCGTTGTTGCGGCATTGTCAAAATAAATATTCAGCTTTTTCACGCGCACACCGCCTGTTTTCCCACGATACAAACCCAGCCTTCAAACTCAAATTTTTGTATGATTTCCATTTTGTTTGCCGCAAACACTCCCAAGACTTCACCTGCGCGGTCGTCAATTATGCCCGACGCGATAAACACTCCGTTTTGCGTCAACCGTTCCTTTGCGAAAGGCACAAGCCCAATCACTACGTCGGCAACAATGTTTGCAACAATCACTTCATATTTATTGCGGCAAATTTCAGCGCGAAGTTTCTCGCAAGCAAGCGCGTCGCCTGCGCGGATTTGCAATTTCGCCAAGTTTATGCCGTTTAGTGCGGCATTATTTTTTGTTGCGGCAATCGCACCCGCAGGGTCGATATCGCAAGCAAAAACCTCACCCGCGCCAAGCAACAATGCGATAATCGAAAGAATCCCACTGCCGCACCCTATGTCCAAAACTTTGGGGGGCGCGTTACTTTCGTCGCCGCGCAGATATTCCTGCAACGCTAAAATGCATAGCCGCGTGGTTTGGTGTTGCCCCGTGCCAAAGGCAGTTCCGGGGTCGATTTTGAAAATGATTTCGTCCACGCCGTCTGCGGCGGTGTAATTTTCCCATTGCGGCACAATCACAACCCGCCCGATATTAAACGGCTTGAAATGCTTTTTCCATTCATCCAGCCAAGTTTTATCGTTTGCGTGTTCGGTTTTTATTGCCAACGTGCCAAAGCTTAGTCCGTCCGCTTCATGGGCTTTCAGTCCCGCAAGGGCTTCCCGCACATCCGCAAGAAGTGCCGCGCCGCGTTCGTCTTTCGTCACGTAAAAAATAACAAAAACGTCGTCGCCGTCTGCGTCCAGCAATCCGTCTTCCGCGTAGTCCCACGTATGCGCGACCTCCGTAAGATGCCGCACCCGTTCTTGCGCATTAACCATTTCTGCCCCAACGATATTGTTGTCCAGCAATACTCCTGTCACAACTTCCGCGCCAAAGGCGGTTGTTTGCACTTCAACTTTTGTCCACTCCATGCGCACCTCAATTTTAGATATTGTATTTTGCAAGTATGTGTTTGCACTTCTCAATCTTCAAGATTAAAAAGCCAAGAACTATTCCTAAGAATTATACCTTTTTTCCATCATTTGTGCTATCATAAGGGAATGATAAACAGCGAAAATTTGACCTTTAAATACGAAGCCTATGACGCTTCCGAACAAACCCGTGCCGCATTGCGCGACGTTAATGTGAAAATTAACGCGGGCGAATTTGTTGCCGTCTTGGGGCATAACGGCTCCGGCAAGTCTACTTTGGCGCGGCACTTGAACGCCCTTCTTGCGCCAACGGAAGGTACGCTTTGGGTTGGCGGGCGCGACACAAAAGACCCGGAAAATACATGGGAAATCAGGCAGTCTGTGGGCATGGTTTTCCAGAACCCCGACAACCAAATCATAGCAACGATAGTTGAAGAAGACGTTGCCTTTGGGCCAGAAAACTTGGGCGTTTGCCCAACGGAAATCCGCGAACGCGTGGACGAAACCCTAGCCATTGTTAGGATGAGCAAGTACGCCGCCGCGCCGCCGCACCATCTTTCGGGCGGGCAGAAGCAACGGGTTGCCATTGCGGGGGTGCTTGCAATGCGCCCAAGTTGCATTGTTCTGGACGAACCTTCCGCCATGTTAGACCCTTCCGGCCGCCGCGAAGTAATGGAAACCATCACGCGGCTTAATCGCGAGCAAGGCATCACAATTATTTTAATCACGCACTTCATGGAAGAGGCGGCGCGAACAAACCGCATTATTGTGATGGACGAAGGCAAGGTTGTAATGGATGACGAACCGCAAAAAATTTTCGCCAACGTAGAAAAAATGACGGAACTTAAACTTGGCGTGCCGAACGTCACCGAGCTTGCATTTGAACTAAAAAAGCGCGGCGTACCCATGCCCCAAGACATAATCACCATAGATAATTTTATCGCCGCTTATACATCTGCGGTGGGGTCGCGTTCTCTCGAAGCCGTGAACGGTTCACGCTCCGCACAAGCGTCACCCATCTGCGAGGCCGGTTCACAGGGAGAGCAAGCGTCACCTGCCGCCGCGCAAAAATCCGCGCCTATTCTAGAACTTAAAAACGTATCGCACGTATACAATGCCAATTCCGTTTTTGAAAAAGCCGCGCTTTCCGATATCAGCCTGCAAATTTTCAAAGGGGAAATGCTAACGATAATCGGTCATACGGGGTCGGGAAAAAGCACGTTAATCCAGCATTTTAACGCGTTGTTAAAACCCACGGCGGGCGAAATCTTTTTTGACGGCGAAAATATCCACGCAAGCAAAAAATCCCTCAAGGAAATTAGGCAACGAGTGGGGTTGGTTTTTCAATATCCTGAGCATCAGCTTTTTGAAGCCACGATATACAAAGACGTCGCATTTGGCCCTACACGCATGGGGCTTTCGGAAGAGGACATCCACCGCCAAACGATTGAAGCATTGGAAGCCGTCGGGCTTTCCGAAAAACATTACGAAAAATCGCCCTTTGAACTTTCGGGCGGGCAGAAACGCCGCGCCGCAATCGCAGGCGTTTTGGCAATGCGCCCCGAAATTCTTATACTGGACGAACCCGCCGCAGGGCTGGACCCACGCGGCAGAGAAAATATTTTCGCGCAAATAAAAAAGATGCACAAGGCACTGGGCATCACGGTGGTACTGGTTTCGCACAGCATGGACGACGCGGCGCGGCTTACCGACCGCGTTATCGTGATGAACGAAAGCCGCATAGTGTGTGACGGAACGCCGTCGGAAATTTTTGCGCGACAGGGGCAGAGCGAATTTCTAAAGAAAATCGGGCTGGACGTGCCGCAAATTTTGCGGCTTATGACGCGCCTTAACGAAAAAGACCCGCGTTTTCCCGCACAAATTTTCTCCATAGAAGCGGCAGCAGATGCACTTGCAGGGGCGGTGCAACCATGACGCGCATTACAATCGGGCAATACTACCCCACAAATTCGCCAATCCACCGCCTAGACCCCCGCGTGAAATTGCTTGGCACAATTTTTTACATCACCGCATTGCTTTTCGTAAACCATTTTGCGGGATACGGACTCGCGCTAATTTTCATTGCCACACTTGTGAAAATCTCCAAAGTGCCGCCGCGCCTTTTGCTTCGCGGCCTGCGCGCCATACTTTTTATCCTCGTCTTTGCCTCCGCTCTCAACCTGTTTCTCACCCCGGGCGACACCGTAATTTTCCAAGTCGGCTTCATACGCCTAACCATGGAGGGCGTAGCCGTTGCGGGAAAAATGGTCTGCCGCTTAGTGCTTCTCGTACTCGGCTCTACAATTTTGACGCTCACCACCTCGCCAATCCAGCTAACCGACGGAATCGAAGCCCTACTTTCCCCCCTAAAACGCATCAAAGTACCCGCCCACGACATCGCCATGATGATGAGCATAGCCCTACGATTCATTCCAACCCTCGCAGACGAAACGGAAAAAATAATCAAAGCCCAAAAAGCCCGCGGCGCAGACTTCGACACGGGCGGACTAATAACCCGCGCCAAGTCCCTCATCCCAATCCTCGTACCCCTCTTCATCTCCGCCTTCAAACGCGCCGACGAACTTGCCACCGCAATGGAAGCCCGTTGCTATCGCGGCGACATCAACCGCACAAAGATGAAGCAAATGAAAATCGCCCCCTCCGACATTCTAGCCACCGCAATTCTAATATCCTTCTGCGTCGCAATTATTTTAACGCGGTTTATTTAAAAGAACAGACCTTGGGGGAAGGAACTTTGAAAAGTTCCTTCCCCCAAACCCCCATCCTCAAACTTTGACATGGACTAGCGATAAACGATTGTCGCAACTCAAAAACCGCCGCGAATTTTTCGCGGCGGTTTTTAAATTAAAGTTTTGATGAAACTTTTTCAAAAGTTTCCGGGGTTCGGGGCAGAGCCCCCGAGAACTTTTTTATTTACGCATTACGATATCCCTCTTTAAAGCTCTTTAAAATTTCGCCGAGAACGGATTGGTATTCGCGGGTGTGGCCTAGGCCTTTTTTGATGCGGGCGTTTTCTAGGAGAACTATGTTGTTGTGGGGGTTTAGGGAAAGGGCTTTTGTGATGGCTTCTTCGGCGCGGGCTGTGTCGTAATCTTGACGGTGGTAGGCGGCGAGTTTTGCGTAAGCGGTTGCGGCGGGTTCGGCAGTGGCGGAAAGGGCGGCTTGCATGGACTTTATTGCACGTGGAAGATTGCCCTCTGCGGCATGGATTTCGGCTTCTTTTTCGTGGTAGGCAGAGTCGTGAGTTGCGGATTTTTGCAAAGCGGCTAAGGCTTTTTCGTATTGACGCATTTGGAGGTGGATGTCCACGGCTTTGTGCGTGTAGTACGGGACGGTCGGGTCTGCATTAATGGCTTTTTCAAAATAGGTAAGGGCGGTGGGATAGTCCTTTTGTTCGTAGGACATTAGGCCGAGAAGGAAAGCGATATCGGGGTGCTTTGGGTTTACGGCATAGGCTTTCTGAAGTGCCTTCGCCGCCTTATCGAACTTGCCGCTTAAAATTGCCGCCTCTGTGTAGTGCAACAAGATTGAGAAATTTTTAGGCTCAAGGGAAAGGGCTCGGGTAAGGTACGACAGCCCCTCCTTTGGCGAATTCGCTTGCAGATACTGCACGCCGAGATTATTCAGAAGCGGCGCGTTTTCGTCATATTGCAGTGCGCGTTTGTATAGCGGAATGGCTTTGTCGGGTTCGTTTTTGCTTGCAAAAAAGTCTGCACGTTCCTTCAGCTTTTCCCATTCGCGGCGCAATTCCCATTTCTCCAGCGTGGCTTTAAGACCGCTTAGTTCTTCCTCATCAAAATAATTTGCCAAACGCAAAAAGTCCAGTATTCTGGTTGCGAAAAGTTCTGTTCGGGTAAGCTCCTTCATTCGCGTAGCCAAATAAGAGTGACCGATTTCTGCCACCCACGCAATAGCCCCATCCGCCAAAAACTCATCCACAGACTCGCGCCAGTAATGGAAAACGTGGTACAACATTTCCTCAAAAGTGTACACATGAATCCCTGTTGTCTTAAACGAATACGGTACGGTATTTAGTTGTTGTGATACGCATAGCTGTAACATTTAAGCCTTGCCCCCAAGGTCTTTTATTTGATTAAAAAACACTCCACCATCCGCACTTCCTACTTTAACAGGTCTGTTTAACACGGCGGAAAGTTGCGTTAAAGTCGTGCCATCCAGCATTATTTCTGTGTTGGCGCGGAAGGCATTTTCGGGGAGGAAGAGTACATCTGCAAGTACTTGGTTTTGCAATTGGTTTATTATATCCACGCCTGTTAGCAAACCGCTTACGGTTATATTTTCTCCGAAGAAATTATTTTTTATGGGATACACGGTGATTTTTATATCGGGGTGTGCGGATTGAAAAGTATCTGCAAGCCCGCGCATAAAAGCGGCGGCAGAAAGCCCGGTTACTATGCCGACATGGTGAATTTTTCCGTGGCAGGAGTTCGGAAAGAGCGGAGGTTTTGGTGCGCAAACATCCACGCAAGCGCACCCCTCCACTCTTCCCGACAGGCCGAATCCCCCAGAAACGGTGCCTGCCAATTTCCCGAGCGCGTGCAAAAAATCATGCTCGAACAATCGCAACATACCCACGCCATTGTCCAATTGCGGAAAATCTCCATAAGAGTTATATTGTGGTAAAGGAATCCTAGCCATAATATACCACTCATCGGCGGCAAATACAAACGTTTTGTTGCAATTTTTAAAATTAACCTGAGAAATAACATTGCGTGCTTCTTCAGGCGTAAATTGCGAAAGAGAATGCAGACCATCGCGGTGACGCGTTAGGCCTGCGGGTACGATTGCCAAACTTTCGGCACCTTTTTGCTCCGCCAAAACAGAAATCGTGTGCGCAAGATGTTCGCCATCGTTTACGCCCTTGCACACCACCACTTGAAAATGCATTTTTATGCCCGCTTCCGCAAAAATATTTAGGGCAGTAAACAAATTTGCGGCATTTTCTGAACCCATCATTTTTTTACGAAGTTCCAAATCCGCGGCGTGTACAGAAATACGAAGCGGCGACAAATGATAGCTTGCAAAGCGACGAATTTCCGCCTCACTAAGATTCGTAAGCGTTACATAATTGCCATGCAAAAACGACAGACGGATATCATCATCTTTGAAATAAAGCGAACTGCGAAGCCCCGACGGTTGCTGTTCCACAAAACAGAAAATACACTTGTTTACGCATCGCCGCTTTGCCGCCATCAGCGGCCGTTTGAACACAATTCCAAGGTCTTCATCCGCGTCTTTTTCTATTTCAAGCTCCCAAATTTCGCCGCAGGGCTTTTGTATTTCCAACAAAAGTTCTTCGGCTTGAGTGGCAAATTGATAGTCGAACACATCTTTTATTTTCTTCCCGTTAATCTGCAACAAAACATCGCCGGCGGTTATTTCCAGCTCTTGCGCAATGCTTTGCGGCAGAACTTCTGTAATCTCATGCGGCATTTAAAACGCCCTCACTCGCTTATATCGCTTATACAAAATAAAGCCCCGAAAACATTGCATTGTTCTCAAGGCTTATAAAATACATTATTAAATTAGCGTTTGCCCAGCCCGATAAGTCTGGCAAGGTAAACAACAAGACACGCACCGCCAACGGCAACCAAAAGTTCTATGATAAAGCCGCCCGGCACTCCTAAAAAGGAAGCGATAAAACCGCCCACCGCAGAGCCGACAATACCCAAAATAATGCACAGCAAAAGCGACAGGTTGCTCCGCATAATGATGCTTGCAAGCCAACCAACAACCGCGCCGACAACCAACCATACAATCAATCCTATGATATCCACACCGCACACCCCCCTTCACTCGCATTATATTCGGGAATAATAGCATATGTGCTTTGGCACTTATTTCTTTTTCTCGCTTGCCCTCAGAAGTTTAACAAACTCGTCAAGGTCAATGTGTACCCCCGCTTTCCTCACACTGGAGATATACGAAACTACACATTCCGCCGAAGACATCGCAGGGCTGTATGCCCTCGCGTTATTTGTTGCGGTCGGCTTGTGGCTTGACACAACCACCGCGCCTTTTTTAATAAGCGTCGTCATTATGATGTAAATGGATGCTTCTTTCCAAGTTTTGTTTTCAGATGCCTTTACAATTTCTGTAGCCGTTAGCGCAACATCACTGCTCCACAAAACCGCCATAATTTCCATTTCTTTATCCGTTAATCGCATACCGAACCTCCAAATTATTAGCTTTAAAATTATCACTCATACCGAAATCCTACAACAATCAGGGACAGGTTGTCAACACATTTTATTAAAAAATTATCAGAATTAGGGTTGTTTTCGTAAAACCACCGAAAAATTGTCGAGAGACATCCCCGCCGCCTTGCCATATGCGCGGATTAGACCGCCTTTGCCCAAAAGCGTTCCGCCAAAATAACGTACAACAACAACCACCACATTTTTTAGCCCGCGGCGGTTTATCAATGTATATATAGGAAGACCTGCCGTGCCCTTTGGTTCGCCGTCGTCGTTCATTTTTGCGGTGCTTGCCAGCACATACGCATATGCCACGTGCCTCGCTTTTTTATGCTCTGCGGAAATCTTAGCGATAAACGCACGGGCTTCGTCCTCGGTTTCCGCATTCGCGCTGTAACCCAAAAAGCGCGACTTCTTTTCTGTTATCTCTGCAAAGTTGTCCATGGTTAGTCCACTCCTATTCAAAAAAATCCCCGAAAACGCAATGTTTTCAGGGATTTTCGTTTTAAAAATTTTGCCCGCGAAGGGACTTGAACCCCCACCATGTCACCATGAGCGGATTTTGAATCCGCCGCGTCTGCCGTTCCGCCACGCGGGCACTATAATCTTACTGCCACGGAATTATACACAATGGTGTGGATTGTGTCAATTGCGAGTTGTAAAAAAGGAGTCTTTCCGCTATACTTTCATGGTTTGAAGGGGAAGGAGCGATTTAATTATGCCGATAAAAAAACTTGAAGGTATTGATACAGAAAAAGGGCTTGCGCAATATAACGGGGACGAAACAGTGTATTTTAATATGTTGCGCACGTATATGTTAAGCCTTAGGGCTATGGCGAACGCCATTGAAACGTTTAATGAAAATGAAATTGAGGGTTATCGGGTAAAAGTGCATGGTATCCGAGGGGCAAGCGGGCATATTTTTGCGACCCAAATAAGCGAATCCGCCGCCGCGCTTGAAAACGCGGCAATGGAGGGCGATACAGCGTTTATCAAGCAAAACCATGCGCCGTTTATAAATTCTGCCTACGCGCTGGTGCAAAGTATTGAAGAAATTTTCGCAAGTATTCCGCAAATTGCAAAGCCGGAAAAAGATAAGCCCGACAGCGCGTTGCTTGAAAAATTAATTGACGCCTGCAACGGTTTTAAAATGGAAGACGTGGAAAATGCGATGGTGGAAATAGAAAAATTCAGCTATACAAATGACGGCGGACTAGCCGCAATATTGCGCGAGAATGTGGATATGGTAAACTACAGGGAGATTGTAGAGTTACTGGAAAAAGGAGAATAAAAATGCGTAAAAAGATTTTGTATGTAGACGACGTAAGCCATAATTTAATAACCATGAACATGAGACTAAAAAAGCACTTTGATATTTTTCCGGCAAAAAACTCGGAAACAATGTTTGAGATACTGGAAACCACCATCCCCGATTTAATCCTGCTGGACATTAATATGCCAAAATCCAGCGGGCTTTCTGTGTTGGAGCGATTGAAAGCAACCGATAAATACGCACATATTCCCGTCGTTTTTTTAACGATAGGCGGCTCAAAAAGCAACTTGCTTCGCGGAATGAACCTTGGCGCGGCAGATTATATGCTAAAGTCTTGGCGGGACGAAAAAATATTGGAGTGCATCAACCTGCATTTAGAACCGGAAAGACAGGAGAAGCCTATAATTCTTGCCATTGACGACGACCCGAGCATACTAAAATCCGTCAACTTCGCGCTGAAAGACCGTTGCGAAACCCGCACCCTAACAGAGCCTGAAAAAATGCAAGACCTTCTTAGTATCATAACCCCTGATTTATTTCTAATCGACTGCCATATGCCGGACATAAACGGCTTCGACCTCATCCCCAAAATACGCGCTTTCCCCCAACACGAACATACTCCCATTTTATTTTTCTCAAGCGCGGGTACTTACGACAATGTTTCCGCCGCGCTAACACTTGGCGCGGAAGACTTTATCCGAAAGCCCATAGACCCCGATATTCTGCGTGCCAGAATAGAGGCAAAACTAAAGCATTACTTGTTCATACGGCGGCTTCGCACGTATGAGAAGGATATCATATAGAGGAGGCATCATCATGCAAAATGCGGCAGATTTGGCAAGCAAGCTGAAAGCGAAAAAGGGTTTCGATTTAAAGATGTTAATCGGGCTGGACGGCTTTGTGGACGAGATTATCCACCCGGTTGACAAGCGGCAGGATTTCAAGAATTTCACACGGATTAAAACTATTGCAGAGTTTGGCGAAAGGATTTCCAAGGCGGCGGGGCTTAGCACCAATATCGAAATGGTAACGGTGCAAACAAAGCTTGGCGGCAACGGGCCTATTTTGTCAAACGCGCTTCTGGAATACGGCGTTAAACTTACTTATGCTGGCGCATTGGGAACGCCCGATATTCACCCTGTTTTCAAACCAATGGCAGAAAAAGCGGCGGCAGTATACAGCCTGTGCCAACCCGGTCACACAGACGCCTGCGAATTTGAGGACGGCAAAGTAATGATGGGCAAACACGCGGGCTTGGGCGACCTCACATGGGACGTATGCAAAAACGGAATGGGCGGAGTGCAGGGCATTGCGAAAATGGTTGACGAATGCGACCTTTTCGGCATGGAAAACTGGACGATGATGCCGCAGATGAGCGAAATTTGGCAGGGCATGATAGATGAAGTGTTCCCGCTTTTGCCGCAGAAAACCGAAAAGCCCTTCGCATTCTTCGACCTAGCCGACCCCGAGAAACGCACGAAAGAGGACATCCGCCGCGCAATGGGGCTTATCGGAAAGTTTGAACAGAAATTCCGCACCATTCTTGGGCTGAACGAAAAAGAGGTTTTTGAAATCGCGGAAGTTATGGGGGTAGACATCCCCGATTCTTCACCCGACAAACTCAAGGATGCCGTCATGGGCGTGTACAATGCGCTGGGCATTTACTGCCTGATGGTTCACCCTGTGCGCAGTGCTTGTTGCTGTATCGGCGGCGAATATTTCTTCACAGACGGACCATTCTGCGCCAAACCAAAACTCACCACAGGCGCGGGCGACAATCTAAACGCGGGCTTCTGCCTTGGGCAAACCCTTGGGCTTGACCCCCTCGCATCACTAACCCTCGGCGTTTCCACATCAGGATTTTATGTTCGCAACGCAAAAAGCCCCACGTTTGAACAAGTGATTCAATTCGCAGAGGACTGGGGCAACGGAAAAAATTTAGGATAAGACCTTGGGGGGAGAACCTTTTTTTAAGAAAAAAAAGGTTCTCCCCCCAAAC
>WQSG01000032.1 GCA_009788055.1 Defluviitaleaceae bacterium | reverse complement strand
TACAAAGAGCCTGAGGATATGATAAACTGAGCATATGGCATACGACAACAGGTACAGAATGAGAGCGGTTGAATATCGTAAGGAAGGAAATACGATAGAAGGTTGTTTGAGTATAAAATGTTGCCTGTAAGCCTATACTCATTTCCATAATACGCCAACAAAAAAACCGCGCATTTTTTTGCGCGATTTTCAAATTACAACACTCGTATGGTTTTGCTCTTACCCATCCGCGCCCTTCGTGTACTTGGAAATACTAAGCAAAACGCCTGCCAAAGCCATGGAAACCATCAGTGAAGTTCCGCCGTAGCTTATGAAAGGAAGGGTTACGCCTGTGTTGGGGATGGTGTTTGTAACAACGCCAACATTTATTACGGTTTGGAAAGCGAAAGCGAAAACAATTCCGATTGCAATCATGGAGCTGAATGTGTCGGGGGCGCGCATTGCAATAATTATTCCGCGCCAGATGAAAATGCCGAAAAGGACAAGAATAAGCCCTGCGCCAACCAAGCCGAGTTCTTCAACTATGATTGCAAAAATCATATCGTGCTGGGGTTCGGGGATGAAAGAAACCTGTCGGCTTTCGCCAATACCAATGCCAAACCAGCCGCCGGTGGCAACCGCGTACAGCGCGTTAATTGTTTGGAATCCAACGGTATCGTGAAACGCCCAAGGGTCCAGCCACGCCTGTACACGCGCACCGCGAAATCCCAGCCCAAAATAGGCATCAAGAAACAGATACAACGCCACGCCGCCCACACCAAGTATGCCGGGAATAATGAACCGCCAAATATAAGGGCTTGCAATAAAAATCATGCCAAACCCGATTGACGAAAGAATAAGCGCGGAACTAAACCCGCCCGGCATCAAAACCAGAACAACAACGGCAACAACGACGGAACAAAAAATTGCAAGGTTTATCCAGCCCTCTTGCCCTCGTTTGCCAAGGGCGTCGGGGTATTTGTCTATAAGGTGGGCGATGGTGAAAATGATTGCAACCTTTGCAACTTCCGACGGCTGAAACCCGCCGATAATGGGAACTTCAAGCCAGCGTGTCGCGCCTTGTGCGTCGCGCCCCATAACCGTTACCAAAAACAAAAGCCCAAGCGTGCCGAAATACAACGGCCACACGCCCCTGCGCCAGTGTCTGTAGTTAAATTGTGAAATAATATTCATTGCGGCAAAACCAACCAGCGCGAAAACCCCGTTTCTGCGAAGGAAGTAGAAAGCGTCATTGTTAAAGCGTATCCTGTTTGCCGCCATGCTGTAACTTGCGGAAAACACCATTACCACGCCGATAAGTACCAAAATAGTCACCACAAGATAGATGGTGATATCCACATTGCCTATGTCAACTGCCTGAAGCGACTTTGCCGAAGGATTTTTTTCCTTTTTCTTTTTAGGTTTGCGGGCACGTTTTTTTTGCAGATAATGTTCCTCGTAATCATGCTCTTGCGCCGCACCGCCGTAGCGATTACCCATCAATCGTGCCCCCTTTCCCCTACATATTTTTTGAATAATTCGCCGCGCTGTTCAAAATTTTTGAACATATCAAAACTTGCGCATGAGGGCGAAAACAATACAATTTGACCGGGTTTTGCCGCCTCTTTCGCGCAGGAAACGGCAACCTCTAACGAATCTGCAAACACGTATGAAGAAAAGTTTTCCGTGTCGCAAACCGTTGCAATTTTCTTCGCGGTTTCGCCGATTAAAATCAGCTTAACCACCTTGCCCGCGAACATTTGCACCCACGGCGCAAAGTTCATATCCTTGTCGCGGCCGCCCGCGATAAGCACTATTTCGCGGTCGAAAGCCTCGATTGCTTTCATTGCCGCGTCTGTGTTTGTTGCTTTGGAGTCGTTATAGTATTCAACTTCGTTTATGGTTGTTACGTATTCCAAGCGGTGTGTCACGCCCGAAAAGCCGCGCAAAACTTCGGCTATATCTTCGGCGCAAACTCCCGCGCAAAGGGAAATCGCCGTTGCGGCAAGGGCGTTTTCTGCCATAACTTTTGTTTCGGATATGGGCAAAATTTCCTGTTCCGCAAAACCGTCTATGTTTGCAAAAATATTTCCGTCACGCAAGAAAACGCCGTTTTCAAGCTGTTTTTTCGCACTGAAAAAAACCACTCGCCCCGACGACTTCATTTTTTTTGTAATACAATTGTCATAGTTTAACACAGTAATATCATTTTGTCTCTGATTTTCAAAAATTCGACTTTTTGCGGCAATATAATTTTCCATCGTAAGGTGACGGTCTAAGTGGTCTTCGGTCATGTTTAACACTGCGCTTACCTTGGGGCGGAACGCGGAAATCGTTTCCAACTGGAAGCTGGAAATTTCCGCAACAACCATTGCGTCAGCCGATAAATCCGTCACAAGCGACGTTAGCGGAATACCGATATTACCCGCGATAACGGTTTTTTCGTTGTGCTTTTTTAAAATTTCGCCAACCAAAGTTGTAACGGTGGTTTTGCCGTTTGTGCCTGTAATCGCGACCATCGGGCAGGGGCATAAACGATAGGCAAGCTCTGCCTCGCCCCACACGGTAATGCCCAGTTCCTCCGCTTTTTTCACAAAAGGCGCGTACACACTAATCCCCGGGCTTATCACGATTATGTCAAACTCCGCAACAAATTCGTCGGGTTTTTCGCCCAGCCGCAGGGTAATCCCTTTTTCTTCAGGCTCGTAATCCCACGCGATATCCGTTTTCAAATCCGTGGCGCAAACCTTCGCGCCAATCTGCGACAAAACCAACGCCGCCGCTTGCCCGCTACGCGCCATTCCGCACACAAGAATTTTTTTATTCGCAAGCATTTAACACCACCATCAACGATTTTTTACCATCACGCATTTTATACCCCCATCAAAGCCAAATATCCCAGCAAACAAGCCATTGCGGTAACTACATAAAAGAACGCGACAACCTTTGTTTCCGGCCAGCCGGAAAGTTCAAAGGCATGGTGAATAGGTGCCATCTTAAAAAATCGTTTGCGTGTAAGCTTAAAATATCCAACCTGAATAATTACCGACAGCGACTCTACAACATATATAACCGCCACAATAAGCAAGAACAGCGGCATATTTAACATAAGCGCGACCGCCGCAACAAACCCACCCAACGCAAGCGAACCCGTATCGCCCATAAAAACCCTCGCGGGGTGCGAGTTGAACAGCAAAAAGCCCAACAGAGAACCAACCGCCGCCCCCGTTACGGGAAGCACGGGCGAATCCAAAATCCACGCCGCAAACATGAAGAACACCGCAATCAACGCCGTAACGCCCGCCGCAAGCCCGTCAAGCCCATCCGTCAAATTCGCGCCATTGGTACTGCTCAAAAATACCAGCACCGCAAACGCAGGGAACAAAAATCCCACGTCGAAATACAATTCTGGGAAAAACGGTATCATAATCGCCGTAGAATACCCCGGCAAAGTTCGCCAGTAAAAAACAAAACCCACTGCAATTGCAATTTGCGCCAGCAATTTCTGATACGCCCTTAGTCCCAAATTACGCTTCTTAATAATTTTAATAAAGTCGTCCAAAAAACCAACAATCCCAAACCCAAGCGTTACCCCAACAACCGCCAACGCCTGCGGATTATCCCGCATAAAAACCATCGCCGCCAGCAAGAAGCTAATGATAATCATTATGCCGCCCATGGTTGGCGTTCCCGATTTTTTCTGATGTCCCTCCGGCCCGTCTCCCCGAATATACTGCCCAAACTTAAACTTTATCAGCGACGGTATCATCATAGGGCACAGCACAATATTCGCAATAAACGCTATCATCACCGCGTACACTGCGGCATTTATCGAGATATCCATTTTTTACTCCTCTTTCTAAAGATTAAGACCTTGGGGGCGTTGCCCCCAATACCCCCACGAGGGGACAAGTCCCCTCGACCCCTATTTTAAAATCGCGCATTCGCGCGATTTTGGAAATACGACGCAGGTTATCACTAGTCCATATTAAAATTTGGGTCAAGCCTTTTTAAAGGCTTGTGGGGTTTGGGGCAACGCCCCAAGGTCTTAACCTATTGCCTGTATAATTTTTTCAAAATTCATGCCGCGTGATGCCTTTACGAGGACGATGTCGTTTGGTTGTAGGATGTTGGTTTCGGCAAGGAAGTCGGGGAGGGTTACGAAGTGGATTGCGGCGGTGGTGTCTTCGTTGTCGGAGAAGGCGTTGAAGGTGTGCAGGGACAGGTCGCCGATTGTTATTAGAAGGTCAAGGTTGGAGCGGGCGGCAAATTCGCCTACTTCGCGGTGACGGTCTTCGGCAACGTGACCGAGTTCGTTCATGTCGCCGAGGATTGCAACGCGGCGGCGGTTTTCGTTTTCGGGTGTCTTGCGGCACAGGACTTTTATGGCTTCAAACATTGATGAAGGGTTGGCGTTGTAAACGTCGTCGATTATGGTTTTGCCGTTTGATTCAAAGATGTTTAGGCGGCCTTCGGGCGGTGTGAAGTTTTCAAAAGCGGTTGTGATTTTTGCGGGCGAAACGCCCATTTCAAGCCCGACAACGGTTGCCAGAAGCGCGTTCATTACCATGTGCGCACCCGGAATTGGTACGGTTAGGCGTATTTCTTCGCCGTGCCATGTGAAGGTACAGCGCGTTTCTTGAAAGCCGATTGGCTCTGCGGAAACTATGTTTTTTGTGCTTGGATACAGCACGTTAAACTGTGCGGTTTTTTCGGCGGCAATCGCGCCTGTGAGAAGCGGGTCGTCACCGTTTAGCACGACTGTTCCCGTAGGGCGAAGGCCGTCCACAATTTCCAGCTTCGCGTGCAGAATGCCCTCGCGGTTCTCAAAATTTTCAATATGCGCGTCACCGATATGCGTTATTACCGCGATATCAGGCTCGCCCACCAGACTAAGCTCGTGGATTTCGTTGGCGTGGTTCATGCCCATTTCCAGCACCAGCACCTCGTCGTCGGGTTCAAGCTGAAAAATGGAAAGCGGCATTCCAATGTCGTTGTTGAAATTTTTTATGGTACGTTTTGTTCTAAACTTTTGCGAAAGAATATCCGCCATCATGTCCTTTGTTGTGGTCTTGCCCGCACTGCCCGTGACTGCAACAACTTTTACGCCGCACTTTCTGCGGTAGTAATCCGCCAAATCCATCAAGGCTCGTCTGGTAGAACTCACATATATTAACGGAAAAGCCATGTCGGTTGGTTGACTTTGACGCTCCGTTAGTACGCAAATCGCGCCTTTTTCCGACGCTTGCATAATGTAATCATGCCCGTCAAAATTGTCGCCCGCGATAGGCACAAACAACGAGCCCTCTTTAATTGTGCGCGTATCGGTAGAAATACCCGTGACAAATTTGCCCGTATCAACTTCACCCAACAGCCGCCCGCCAACCGCGTGGATTATCTCGCTTATTTCTAATTTCATGAAATTTCCTCCTCTTCTTTCAAAGGCAGTTCTCGGGGGCGTTGCCCCCGAACCCCCACAAGGGACGTTGTCCCTTGACCCTATCTCGAAACCGCGCATTCGCGCGGTTTCATGTTAAAGTTTTTTGTCGAACTTTTTTTCAAAAAAGTTCGCAGGGGGTTTGGGGGACGGAGTCCCCCAATGTTTTTATTGCAGAGCCTCAATAGCAATTTCGTAGTCGTCGAAATGGTGCTTGGTTGTGCCTATAATTTGGTAATCTTCGTGGCCCTTGCCTGCGATAATTAGTACGTCTGCGGGTTGCAGCATTTGAATTGCGGCAAAAATTGCATCGCGGCGATTTTCTATGGTTTGGTATGGGGTTGCGGTTTGGGTTACGCCTTCTTGCACCTGCGCGAGAATTTCGTGAGGGTCTTCGGTGCGCGGATTGTCGGAGGTGAGAATGCAGTGGTCGGAGAGTTCTGCGGCTATTTTGCCCATTATGGGGCGTTTGGTTTTGTCGCGGTCGCCGCCGCAACCGAACAGGGTAATTACGCGCCCGTTTGTGGTTTCGCGAAGGGTGCTGATTATATTTGTAAGCCCATCGGGTGAGTGGGCGTAGTCTATGAAAATATTTAGATTGCGATTGTTTGGCACGGATTGGATTCTGCCCGGAACGCCGCAAAGTGTTGAAACAGCCGTTTGAATTTTCGCGATAGAAATGCCCAAATGGCTTGCCGTCCCGATTGCCGCAAGCACATTGTAAACATTAAATTTTCCGCCAACGGGAATGGTAAACGGAAGCGCGTCTGCACTGTCGGAAAGCTCCAGCGCGAAGGTAGACCCAAGCGGTTTGCAAACCGTATGTAAAGCACGGAAATCTGCGGGGGTTTCGATTGCATAGGTAAAAAACGGAGCGTCTCCGTGATGTTTAAGCATGATTGGGGTCGCGCCGTCATCTGTGTTTACAACGGCAAAATTACTTTGTGCAAACAGTTGCGCCTTTGCGTTTGCGTAGTTTTCCATTGTTCCGTGGAAGTCCAAATGGTCTTGCGTCAGGTTTGTGAAAACGCCAACGTCAAAAGTAAGCCCCGCCATTTTGTAAAGTGCCAGCGCGTGTGAAGACACTTCCATAACAACGTCTTGGATACCCATTTCCAGCATCTTTGCGAAAATAAAATGAAGCTCGGGCGGGTCGGGCGTGGTGTCGGTTGTGAATGGGATATTCAGTTTTTCGCCCAGTGCGCGTATTCCAACCGTGCCTATCAGCCCTGTTTTGCGCCCGCATTTGCGCAGGATTTCTTCAATAAAATAAGTAGTTGTTGTTTTGCCGTTTGTTCCCGTTACGCCAACCAAACGCAGTTTTTTTGCGGGGTTGCCGTAAAAATTTGCAGAAACAAGAGCCATTGCCCGCCGCGTGTTTTCCACACGAACCACCGCAATATCCGCAGAAACTTCCCCCGAAAACGCCGAGTCTATGAGAACCGCCGCCGCGCCTTTTTCTGCCGCTTCCGCAATTAAATCATGCCCGTCAAATTTTTGCCCGCGCAAACAAATGTACAACGCACCCGCAACAACCTTGCGCGTATCATGCACAACCGCCGTTATCTCGCCAATAAAATCTTGCAAAACCGTATGCGCCACACCTTCAAATAATTGCCCAAGCTTCATTTTATTCAACCCCAAATTAGTTATCGTCTCATTATTTCCATTTTGTAGATTATATTAAACCACGCGCAAGTTTAACACAAAAATTTACAGCAACCAAATATGTACAAAAAAAATCACGCGAATGCGCGATTTTTTGAAAAACTGTGTTTAAGATTTAATTGTAGGCTATTGACCGGGAACCCAAAATGTAAAACCGCGCTCAGAAAGTTCATCCGCAAACAGATTCCACACGCCGAAGTTAAGATTTCCATCAACAAACCGAATTGCACCCACGGTTGAATCCCAATATGCATTCCATCCGTGCGGTAAATTTATGCGCCCGGTCACAATTCTGAATAACTCAAAATCCATCGCCAACATTAGGAAGTAAATAGCTTCGGCAATAACCGCACAATCGCCGCCGGGTGTCTCGCCAAACCTAAAGTTAGGATGCCAAAGACCAATAAATTCTTCCAGCAATCCGTCCTCGATAATTGCGCGAATTTCTTGGGTTTTTTGGTAATCTGTCATTTGCATAATGTCGGCATTGTGGTGTTCCAGATAACTATGCACCCATGCAAAAATCGGACGGAATCGCCATTCATAGACGGTCTGCCCATTAACTAAGCGGTCGGGGTGCGTGTCATGCATAGCGGCGCGAACTTCTGCCGCGTTCCGCCAGCCGCCATCTTCCACGCCAAGCCGCTGTTCTTCTAATGCCCGCAGTTCGTCTGCCGTGCGCGCCAGCGCGAAATTGGGTATCAGTTGCACATTTGGGTCGGTCATGTCAAATTGGCGTGATGGTGCGGTTGGCATTTGCGGCGGCGGCGCGGGTTGGTAAACCGTTGGCGGCACTGCACCCACCAAATCAACCTGCATAAGCGCGAGAATTGTTACAATGCTTTGCTCTCTGGTGTAGTGGGCTTGCGGAGAAAACATATTGTTTCCCGTGCCGCCCATTATCCCCGCAAATTGCATTTGACCAACGGCTTCCGCCGCCCAGCCGGAAATCTGCCCGTTATCCGCAAAAGTTGCAGGGAACATGGGCAACGGCATACGCACAACGTCCGACAAACGGGCAAGCATTACCGCCGCTTGCTCGCGGGCAAGCGTGCTGTCGGGCGCGAAATTTCCGTCGCCCACCCCCGACACCACACCAAGATAGCCCATCTTTTGCACGTTGATGTCATTGGTATCGTTAAAGTACATTCGCCCCCGTATCTCCACGCCCATTGCAGCCTCGTAAAACGCCACCGCAAGTGCCGTAAACTCTGCCCGCGTTGTTGGTGCTTGAAAATCCGAATTAAGCTCCGCAGGTACAAGCCCTACCTCGGTGAGTGTTTCATAAACGCAAACAACCCAAACCCGCAATTTGTGCGGCTTACCTTGTTAATAGAATAAGAAATGGTGTAATCACCTCTTCTTAATTTGGCAGGTTAATAGGTACATATCATCAAAAATGTTGAATAGGGAGGTTTCAGCCATAAATTTCTTGCTTAATTCTTTCAACTCTTTCAATAGGAACGCCCATGTCCTCAGAGATCTGCGCAGGAGGAATGTTATTTTTCAACCCTTTTACTACGGCTAAAGTTATATCCATCCCTTTATCCATACATTTTTGAGTGAAGCCAATTTCGTCAAATAGCTTCTCCCATTTGGATTCTACTTGTGCATAACTCATTTTTACCACCTCGCTTATCATATCTACATTGGCGTTGGCAACTACATACCAAAACGCGCTTAAATTCACTTTTTCCTTAACGGATGAATCCATTTCTAGTGCCCGCTCTAATGTAGCTCGGTCTGTATTTTCTTTTAGGCTACTGAGCCAAGCATTTTCTTCGTGAGGCAGTAACTTGCTTTCTATAATTTGCACTGGAAATCTTTCGCCTTCAACCTCAAATATGCCCGGATGTTTTTCCAAAACTCGAAATCGACAATATGTGTCGTTACACAAATCAGACAAAAGTGATTCGGGGTGCTTCGTGCATACGAGTGTTACGGTTATGTCCTTATAATCAACACTTTCGACAGCTTGATACAGACAGGCATAGCCAATCGTTTTTATATAATTTGAAACGGACAAGGATTCTTTTGGATTTTTGTATTCGATAATATTATGCCCGCGAAAAACTTCAGCAATATTCTTCTTGATTACCATGCCGGGTGGAGTTTTGATTACCATCGCATCAATCCGCAACGGTTGTTCGTTCAATGGGTACTCTTGATGAAATTCTAACACGTCAAGATAATCAATCAACTCGGCTTGCAGAGCAGCAAAGAATGCTGAATGCCAATCAAGCCGAATTTCATTTGCCGAATTTGCGTTTGATTCTTCCATGCCTAAGTTCACCCTCGTTTCGTGTGTGCCAATAATACCACAGATTATTGAGCATTTTCAATTTACGCTGGCGGATTCTTAAAAGTTTTTTGCCGTATACCTTCTTTTAATGCTGACGCGGTCTTCAAAATGATGTATAATTCTTCATGTGAGCAATCTTCAAAGAATGTTTTAACCTCGCCCAAGAGGTTTGGTATGCTTGCGGCAACATTATCCATGAGCAAATGGTCAGTTGTTGTGTTGAGCGCGTTGGCAAGTGCAACAAGGCACACCAACGAGAGAGATGCCTTTCCGTTTTCAATTTTACTTAGATGTTGTACGCCTATGCCAACGCTTTCGGACAAAGATTCTTGCGTAAGATTCATTTCCAAGCGTTTGTTTTTAACACGCACACCAATCAATTTATAGTCAAGACTGTATTCCATGCCCCACGCTCCAAAAATTTTTATGAGCCTATTGTAGAAATATTGGGCGTATGGCATAATAACCCACAGTGCAAATGTCGCATCATGGGAAGATGTCGAGGGAGGATAATATTATGGATTTCAAAAAAAACGTTGCGGGGTTTTTGGTTTTTATTTTGGCATTTTCGGTGTTACCTGCGAATGTTTTCGGCAATGCAATACAAGAGATTATTTCACAGTCAGCGGATGGTGAATTTGTCGGTGAACCTATCGAATTTATCCCGACTTCGGAAGCGGAAAATGCCGCTACGCATGAAGAATATTTTGAAGTAAATCCTTCCGAATTTGATGAAATTCAACCGTTTAGTACATCGCCTGCACTATTTAGACCGGGTAATTATGACTTGGGTTTATTCGGCAATTGCCCTCTTGTCCCCGGCAGAACTTTTAACTATACAAGAAGATTCACCACTGCCGCTCAAATTAGGGGTTTGTCAAATTCGAGAATAACATACACATACGCTTATGTAGACTTCCGCAACGCCCCGGCAAACCTTGGTGGAAATACAATTATTCGTGTAGGACACCAAGTACGAGCAATTGTATTCGAGGGCAATCAAAATACCACTTTCACGGGGCTTAGGATTATAGTGGAAGGCTATAACACAAACGTTGCTTTCCGCAATTTTAATTTTAACAATCAAGGGAATGTGGGCGGGCCTGCATTGTATTTTTCTTCTGTAAATGCAAATGCAAACGCGGTGCTTGCCTCAATAGGTACTAACAACAATATCAGTGGACGCGGTGCGCACGATACTGTTATGTCGAGTCGCGCTTTATTCATTGTGGGCAATGCGAATTTGACCGTTGACCATGTAACTGATGCAGCAAGTGGTTCTGATGGGCGCAATGCAATAACTGTTTCCGGTTCCGTATATGTTGATTTGCATGGAGTTGCGTTGCGAGCAACGGGGGGCGTGGGACGTAACAGTACTGACACGGGTGCTGAGGGCACACATTTTGTTAGTGGTACGGCGGCAGTAGGCGGCGAAGGCGGTCGCGGAGGCAACGGTGGAAATGCCATATTTTCTACCACAAGTGTGTTTTGGCTTAACATACTTGGCACATCTCGTGTTAATCTAACTGGCGGTGCAGGTGGACGAGGTGCTAACGGTGGTGAGGGCGGCATTGGTCGCCCCGGCATAAACGGGGCAAACGGACGTCCCGCTGTCGCAGGTACTAATGGCTTAGAGGGGGGTACAGGAGGACGTGGCGGTAACGGTGGATTTGGCGGCTGGCCGCTAAGAGTTTATACCGGCACCAACGATATGCTATCAAATTTTATTCAACACGGGTCATTTTCATATATACGGTTGCAAGCTGGTATGGGCGGAGGAGGCGGTAATGGTGGCCGCGGAGGTATTGGCGGTCCGGGCGGTAATGGTGGCAATGGACAAACACCCACTTCTCTAGGAGCTGTTGATGGTGCCAATGGCGGAAATGGTGGTTGGGGCGGTAATGGCGGAGCAGGTGGAGATGCCGGTTCAAACGGGCGCATGATACACGTTGGTGCTACTTCTTGGGATTGGGGTGAGCCACGCGGACAGGGTGGACGCGGCGGTGCAGGAGGAAATGCCGGTAGAGGAGGAACAGGAGGCACCAGACAAGGTATAACCAGCTCTAATGGACGCGGTGGCAATGACGGAGGCCCCGGCTCCGCAGGAGCAGCAGGTTGGGGTACGGAGGCGGAAACTCCCCCCATCGTTCATATCAATACTCCACTGTCCTCTTTTTTACTAAACAGAACAAACATAAACTTACTTCCGGGTCAAGTATCGGAAGTCATAATACCATCAATTAACGGTTCCAACACTGAGAATCAGTTCATCAACTGGATAAGCAGTGCTGCAAATGTAGTGGGTGTACATGGGTATCTTGATGCGCGGTACCGGACTTGGAATGTGCGTGCAACTGCCACGTCAAACCCTAGCACAGAAGCGCGTAGGGAGAGAATAAGGGCACAGTTTGGGCAACACTATGCGGATTTATATGTTACAGTTTTCGGGCATCCGTCTGTTCCCCAAAATCTCAACGCTATACTCGATTACGGAAGCGTTACAATTTCATGGCAACCTCCGTTGAGTGACGGAGGTACTCCCATTACCGCCTATCGGGTGCAACATATGCGCTATGGCGGGACATGGGGCAACCAATGGGTAGAATTACCTGCGTATGCTCGTTCACACACTTTTAGAAATTTAACAAACGGAGAACGCTATGTATTCCGCGTGCGTGCCGTAAACGCCGCAGGAAATGGTGTGGTATCCCCGGAAAGGACAGTAACACTGCCTGTGCCTAACGTCACATTTAATCCCACAGGTGGAAGCGTAACGCCGGAATCAAGGCGAGTAGGTGCGGATAATCGTTTGCCGTCGCCGCCCCCACGCCCAATGCGCTATAATTATGATTTTCAGGGCTGGTTTACGTCGGAAGTCGGCGGAACAAGAGTTGAAGCATCCCATGCGTTTCCTGTATCAACAACGATTTACGCACGATGGAATCCGGTATTCATGGGAAGCGGAACTGCGCCTTTGCCCTTTAGAATTTATAACGCAGACGACCTTGTGGAATTAAGTCGGCGGGTAAACGACGGCACGATGGCAAGAAATGCGCACTATGTGCTTATGGGCAACATCAGCCTTGACGGAATTGAATGGATTCCTATCGGCACTCACGATGTCCCCTTCGCGGGAACATTCGATGGCGGCGGTTATAAAATAACCGAGCTTAATATAAATCGCCCTGATGACGATTATGTTGGCTTATTCGGTTACGTTGGTGTTGGTGCAACAATAAAGAATCTCGGCTTGGAAAACGCAACAGTTTTCGGAGGGCAACGAGTGGGAGCCCTTGTCGGATTTATGAGCGGCGGAACTATTGAAAGGAGCCATGTCTCCGCAAGTGTCCGTGCAAACGGCGAAACGGCGGCGTATGCCGGTGGCTTGGTTGGAGAGATTGACGGAAGTGTTATTATTCGCGAGTCGTATGCACAAGGAGACGTTGAGGCTTTTTCCGACGAGGGTAGAGACGCAGGCAATCGCATAGCGGCTGCGGGTGGATTGGTCGGCGGTTTGCGTGGCAGGGTGTGGATAGAAAACAGCTTTGCCACCGGAATAGGAGTAAATGCTGTTGCATCGTCAATATCTTTACCTACAAATGCCATCGCCGGAGGGCTTGTTGGAAGAAATAACAATGTGGGAACCGGAATTGATATGTCTGCGCGCATTTTAAATTCGTACTCAACGGCAATTATTGTCGCCATAGCCAACGGCGAACCGGGACGTACTTTTACCGGCGCATTGATTGGGATTGACGAGTGTTCCGATTGTTTTAGGCTTCCGATTGATGCACACGACCACCTCACGCGAATTGATATCGTTGAAGATTGCTTTTATCTCGCGCCACCTGTGATAACCTACTGGCCAACTATTTGGAATTTGCGGCATCCGGAGCGTATCTACGAACAGTCCTACGGGATTGTTACGTCTGTGGGGCGCGGTCTGAGTGAAGTTCAAATGAGATACCCTGATATATTTTGGGCCGCAGGATGGGATTCTTCCATTTGGGATTTTTCGCCCGACGTGAACAACGGTTTTCCATTTTTGAGATACGTTGAAAATCCAAATTACGTTTCAGTTACGGATATAACAATAACCTTAGACGGCGAAACGGAACTTTCGAAGTTTACGATGTCGGCGGGCGAAGAAATCCGTTTTACCGCAAGCGTGTTTCCGAGTAATGCAACACGAGGAATTGTATTTTGGTATGCGGTTTGCGACTGCTGCGATTCCGAGAATCCGGTTGCGGTTGCGGCAAATGGTTTAGTTTTGGCGTTGCGACCGGGTACTGCAACGATAAGGGCAAGAAGCATAGCCAATCCCAGCGTATATGCGGAAGTTGAAATCATCGTTTATTCGAGACTATCCTCGCCTCGCGCTCGTCTTATAGACAATGCGGGTATTGACGGCTTATTGGTTGAGCTTTGGACGGACACCCCCGGTGCGATAATCCGATATACAACGGATGGGACGAACCCGAATGAAAGCAGCAGAGTATTCACCCCGGGAGCACAGATTCCCATAAACATCGACACGTACATCAAGGCACAGGCGTTTTATACGTTTGAAAGCGGATATGTAGGCAGAAGTCCCGTTGCCGGATTTTTGTTTACGGTTCGACAAACCGAAGCCCCCGTTGCAAGTTGGACAATAGATGGGGCGGATTTCAGTTGCATAGGCGTTGCGGATTGCAGTTACTGTGCAGTTGCTCCGCGAGTACTGCCCTTTGGCACAATTATTTCCTTCCGAAGCGGAACACCCAGCGCAACGATTCGCTACAATGCGGTTTTTGCAATCGGCAATTCGGAACCGAGTGTTCCGGAGGAAGTGACTCATGACAGCCTTGTTTTAACGGCAATTCGCCTTGACCGTTCCTCTAATATTAGGACGCAGGCATTCCATTCATCGCGATTCTACAGCCGTGAAGTTGTGTTCAATTTCCAAGCCCAAGTTGCGGCACCCATATTTTTACCGACGAGCGGTGCGGCACTTCCATACAATGCGCCCATTGCCATTGTTAGCACAACCCCCGGCGCGACAATTAGGTTCACAACGGACGGCTCCGAGCCGAACGAGTTTAGCGAAATTTTCTCGTCACCAATTCCGTTGCACTTTGACGGTACTACAATACGAGCGCGAGCGTTTTTAGATGGTTGTGTACCAAGTGATGTATCAACCGCGACTTTTACCCTTTCCGGTGGGTTGCCGATTGACTCCGATTCAAACCCTGACGATACGATTGGAAGCGGTTCGCAAATTAATTTATTTTCTTCCGATACAAATCTTCGGAATACGGTAATTCGCTACGAAGCAAATGCCGTACCAACCTCAAGTAGCCCGGTTGCATGGCATTATGCAATCGGCGGCGGCGGTGTTTCCATGCCCGTTACCATTTCCGAGCCTGTTACGATTTATGCCGGGTTTTTCGGCGCAGTATGCGGAACGCCACTAAGCGTAGCCAAACCGTTCTCCTTTCATAATGTAATAACGGCTGCGCCCACTACGTGCATTGCGTCTGGCTCGCCCGTAAATTTCGATGCCGCGATACCGCTGAGAAGCATGACCGACGGCGCGCAAATCAGATTCACAACAGACGGTTCTTTTCCGAACATAAACAGTCGGTCTGACTTGCCGATTTCCTTGGGCGAGGATTATTTAGACAGGGGGTCGGTTCTGGTTCGGGCAATTGCGTTCCGTGATGGGCTGGAGCCTAGCGAAATAGTTTCCTTTGCGTATACCGTTACAGGTTACAGGGCAGACCGCCCGAGAGCGGTAAATCGCACAAACGGTTACACCATCGAAGCTCTTGGTACGATAGATTTTTACAGCGGGAATTCTGCGTTCATAACATATACGATTAACGGCGGCATTCCGGACAGGAACAGTCGCAGGCTTACGGGGGCGATTATGATTCCGTCTGCCCCAGAGGTTTCAACGATACGCTTGCGTGCTTTCAATGACGAAAACGGATTGGCGCAAAGCCTAGTAGCGGAATACACATTTCATGCCGGCGCACCGGAAGAAATAGAAATAAACTTCGACCTCATTCCCGAAATCACTTTCCCTTCGGATTCTCCTATTTTACCAGGCTTTAGCCTTGGTTTTGATATTGGTGGCTCGAAGGCACAAGTTGCAATTGAGGACGACAGAATAAAGGTAGTAATTGGGTTTACTGCCTTTGACTCTAATAAAGATTTGAAAAGTGCTTTCGACGAGACCAAAAGGAGCTTGGCAAGCCCCGGTGGATTTATGAATATGCAGTTGGGTGACCGCCACAGCTTGACCACAAATTCAGACGGAGTAAAAGTGTCTGTGGTGGGATATTTTGAAGCCGCAATTCCCCGCGGCAACGAACCTTTCGAGTTGGCAGGACGTATTGGCGTTACGTTTGAGGCAAGTTTCGGAAAAGAATTTATGATTATCCCGCTTACCGTGGGCAGAGTGGAAGTTGGTACCGGTATAAGTCTTTTGGTAGGGGCAGAATGGCCTTTGTCGGGAGACTGGTTAAGTGAAATAACTTTTTCCGGAAATATTGGCGGCGAATTGTTCTATATTGAACTAAGAGCCGGCATAGGTCTTCCGGTTATTTTGAATGTTGGTTTTTATGGCAGAGGTTCTGTATTTTTCAACCAATGCTTTGGAGATTATCCTTTTGAAGCTTGGTTGCAAGGCGAATTCGGCACTTATCAGCGAATTATTTTTGTCGGAACTTTCAAGCAAAGACTTTGGGACGGGCGATTAGATTTATTGCCGCGTGAACCTGCACCACGAGCTTTCGCTTTAGGAAAGGATATTTCGGAACCGGACGCTGAATTCTATATTGCACCGCGAAACCACCTTGGGGCGCAATCTCCCTGGCTTGGCAACCGTCCTGTTGTGCAACCCTTCGCAGTGAACCACTTCGACGATAACGCCGCCCCCGGTGCGCCGTCATTGTTCGTGTTACAGCAGTCCATATATGACCAAACCGCGCCGCTTATTGCCGAAGCAAACGGCAACCGCGTAATGGTTTTCCTTGCCGACGACGGTTCTCGCGGCGACATGAACCGCACAACGCTTATGTATTCGATTTACGAAGGCAATGGCGTATGGAGCGAAGAACCACGGCAGGTAGATAACGACAACACGGCAGACCTGTTCCCAAATCTTGCAAGCGACGGCAATAATATTTGGGTAACGTGGCATAACAGTCGAGAAGAGTTGTTCTCTGACGCTACACTTGAATGCCTTCTTGCAAATGCGGAAATTGCCGTAGCGAAATTTAATGGAGATACCTTCATGAATGTTAAAAATTTAACGGGATACCTAGAAAAGAGTACCGCTATGAACACCATGCCCCAAATTGCCATAAGCGGTGAAACCGTAGCAGTCGCATGGATGAGAAACGCAAGAGCCGACGGCAGTGTTATTATCGGCGTAACCTGTACAAACCCGAATATCCGCGACAACGAAATTGTTGCGCGCATTTTCACAAGCGGGATATGGGGTGAAGAAATTTCAGTGGCATCCGGCTTGGGCGCGATTTCTGATATGACAGTTGGATTCTTAAACGGCGAAATTCTTATAGCATACATCGAAGACGGCGACAACAGCTTCGACACAATCCACGACAGAAACTTTGTTGTTACAGATTTATACGGGGTTGACGTTTCGACTCTCGCCATTGGTGTTCTTGCTTCAAGCCCTGCTTTTGCAGAAATTAACGGGCAAACGGCACTAAGCTGGTTTGAAAGCGAGTGTGCCAACTCGGGCGGAAATATCCGGTTCATAACGAACACAACGGGAAATATTCTCTCCCTGTTTAACGAAAACGATTTGTCTACCGACACCTTCCGCATCATCAGCAACAACGCTCAAACCGCAATTGTATATCCGCATATTCAAGACGGCGCAGGAAGTTTTCTTGCTCGCACATATGATAATGGTTGGAGTGCGCCTTTTGTGCTTGCGCATACGGGCGGGTATTCGGAACATGGCGAATTTGTTTCAAGCGGATTCCCCCGATTCTTTGACGCAATCATGGATAGCGAGGGCAATTTTCATATCGCGTACAACAACTCGCATATGGCAATAGTCAACAACGTGCTGATTGAATCCAACGATTTGAATATTTTACAGGCGCGTCCGCTTCCGGATATTCATCTTGTCGGAGTGGTTTATGCCAATGAAGACGTAAGGTTTGGAGAAAACTTGCCCGTAACCGCAATAGTTGAAAATACAGGCGGACAGCGCGTTGATAATGTTGCCGTGTATGTAAACGGCGGCAGGTTGGGAATATTTCCGATTGCCGGCGGACTGCACACGGGGGGCGTGTCAGAAATTTCGTTTGAAATTGCAATGCCGCCTGCAAGTGAGCGAGCTCATTTCGTCATTAGAATTTTGCCTGAAGGGTTTAACGATTTCGACGAACGCGACAACAGCTACACGCTAACGCCGGGCGCACCGTTATTTACACTTTCGCTGTCACGGAATTTTGTATCGCGCAGAATCGTTCGGGGAGGCGTATGCTGTGAGAGCGAACACGAGTATGAATACGATGAAACCGGACCGGTAAGAATTACCGCCATTGTCGAAAATGAAGCATATGTCCCCGCCAATGCAAATATTATTGTGCGACGCGGTTCTTTGTACGGCGAAATCCTAGATGTCGTTGAACTGGGCGAAATTTGCGCTTTGCAACAAAATCCCGTGTCTGTAAATTTTTACGTTGTTCCTTATGAATTTGTCACGGAAGGCGAAGCCTTTTCCCTCCTTTTCTTCGAAGTAGTAAGCGGCAGGCAGGAAATTTTCTTGTCAAGCGCGATGGATTTTGCAGTGATACACGCGCCCCATGAAGTTTTTGGTATAACACTCACTCCCGCCGGCAACACGGTATTTGAAACGGTAGTAGAAGGTTATGGCCCTCCGGAACCGCATATTGTAATCATAAGCAATTCCGGCAACCGCCCAACAGGTGCTTTAAGCATAACCCTTTCCGGCGAAAACGCCGATAGCTTCGTGTTAAGCGAAACTTCGGTTAACAATATGGGCATGGGGCAGACGGTAAGCTTTGCGGTTGCTCCCGAAAACGGACTGCCCCTAGGAATGTATACGGCAACGGTTACGGTAAGCGGCGCGAATATTTCTGCGCGAAGTTTCGATGTCAGCTTTACGGTACAATCACAATACGATTACGATATTTCAGCCTTGAGAGCCGAGGTTGAAAGCACGGAATTTGCCACTTCCTATGACTATGTAACCAATATCGCCCAAGCAAGGGCGGCAGTAGAAGCGATTTTGAACGATTTGTATTTAAGGGGAGTAACCGCAGTCGTAATTGATGGATATTTTACTGCGGCGATACCTGCGTCTCCCGGTATCCGCGGCATAAACGGAAGCTATACCTTCACGATTCAGCTCAGTAAAGGCGCGGGAACACCTCAGACCACGGATGTTCTCATTCTTTCAATAGTTGCCGCGCCCGGACCGATAACCGTCATTTTTGACCCCGCGAACGTAGAAATTACCGATGCAAACCTTGAGCAAATTGTTACGGTATTGGGCACTTCTCTTGGGGATATAAGTGTTGATTATGATGCCGCTTTAGTGCCGAACGGAGTAACCGTTTCATATGACAAGGAGAAAGCCATTGTTGTAATTTCCGGCGTTCGTCCAACAACAGAAGGTGCGGTTGTAGCGGGTAGTTTTAACGTGTACGTTACCCGCGAAGGCGTAACAGAATCCTTTAGCATAAATGCAAATCTTACGTCAACGTGGATGCTGATTTTCTATGCGATTTCCTTTGATGCCAACGGCGGAATGGGTGCGCCGGCGCGGCAAGCAAAAATACACGACACCCCAATTCCACTGTCCAACATTGTGCCATCGCGATACGGGTACACTTTCCTAGGTTGGGCAACCGACCGCAACGCCACTGTTGCCGAATACTTGCCGGGAGTAATTTTTTCACGAAACGAAAACATAACTTTATATGCTGTTTGGCGGTCAGATTCTCACGCTTATCCTGTAAGTGTTTTCGGCACAATATCCGTGCCGACAGTGCGCCTCAACACTCTAAATGTGCGTCTATTGTCAAATGGTGTCGAAACGGAGCATTTGCCCGTATTTGATGTAATTGACGATGAAATTACCTTTGCGTTCCATGAAGTAACAGCGGGAACCTACACCATCGCAATCACCAAAGCCGCCCACACCGACTTTACGATTAATGACGTAGAAGTTGGCGACAGGAATGTAGATTTGCGACACGACACGCGTATTGCTGTTCAGCGGATTGAGCTTGTGGCGGGAGATATCAGCGGAACCGGGTACGTAACGGAATGCGACTTAAACATCGTAACAAATTTAGTGGGCGAAGAAGTTGCAAATTCAACCGACCCTCTTGCGATACTTGCAGACTTAGACGGTAACGGCTGGATTACGATAAGCGATTTGTTCATTGTAATAAACAACATGGGTCGAGGTCCGATTGTAATAAATTAGCTAAACAGGAGGCACAGTATCAAATGAAAAACTCAAATAAAGCAACAATTGTATCGATATCGACTCTGTTGATATTGATTCTGATGACTTTCATTGCTCCAAGCATACAGAATGTTTTGGCGGAGGACATTGAAGGTGATGGCATAGTTGCAATTGATAAGGTTCAAACCATTAAGGAGCTTATGGGTACAGAGGTTGTCGGCTTAGACAGCTATGTTGTAACCCTTGCAGACATCGACGGAAATGGCTGGATAACAATGAGCGATTTATTTGTTGCCAAGAACAGCATGACCGACACTGTAATGCCGCAAGTAGCCTCTGATGCGCTGAATGCACAAAACAGTTTTAGTGTGAGACGTGAAGTTGTAAACGCGAATGAGGGAATTCATCGGCTTGTATTTTCCGCCGAAGCCCCCGGAGACTTCACCGGGTACAATGTTGCATTATCCTTTGACAACGAGATAATTACTCCTGTTCACAGGGATACCCATGCGGCGTTCAATCCGCCGCTAACAGTAGGCGTGGGATCGGTCGATTCTTTTAGAGGGATTCTTTCTGCCACCATAGAATTAGCAATGTGGGATGCGGTAAATTTGCCAGGTCGTACTGCTTTTTTGTACGGTGCGGCAATGTTTGTACCAACAAGCATCGACACCATGATGGATTTATTTGCCTTTTATTTTCACACAGATGATTTAGACAAAATAGATACAACGACTTTTTCACTTGTGAACAGAAGGTTGTCTGCTTATGAAACATTGTTTAGTGCCGTTAACTCCGGCGTTGAGCTTAATGTGGGCGGAGGGATATTGCATTGGGGAAATGCTACTCAACTGGATTCAATTTATAATATAGTCATTCATATTGTCACGGAAGCGGCATTGCGCAGACAGCTTGCCGACCTTATTGCAGAAGCGCAAATTTTGCAACGAGATACCGCTATATCCGCAGATGGCACAGACATTCCCCTAGACCAATTTTGGGCAACACGAAATGCCCATGACGACTTTTTGGAGGCAATACTTGAAGCGATAGATATACTGGAATACTCTGAAATTCAAGCAAACTCATGATAGTTTGCTAAAATCGGTAGGTGTCTTGGTAAGTATTACGTTTACATTTTTGTGATTTTTCACATTTTATAGGGCATGAAAAATGTAGCAACTCATTTTTTTAGCGGGAAGCAAGGCAAGTGTAAACTCCGCTTGCCTTGCTTCCTTAGTTTTATTCAATGAATCCAAATTTGGTTGCATGATAAAACATATGGGTCATATTTCCGTTGCGCCCCGTTGAATTGGGCGAAAAGAACGATCCAAAACCCACGCTGTAAAGGTTGGGGTTCAGAAGAATATCCCTGTGACCGCGAGTGGATGCAAGCATTCCGGCGACTACCCGCTCGGGGTTTGCCCTAAATTCCACCGCGCCGCTACTGCCGGATTGTGTAAGCGTTTCCGATACGCCAAAGCCTTCAAACCCAAGCATCCTCGCCGTCTGAAAAGGTGAGCCATGTACAGGACTTGTGTGGGCGAAATATTGCAGGTCGGCAAATTCCTGCGTTTTCATTCGTGCTGCCATCATAAGTGCGGGGTCTAATGCAAGTGGGCGTAACCCGTACCGCTCCCGCACACGATTAACCTCCCGCACAACGCCGATTTCAAATGCCGTTGCGCCACCCATTTCGTTATACTCGGCAACCCATGCTTCAATTTCGGATTCTGTTAAACTGCGCTTCGGCAAGGTAATTTCACTTATTGTATGCAAGGGATTTAAGTTTGGCACCCGCTCCATCATCGCCGTTAATTCGTCGTCGGAGAACTGTATCGGAGCGAGGGCTGTAAAAATGACGGGCGAAAGGTCGGGGTTATTCCGGCGGATTTCTTCCGCACAGGGAACGTGGGGAACATATACGCTTCTGTTTTCGGAAATAACACCCATGCGAGGAAACACATATAAAATTCCGTCGTACAATTTGCCGTAATTGAACGCCTGCCCATTATTCCAATTGAAAAATATTTCTGCGGGATAAATCCGCCCGTAGATGTTCAAGTGGCGGAATCCGCGCACGTTTCGCCAATCCATAAATTCGTCGCGGGTCATGGGCGTATGTTCACCCATGCGGATTGTTGGCACACTTTCGTATGCGGCGAAAATTTCTAAACTTCCCATTCCACATACAAGAAAAGTTAGAGTAATTCCGAACAACACCAATTTTTTATACGATTTTTTCATTTTCAGCAGTCCCTTCTGATATTTGGATTTTTCCGCTAAAGCGTCGCGATTACGTCTCCTATACGTCGCTTATGCGTCATTTGCGGATTTTTTCTTTTTTCGGTCGTTAATTTGCGAGTACAGCTTCGCCATTGCAATGCCCATCGCCGCAAGTTCGGGCGTTGTGCCATGTAGCCTGTTTCTTGTGCGTATGGCATTTTGCGTTGCCGTTATGCAAAACAAATTCGCGAGGTCGAAATTTCGCTTGTTGCCGTCGCCAAATACAACATGATGCCCTGTGGGAACAGGCTTTCCGTGCGCCTGCTCCCACAGGAAAATATGCTTGTAACGCCACATGCCATCATGTTTTATAACCACATACCCCTCGGCAGTGATGGTTTCCGTGCCATCGGGCGCGGCATCAGCTCGTTTGCGCCCCAAATTCACGGCATGATTTTCCTTGAATCGGCTGTCCAAACCGTTGGAAAAGCCTTTTTGCCTGCACAATTCGCCAAGTTGCAGTGCTGTCTTATTTGTGCCGAAACGCTCGTTAAACATTTCTGCCAAATCGGAATAATTCATGCCTGCGGCATTTTCACGGAGAAAATTTATTTCCTCGCCGGAATACGGTTGGCTGTTCGGCTTTCCGTTTGAAAAACCGAACCGCCGACACAAACTGCGGATTGTCTTGTGCGTGACATTCGTGCGAAATTTTTTGTTAAATAGCACAACCGTTGCACTGTACGACCTCCCCTGCACCTTGGCTTCCAAAAACTTGCGGTGTTCTTCGCCATATGACGAAAGAGAACGTGTGATTTTCTCACTCATGCTTTCAGCGCGGCGGGCAAATTGAAGGATTCGGGGCGCAGTGCCGCATCTTGTGATTCTGCGATACGCACCTGCATATTCCAGATTGCAAGCACATTTTTGGAAATATCCGCAACAGCCTTGCCCCTGTCAATTTCCATCACCAACTTTTCGTCGGTTAAATCTTCGTCACTTATCCGTTGCATTAGCTCGGTAAGCAAGCTCGTTACATCGTTCGGATTGTTTTTCATGCCAGACCTCCCGCCGCGCAAAAGCGCATGGCTTTTCTTTTTATTATTTTCATAAAGCGGCTTTGCCGCCTGTCGCTTGGTTCGTGTCCTTGCATTTTCCGCGCAAGCGTTGTGCGTTCATACTCGGATAATGTTTGCAAAAATTCCTGCACCATCAAATCATCATCGTAATTCACGACAAAAGGCACATCCAGCGTGGATTCTTCGCCGTACTCATCAGAACGAGTTAGCGAAAACGCCTGCAAATTTGCGACGCGAATTTTCCGCATTTGTTCCCGCCACAACTGCAACACGCCGTAGCGGAGTGCCTTAAAATAGTAGGTAGACGGTTTTGCGCCACGGCTATCATCGTAGCGTTCGATTGCTTTGAGTAGGCAAATTGCCAGTTCTTGCGCCAAATCATCACCGTCCATGCGGAGAACTTGTAGCATACTGTGGTGACGGTTTACAGTGAAGCGGATTATTTTCAGATTGTACGTTGCAAGCGGTTTCCTCTCCGTGTTGCCTAGAATTGCCGAGTTCCTGTTATTTGTGTACTCAAAATTGCCGATTAGAACGAATTTCAAGCGAGTTAGCTTGATTTCGTTCTTTTTTTACTCGGCGAAAGAAAATGTCACAGAAATTGTCGAACGAAAACTATGTACAGGACTGCCATAACTTGGTATTCTATGGGCATAACAATCTTAGATTATATCTATTTTTGGATTATACCGATGCACAGTGGTAGTGCGACCATATGGGTCTGTTCGCACCAATGTTTTACACTGCACGATTTTAGGGGCATCAAATTTTATACGTCCCCACAATTATCCTGTAAAGTGACTTCGCCTTTACAGATTTAGCAAATGCCGCAGGGTACAAGCGCGATTGCGCCCCTGTATAGTGGTTTGGTAAACGCGCCCCATACGCAAGTATCCAACGGTAATTGAGACGGGCTTCCACGCATGAGCTGCCCTCACGGACAAGGGAAAATTACGCCAAAATGCGTGATTTACGACGATTAAACGATTTGTCGCTAATCCCGTGAACCCCGATTAATTGGCGCATTAACAAGGATTTGTGACACGCGAAAATTTGCTGTGTGACAAGCCTCAAAAAGAACGATTGAACGCTTTGGCGTACCTCGTTCTTTTTTAATTGGAAAATGTGCGCTGTGGTTATCGCCATGCGGAAATTGTCGAACGAAAATTATGTACAAGCCTACCATAACTTGGTATTCTATGTGCAGAACAAATCGGATTAAATAAGAACTTTCGGATTATACGTGAGTGGCGGGATTTTTCAAAGCAACACCCCGCCACAGGAATTGCCGGCGCAAAAAGAATCATGCGTCTAGTTGTCAATATGGCACAGCGAACCATCGTATCCATATTGCGGGAATGGACTGGCAACTTTCATTAAAGTTGTCAAAATGCAGATTTCAATTGAAATTGCGGGAATGAATTAGTCGGTATTATTTTCGGCTGTTGTTCTCGCTTTTTTTATTGAAGCAGAAAATGATTAGGCATTACTACCGCAATAAACTGCGGTTTGTTGTTATTGCAAGCCACCTTTGCAGGGTGGTATACTGAAAGAAAGGGTGATATGCACATGGAAGAAAAAAACGAAAAACGAACTTCCATCAAAGACAACTCTGTGCGAAACGTCGTGGCAGACCTTTTTGCCTACGTCTTTTCCACAGAAACAGCCTTGGTAAATTTATACCGAGGATTGGGCAAGGAAATAGCAGTTGAGGACATTGAGTATATATCTCTCAATGACGAACTGGGAAGAAACAATCGCTATAACGACACGGCATTTCGCACCAAGGACAATCGGATTATTGTTTTTGTGGAGCATCAATCTACGCAAAACAAAAATATGCCGTTTAGGTTTTTGGAATATGCGGTAGATGTCATGAGGATTTTGAAGGTTCTGTCCGACCAAAATAGGTTTGGCGAAAAATTGATGACCTTCCCCAAATTAGAGTTTTACGTTGCGTACAATGGCGAAAAACCTCTAAAAGAAGAAAACAAAAATCTTGTTGTTGACCTCGGAGATGTTCGGGTTTCAGCGCAAGTAGTTGACATCTGCTTTGATGAACTTCCAAAGCAAATGGCGGAAAATCCGAACGATGAGTTAGCGGGGTATTCGTACTTCGTAAAAATGTTTAGGGAAATGAAATCCCAAGGCAAAACGCCGCACGACGCTTATCATGATGCCGTCGGCAAAAGCAAGGAAATGGGATACTTGGCTCATATTTGGAGCAGAAAGGAGCTTGTTGATATGTTTTTGGAAACGTATTGTCATGACGAAATACTGCGAGAAGAAGGCATGGAGAAAGGTCTGGAGAAAGGGTTAGAAATTAGCGCATTGATATTTAATGCGCTAAAAGAAAACCTGCCTATCCAAGCAATAGCTGAAAAATATGGTGTTAAATCTCATCAAGTTGAAAAAATGAAAAGGGATTTTGCCATATAACAAGGGGATGCCGCACAGCGGCTAAACATTAGCAGGAGCGAATATATGCCGATTGCGCTTTATTCGCTCATTGCTTCCTTTTGTTTATGAGTTGAAACTTCTGAATTTTAGAATGAATTGCCATTACAACCGCTTGCGGTTTGTATATATGTAATGGGCGACGTGTTTTTTCAGCGTCGATACATTCGGTCGCAGTGACCGAAAATGAATCAATTGCCGCTGTCCTGCCGATTATTCGGGCGGGACGGGCAAAGCCCTTGCAGGGATAAAATTTCATAATGGATAGCCGTAAACTTTAACGGCTACAAATCGGCAAAGGAATGAATACGAGCAATGCAAAATTGCTTAGTTTCATTCCTTTTTTTGTTTCCTTCGTGAATTTACCGGAGGAAATGCCTGCAATGGTAACAGGGTGGCGACCAATCAGATAAAAACCGCCGGGGAAGTAGTGACCTCAATACAAATTCACTCATCAAGGGCAGATGTAAACCGCTCGTGCTTAGCCTTAACTGCCTGTTGTATCAGCCCAAAGCGGTTTCGCTTACGGCTTTGTTTTGCCGCAAAAAGTTCGAGACCCCTTTGGGCTGCTACAACCTGCGCGGCTATGCACACCCAAATCTAAAATTCAGGAGGCTTTCATTATGCCTAAAAATGAAAGTATCGTTCGTCAGGTTCAAGAAGTTTTGAAAAGCAAGCTACGCATCGGAGAACAGCGGCACACCGCCAAGCAAGAAGGTGTTGCTTCCGATGGGATTTACTCGTGGAGCACCTATCAGAATTATATCGCAAAGTGTTGCGCCTTTGCAAAATGGGTGAGAGAAAACCATGGCAGCAAAACGCCGGAAGAAGCCCGCGCCTACGTAGATGCCTACCTTCAACATCACATCGACAAGGGCTACAGCCCCTACACGCAAAAGCATATAGCGTGTGCATTGGCTAAACTTTATGGATGTTCCACAAAGGATTTCATTCCAACGCAAGTGCGACACCGTGCGAATATCACACGTAGTCGCAAGGGGAAAGCCATTTTCTCCGAAAGCAAAAACCGTGAGTTTGTGGACTTTTGCAAGGCAACAGGACTTCGCAGGCACGAGTTGAAACTTCTCAAGCCTGAAAATCTGCGTTTCGACGAAACAAGCGGAAAATATTTTCTTTCCGGCATTAAGGGCAAGGGTGGACGTTTGCGAGATTGCCCTGTGCTTTCGCAAAAAGTCGTTGCGAAAATCATAAACACGCCCGCAGGAGAAAATGTATGGAGCAAAATTCCGTCGCGAGCGGATATTCATTCGTACCGTGCGGATTACTGCAAATCAATTTACCAACTCCATGCCCGCCCTGTTGCGGAAATTCCCGAGAGGGATAGGTATTACTGTCGCGGCGAATTGAGAGGCGTTATCTACGATAAAAACGCTATGCGAATTGCATCGCAAGCCCTCGGACACAACAGAATCAGCGTGATTGCAGGGCATTATCTGTACAACAAAGAGGTGCCACAATGAACGCCGCTGTGAAAACTGCCGAAGCAAAAAATCCCCACGCAATACGCGAACACGAAATCGGCGGCAAAAAATATATCGTTCGCAGCGTGTTTATCGGAAAGCACGACATCCAAACATCCCTGCTAAATCTTGCCGAACGTAAAACAATTCGTGAGATGGGGCTTGATATTCCACTGCAAAAATAATTTACAATAACGGCGGCTTGCCTTATAATTCGCATAGGTAAGCCGCCTTATTGCGTCAACGGAGAGGAGCCAAAATTATGGCGCAAAAGGCTGTTATGGCAACAAAAAATTGGCAACCGGCAATTTACGCTCGCTTGTCAAAAGAGGACGAGGACATCAAAAAGAAAAACGCTTCCATGTCAATCGAACATCAGATTGGCATTCTTAAAGACTACGTGAAATCCCACGGTTGGCAAGCCCCAAAGGTATATTTTGACGACGACCGAACAGGCACCAACTTCGACCGCAAAGGTTTTCAGGATATGTACGCCGCCGCGAAACGCGGAGAAATCAACGTAATCGTGATTAAGGACACATCACGTTTTGGCAGGAACTGGGTGCAAAGTGGCGTGTATTTTGAGAGTATCGAGGAAATGGGTATTCGATTTATTTCGATTCAAGAAAATCTCGATACCGCCGACCCCCAATGCCCCGCACTGAAAATGTTACCGTTCTACTTCATATTCAACGAGTGGCATAGTCAGACGACCTCCGAAAAAATTCGGACGGTTTTCAAAAAGCAATCGGAACAAGGCAAGTTTCTGGGTTCATTTGCGCCGTATGGTTTCGACAAAGACCCCAATGACAAATACAAGCTGATTGTTGACCCTTATGCCGCAGGAATTGTAAAGCGCATTTTCGATATGCGTTTGCAAAAAGTAAGCTACAGGTCAATCGCAATGACGCTAAATGCGGAAGGTATCCTTTCGAGTAGCGGTTACAATGCACAAAAACGCGGAGTGGAAAACAATCATACCCGCATAAGCCAATGGTCATCGGAAACAGTTAAGACTGTGATTAATAATCCTGCTTGTTGCGGCGATATAGCAAACGGCAAGAAAACCTCGGCAAACTACAAAAACCGCAAGGTTGTCAGAAAGCCTTTTGAGGAATGGGTAATCGTCAAAGATGTGCATGAGGCAATCGTAAGCCGCGAAGATTGGGAAAAATGCCAAGCCATGCGGGAAGCAAACCGCATACGCAGCACGTCGGCAAATAGAACAGCCCCGTTTTCGGGGATTCTGCGTTGTCTTGACTGTGGATACAATATGACCCGTACAAACACAACATATACGGTTCGCCCCACAGGTGAAAAGAAACCTGTATATGGTTATAATTGCTATTCGCGGATAAATAAAGGCTTAACCGCCTGCGCGTCCCACTACATCACGGAAAAAGCACTGCACCAATTGGTAATTGCAGATATTCGTGATAAAGCGGGAGAAATTTTGCAAGACGAAAACGCAGTGCGGGAACGATTCTACGAAATCAAGGCAAAATCAAGCAGAGCGCAGTTAAATCACGACCGCAAGGCACTGAAAAAGCTGAACAAGCGGCTTGACGATTTGGATAATCTTATCCAAGCGGCTTTTGAAAAATCGGTGTTGGGCGGCGGTTCGCCGGATATGTTCACGACGCTATCGAGAAAGTACGAATCGGAAAAACTTGAACTGGCGAAACAGGCGCAGGAATTAACATCATCCATCGAAAACCAAAGCCGGACGGAAAATGATGTTGACACCTTCATCACACTGATGAAGAAGTACAGCGACATCACCGAGTTAGACCGTGCCACGATTGTCGAACTGATAGACCACATCACTGTATCAGCAAGTAGCATTAACCCTCGAGAGATTGTAATTTACTACAACCTCATGGGGAATGTGTAGCAAGATATGTAGCAGTACCCCAATTTCCGCCGAGTGGTGGAAATTGGGCGAAAAGATAATTTGCGTTAATGTAATGCTCACTTCAACCGCCCTGCTCACAGACTCTACCGCCCACGCAGACGGCCCCGCCGTCACCACCACGGACGGAAAAACCAATACCATCATCAAAAACAAAAAACAAATCAATTTCTCTCGTCTTCCCATTCTGAACCCTCTCCCTAATAAAATTTGCACCATAACTTATAAACCATGTGTTGCAAAGGGTCAATAGCTTGCCCGTGCTTTGGATTACTTGCAAATTTAGGGGTGGTTATTTTTTTCCTAACTGTGCGCGGAGTTCAGCAATTATTTTTATTGCGCTTGACAATCATTTGAGTTTGCGACAATGTTTCTACAGGTGAAAATTGTAAATTTATGATATATTTTAATTGATGCTTGGATATTGTGCTGTCGAATGATGATTCTCGCGTGTTGTCAGTTGCTTTGATGGTACGAAATTATATCCTGAAATATGTTCAACGAACTTAATTTCGCTTTTTTAGCAGAAATGTCGATGCAGGAAGGCTATGGAATGGCACAGGTGATAACGATGTTTAATATTCCGGTCAAGGTGTATGTGGGTGAAGAGAGCGACTTAAGCGTGGTGGCATATTCTCAAGGAGATGAAAAAGACATGACTGGATTACTGTGTCTTTAACTTATAAACTATTGTATGAAGGAGATGTATCATGTCTTGCGAACAAAAACACATGAAATGCCCGTGTACTTACAATTGCGAACATCGAGGCAAATGTTGCTCGTGTTTGGCGTATCACGTACAGAAAGGTCAATTTCCCGCTTGTTTTTTCTCGGAAGAAGGAGAAAAAAATACAACCGCAACTTTGAGACTCTTATCTCGGATAGAATGAAATATGAAAAGTGAGGCGTTGCAATTCCTTACTTTGATTGGGTATCTGTGGCTATGTGTACTTGATGTTTCGTCTGATTGTTCCTGCAAACACGTAAGCACAATGAAAGTTATTGAGGAAATGCTGAAACTAAACGAACACATGAAAACTCCATCGGAATGACTCCAAAAAAAGGCTGTCTTGGCAAATGAGGTAGCCTTTTTTTATTGCACATGGCTACCAAAAGTCGCCAAAATGCTTGTTGACATGACAAAATTTTTTAATTAGAATAGACATATAGTGACTGAAAAAAGGTCTTTAATTGAACGAATCAATGTTTATAAATATGTAGTTGTAGCAATTTTGTTTTTTCTTAAATGCGTGAAAAACGGGATTCTACATAGCGGGGGAGGGCTATTAGGCGTTTCGAGTTGTTGTTACTTTGTCGTGCCGAAGTTTTATGTTCGGCGATGTTACCCTGTCGTGTTGGTGGTTTTGCCGACAACCTCACCCATTGTATCAAAAATAGAGATTTGGAGGAACAAAATGCAAAAAAGAAAAAGATTGTTTGCCTTTGTAATGAGTTGACAGACCATCTCGTGAATTGCACTTTCTTGTGAGAGGTGGAACTTCACAGGGACTTAGAATTCGTGCGAACGCATTATCCTCCGAAAATAATTTCATCAGAATTGAGTACACCGGACGTTTGAATGTTTCGGGATATTCGCAAATCCGTATCGAGCAAAACCCCGCCCCGAGTGGGAACAAGGCGTGAATATTTGGACTGCTCCGACAAGCGCAGGCTACGAATTTACGCAAATTATTACGCTTACGCATGAGCAATTGCAACAAGCAACCACCGTTGGAACGGGTGACATCAGCTTAGGCGCGAATCCCGGCAATGCGAAGCTTGTTATCACTAACATCAGAATTGCCGAAGTTTCAACGAGCGTACCGTCAGTTACGCTCTACAATATAAGAAGCGACGCGAATTGGAGTAGCATTTCATGTCATCTTCCTCATCTGAATCAATGTTCGCAACATTTGATGAAACACTTGTTGCTATTTCATCAGTATTTCCATTTAACGATGTAGCCGACAACCATTGGGGGCGCGATTTCATCCACAATATGTATGACCGCAACGTAGTTTCCGGACGCGGTGGTGGCATCTTTGCCCCGAACGACGATGCAACAATAGCGGAGTTTTTGGCTATGGCGATTCGCTTGGCAGATATAAGACTATATGCAGATGTAACAAATCCACACTGGTCTGCCAGATACATCAATTTTGCTTTGTCGAATCAACTTTTCAGCAACATAGACTTTTTATCGGGTCTTTCGCTCGATGATGCTGTAGTAGTGACGAATGACCTATCCATCAGCAGAGAGTTCGCATTTTATCTGTTGCATGGAGTGTTCTCCACGAACTCTGTTCAAGGGTGGAGTCGTTTACGCTTGTCTTATGAAGATAGGGATGAAGTGCTGGGCTTTAATGATGGGACGGAGGTTTCATATCAATTCCGCCCTGCCATCAATGCCTTGACGCAAGTAGGTGTTGTAACAGGTCGTCCCGGCGCAATACTTGCACCGTCGGAGGGCATTACAAGAGCAGAAGTAACCGCACTTTTGTTCAAGATGGGTACGCCGGAAGGTTCTCTTGAGTCGTTCCACTATTTGTACGTTAATGTGGTAAACACCTTTGGTGTTCTTGACGAAGACGGCACAACAGTCATGCCGGGCGTGTCGTACAGAAGATTAGCAATTACAGTCGGTGCAGGAACAGCGGGTAGTGATGCAGGAAATCAATCGGATGCTGGCTTAGGCTTTGTCGCGAATTTTCGTATTTGCCAAATGTTTTTTTACTACCCATATGAATAATGTGCTATTCTATGTTACACTCTCAAGACTTGGTGCTAGACAGTTGGGGCGTTGGTGCGCAAGATATTTTGTTTATTTTCGCATAGTGGAATACGTAACTATATTGGATTGGAATTCTTCTCTCAAAAATACCCATCAATAACCAATTCGCCGTACATTAGTATTTACCGTCTCCTATCGAGAAGTTTCATTTTCGATTATATAAGCGACTACAATAAATCTCACCCTACTAAAAACTTGACCCAAGATACATTACAACTTAAAACAATACATATATTTATGGATACATATTTATTATTCACGTCCGATAAAACGATAGATGTGTTCCATATTTTCGTTGCACTCCCTTGAACGATTGGCCATTACGACTTAACGTAGGCAGTTATAAAGCATTCGATTTTTACCACCGAAATTCATTTCCTTTAGCTATCGTTCTTTTGTGGCATTCAAAAAATCCGAGTCAAGTGAAATGATTAGGTAGCTATACTCAAACAACCTTAAAACAGTCTTCCAAAGCAGAATCGAAATCATCAAAATGAGGAAGAACCTTGCGAAGTCGATTTTTCAGCCAAGACCAAAAGGGTTCGATGTCGTTAAGCTCCGGGCTGTAAGGTGAGAGAAATACAATTCTGTGTCTAAACTTTTCTGCAAGCGGAACAAGCCTGCTCTTCCTGTGAAAAGAAGCCCTGTCCATAACAATGGTGCTGTTGGGGGGGAGTGCAGGCAAAAGTCTTTTTTCAAACCACGTTCAAACAAACCGGAATCCATTGTGCCTTCATATTGCAACGGTTCTATTATTAGACCTGTCCGAAAACTCCGCAACGCCGCCTTGGCGGTCAATTTTTCACAATACTGCGCCACAAAAAGCCTTGAGTACCTAAAGGTACGCGGCGTTTTTTGTTCCTTGTCTTGCAAAAAATTGCCGCACCAAATCGGCATTACGGAGTTTTCGGACAGGTCTATTCTTGAAGAGAGCTTGGCTGCCACAATTCCTATACGCTTGTACCTTTTTCCCGCTACTTTATCAATCACTTTCTTGCCGCGCTTTGCTCTGCAATAATCCCTGTGGATAAATGTATCCATTCCCGTTTCGTCAACATAGACAATGGACTCCTTTGGAGTATCGGCAATAGATTCTTGGTATTCCCTTACTTTTTCGGGGTCTTGTTCTTTGTAACGTTT
>WQSG01000031.1 GCA_009788055.1 Defluviitaleaceae bacterium | reverse complement strand
CCCAATTCCCCCCTCCCCCTCAAACTTTAACTCGAAAACCGCATAGCGGTTTTCAAAGATAGGGTCAAGGGACAACGTCCCTTGCAGGGGTGCGGGGACGGAGTCCCTGCGGTCTTATTCTTGTGTATAAACCATCAAAGCCATATGCCTTGCGCGTTTTACGTTCATGGTCATGGCGCGCTGGTGCTTTGCGCAGTTGCCCGTTACGCGGCGGGGAAGAATTTTCCCGCGTTCGGAAACGTATTTACGCAACTTTGCGATATCTTTGTAGTCTATGGATGTTACTTTGTCTACACAAAACTGACAAACGCGTTTTTTGCGCCGTCCGCGTCTTTTTTGCATCATGTTGGTGTCCTCCTAAAAAGGTAAATCATCATCTTCGTCTATGCTTTGGGTTATTGCTTTAAAGCCTTCGGGCTCGGATTGCGGCGGAGGTGGTACGGCACTGTAATCGCTGTCGCCTTTTGCCATACGCGCTTCAAATGCGGCGCGGCTTTCTGCAAAGTTCACTTCTTCCGCGATTACTTCCGTGGACCATTTTCGCTGGCCTGTGTTGTCCTCGTAGGAACGCACTTGCAGGCTTCCGCAAACACTTACCATCATTCCCTTTTTGATATACCGCTCCATAAATTCTGCGGTGCGCCTAAACGCTACGCAAAAAATAAAATCGGCATCAGGTTCGCCTTCCTTTTTGAAACGCCTGTCCACCGCAAGGGTGAAACGCGAAACACACATTGGGTCGGCACTTTGGGAATAACGGATTTCGGGGTCTTTTGTTAAACGTCCAAGCAAGATTACTTTGTTCATATGCCCCCCGCTTTCCTATTCTGCCGCTTCTGCAGCCGGTTCTTCTGCGGGTTTTTCCGCAACTTCCGGTTTGGAAACAACTTGCTCGTCTTCGTCTCTGCGGATGGTTACGAAACGCAAAACGTTTTCTTGCAGTCTTAGCCGCGATTCAACGTCTTTGGGCGTTCCGCCTTCGGATGTGTAGGTAATGAATGTATACATTCCCTCCGCAAGCTTTTGAATGGGATACGCCAATTTGCGTCTGCCCCAGTCGTCAATTTTTTCTATAGTTCCGCCAAAACGGTCTATAAAGCCTTTGACTTTTTCCATCTCTGCGCGATAGGTTTCCTCTTCCAAGTCTGCCCGTATTATCACGCCTAACTCGTACCTGTTCATATTGCACCTCCCGGTCTGTGGCGCACAATGTGCGCAAGGTTTATGGTGTTTCGCAATGAAAACACTGAGAAATTAAATCACAAAAAGTTAAAGCTGTCAAATTTTTGCCGATTGCGGCGCGGTTGTCTACGATGGTTATTTTTAGGAAAGAATATCCAATAAGAAGGGGAGTGTTTCTATGGGATACATTAAATTTAAAATTTTGGTAATCATATTCTTGCTGTTTTTTGCCTTGGCGGCGGCGATATTTTTTTATTCCGAGCGAGAAAACGAACGGCAATTTAACGGAACATTTGTGAACGGAGAATGTGTTAATGGAAATATATATCAAACCGAAAAAGAAAGCGGATTTACTTAACCGCGAAGAAATTTTAATTGGCGACGTCGCGGAGGTTGTTGCGCCTGCGGCGTCGGAGCTGAAAATAGTACGCATGAAACTTAAAAGTATTGAAAGCGGAAAAGGCGCGAAAAACTATCTTGTACCCGTTACGGATATTATCAAAAAGATTAGCACCGCATACCCCGATGCAACAATAAATAATGTGGGCGAAACAGATACTTGGGTGCATACGGTTACGCGGCGGCGGCGCGAAATACCTATGTTTTTGTGGGCTAAGGTTGCGTTTGTGTCGGTTGTATTATTTGTGGGCGCGGCAACGGCAATCATGAGCTTTCACACAGACGGGCAAATTCCAAAGATTTTCGAGCGATATTACACAATGTTTTACGGCACAACCGTAAGCAACCCGCCCATTATCGTAATACCGTATTCGATTGGACTTGCGCTTGGCATAATCGTTTTCTACAACCATTTTTTCGGAAGAAAAATAACCGACGACCCCACCCCCATTGAAGTAGAAATAGAAACCTACGAAGCCGAAGTTGCCGCAGTAATGGTTGCCACTCTGGAGAAAGACGGGGACGACAGCGATGCCTGATTTCATTTTAAATTTAGTTTCGGTAATCATTGGGCTTGGGTCGGGAATGGTTGTGTCGGGCGCGGTTTTTGCTTTTATCACGGTAGTCGGAATTGTGCCGCGTTTTGCACAAAAAACCGCTACCCATTCCCACTGCCGCACCTATGAAACAGCCATCACGCTGGGCGGAATTTTCGGTACGGTGGCAAGCTTTTCGCAATTTAGACTGCCGCTGGGCGCGGTTGTTCTTGCCGCATTGGCTCTTGCCGCAGGTGTTTTCTTCGGCTCGTTGGCAATGTCTCTTGCCGAAGTATTGGACGTTTTCCCCATACTTTCCCGACGCGGACGTGTTCAACGCGGGATTTTCTTTTTCGTAATGGCAATTGCATTTGGCAAACTGGCAGGCTCACTATTATATTTTCTTCTCCCCGGATTTTACGATGCGGGCAGTATGTAGACGGAGGTAGTAAATGAACGCAACGGAACAGAAAAAACAAAAGTACGCCGAAATGGTGAAACACGCTTCGCCGCGCAGTACCGTTTTGATTAACAGTCTTAAAGCGTTTTTTGTGGGCGGTGCAATCTGCGCCGCAGGGCAGCTTATTTACAATTACATTGAGTCACTCGGTTTCGCCCGCGAAGAAACAGGCATCATTGTCGCGGGTATTCTTGTGGCATCTGCCGCGCTTCTCACCGCACTGCGGGTTTACGACAAAATAGCAAAATTTTCGGGCGCGGGCACAATCATTCCGATAACGGGCTTTGCAAACGCCATCGCCGCGCCCGCAATCGAACACAAAAAAGAAGGCCTTGTCCTTGGCGTTGGCGCAAAGATGTTCCTTATCGCCGGCCCTGTAATTGTTTACGGCACGGTAACTTCCGTCATTGTCGGGCTTGTGTATTATTTTATGAGATAGGAGACTTGCATGAAAAAACATTTTGGTGAAGCGAGTGTTAAATTTGAAAATCCGCCGACGATAATAAGTGCGGCGGCGATAGTTGGGCCGAAGGAGGGCGAAGGACCGCTTTCAGAGCATTTTGACAAAGTGTCGGCGGATATTTTGTTTGGCAAGGATACGTGGGAGCAAGCGGAAAGCGAGCTTATGCGGCAAACTGTCGCGCTGGCTGTGCAGAAGGCGGGACTGGCGATTGAAGATGTGCAATACATTTTTGCGGGCGACTTGCTTAACCAGAATAGCGGTTCGATTTACGGGGCAAGGTCTTTTGAGCGGCCGTTTTACGGACTGTTTGGGGCGTGCAGTGCAATGGGCATGGGCATGAACCTCGGGGCTAAATTGATAGACGGCGGCTTTGCAGACTACGTTGTGGCAAATGCGTCCAGCCATTTTTGCGGCGCGGAAAAAACCTTCCGCTTCCCGCTGGAACTTGGGACGCAACGCGCACCAACCGCGTCATGGACAGTCACGGGTGACGGCGCGGTTGTTCTTTCTTCCAAGGGGAAAGGGCCGCGAATTACCGCCGCAACAACAGGCTCTATCGTTGACCTCGGAATGAAGGACGTAAACAACATGGGTGCGGCAATGGTTCCCGCCGCCGCAGACGTAATTGCAAAACACTTCCGCGATTTAAACCTGCCCACCAACCACTACGACCTAATCGCCACGGGCGACCTTGGCCTGTACGGCCAGACGCTTCTCCTACAGCTTCTCAAACAGGAGGGCATAGACATCGCAGGCCGCCTAACCGATTGCGGTATGCTAATCTACGACCTTGAAAAACAAGACGTTCACGCAGGCGGAAGCGGTTGCGGTTGCTCTGCCTCCGTTTTCGCCTCCTACTTCCTAAAAAAACTGCGCAACAGCGAAATAAACAAAATGCTCTTCGTACCCACAGGCGCGTTACACAGCGTAGTCACAATCCAACAGGGCGAAACCATCCCGGGCATCGCACACGCTGTTGCTATTGAAAGATAATTTTTTAAAGAAAGTTCTCGGGGCTCTGCCCCAAACCCCGCAAACTTTTTGAAAAAAGTTTGAACAAAAACTTTAACAAGGACTAGCGGTAAGCTGTATCACATTTTCTGAAACCGCGCGTATGCGCGGTTTCAAGTCAAAGTTTTGATGAAACTTTTTCAAAAGTTTCCGGGGTTCGGGGCAGAGCCCCGAGAACTTAAAAAGCAAAGGAGGCATATGTAATGGAAGGACTTTTTTTAGCATTTTTGGTTGGCGGTTTAATTTGCGTGATTGGGCAGGTGTTGATTGATTTGACAAAGCTTACGCCTGCGCGGATTGTTGTGCTTTTTGTGGTGGTGGGCTGTATTTTGGGCGGGCTTGGGCTTTATGAGCGGCTGGTAGAATTTGCGGGCGCGGGCGCGACTGTGCCGATACTCGGTTTTGGCAATTTGCTTGCAAGGGGCGTAAAGCAAGCGGTGGACGAAAGAGGGCTTATCGGCGTAATAACGGGCGGGTTTACGGCGATGGCGGGCGGCGTTACGGTTGCTGTTGTGTTCGGATTTTTGGCGGCATTGGTTAGTTCGCCCGGGATGAAGGAGTAGCGGCGTGTAAACCGTCTAAGTAAGCGTTTACCGCCACAAGATAATGTACGGGGAAACCGTTTTGGTTTTTCACAATAAGTGCGGGGTCGAAGTCCGCAAACGGAATTGATTTTCTGCCGCCTGCTTTGGCGGCTTTTTTGTATTCTGCCAAAACTTCGCCGGGCAGAAGATACATTTCGTTTTTCGCAAGAAAATGAACGAGCAAAAAGCTTACGCCTTTTTGTTCTCGGAAGTTCTCCATAAATTCGATTTGATGCTCGTGAATATTTCGTAGCGGCAGACTTAACTGGCGTGTCTCTTTCGCGTCGAAACACAGGGCAAGCCCCTGCGCCACGCCGATAAAATCTACCGTGCTTTTTTTTTCAAAATACGCGTTGGTTATTGTGTGCGCCGCATTGTCCACCGCGATTGGTGTAATCGGCGTTGGCACTTTTTGAATAATCGCCAGTTTTTGCTGCGCATACAGCCTGTTCGTAAGGTCAATCATTTCTTCAAACGTGCTTCCGCGAAGCCCACGCGTTTTAAATCCCATAGCCGCTACCGCCTTTCTTCGCCATAATATAGCACTATTCTTGCCCCTGTCCAACAAAAAGGATATAATTTCCGCAAACGGAAAGGAAGCTGGGATATGGATAAAAGAAAAAAAACCGCCGTAAGGGCGGTTCGGCGGAAAGTCAGAAGGAGAAGGCAAGGCGGAAGACGCGGGTTTTCGTTTTTTGTGGCGGCATTTTGTGTCTTGCTTTTTGCGTTGGTTTACTTTTTTGGCGGAGATTTGTTCTTCCCCGACGCGGAAGAGCCAATTCGCATTGCCGAGGGCGAAATCATGGTTTCATTCATAGACGTGGGGCAGGGCGACAGCATTGTAATTTACACAAGCTACAACGCGGTGTTAATAGACGCGGGCGACCACCGCAACAGAAACGCGGTGCTGGATTACTTAAACGCGGCGGGAATTACGCGGCTGGATTACGTTGTGGCAACGCACCCCCACGCCGACCACATAGGCGGGATGCCGCAGGTTTTGCGCGATTTTGAAATAGGCCGCGTACTTATGCCCGATGTAACAAACGACACGGACACATTCGAGTTTTTTCTGGACGCGATTTTAAACAATGATATCGAAACGCATTTCCCGTCACCGGGAGAAATTTTCACGGCGGGAACAATTGAGATGTTGGTAATCGCGCCGCCGCCCGGTCAATTTTCGGGACTGAACGATAATTCCATCGTAATCCGCATGGAACACGGGCAGACATCATTTTTGTTCACGGGCGACGCAGAGCGACCCCTCGAGCAATGGATGGTGGACAACGCGTACCACCAACTCCGCGCCGACGTGCTTAAAGTAGGCCACCACGGAAGCCGCACGTCCACCACGGAAGCGTTCCTTAACGCGGTAGACCCAAGCATCGCGGTGATTCAAGTAGGCGGGAACAACCGTTTCGGCCACCCCCATGACGAAGTTATGGAACGCCTTTATGACCGCGATATCGCAATCTACCGCACCGACCATCACGGAACAGTTAGGATGATTACAGATGGACAAACAATATCCATCCCTTGAACAAATTACTCGCCCCGCCCCACGCTGGGTAATCGACCGCTTTGAAGAAGACTGGGCAGTCCTCGATAATTCCGACACACGCGAAACAATCAGCCTGCCCATTTCACACCTACCAAAGGACGCAAAACCCGGCACCACCCTAATAAAAACAGACGGCAAGTGGCACATAAACGAAGCCGATACCGCCGCCCGCTCCGCAAGAATCAAAGACAAATTTGCACGGTTGAAGGCAAAGTAAAATCAAGCAAAAAGTTGACGTTTGCAAGAATTTATCTTAGAATCAAATTGTTAAAAGTTGATTAATTTTTTGGGGGTTCTGCATGGAGAAACCATTTGTTGCATTACAGCTTTATACCATTAGAGATTTTGCGAATGAGGATGCACCGGGGGCTTTGCGCAAGATAAAGGAAATGGGTTACGATTTTGTGGAACTTGCCGGGATTTACGGCATGGAATTTGATGCGATGGGTAAATTGCTTAGTGAAATTGGGCTTACGGCGGCGAGTGCGCACGTTCAGTTTGCAGAGCTTAAAGAGAATTTGGCGGCAACGGTTTCCGCGTATAAAGGGCTGGGTTGCGAGTATATTATTATTCCAATGCTGGATGTGCAGTATCTGCCGGGCGGCGCGGAATGGGCGCAGACCAAGGAATTTCTGGAAGAATTTTGTGCGGTATGTAGCCTTGCAAATATAATTCCTGTGTATCACAATCACGCCCATGAGTTTGTAAAACTAAGCAGCGGCGAATTTAAGCTTGACGCGTTTTTTAACGAACTGCCCGAAATGCAAACGCAACTTGATACAGGCTGGGTTAAAGCGGCGGGGCAGAACCCCGAAGCGTATATTGAAAAATACGCAGGACGCTGCCCCATCATCCACCTAAAAGATACGGTTGTAAATTCGTACAGCGGCTACGAAGACAGACCCGTCGGCAAGGGTTCGCAAAACATACCCGCCACGGTTAAAGCCGCGCTTGCCGCGGGTGCAAAGGGCTTTGTTGTGGAGCTTGACAAACCTGTTGACCAAACCTCCATGGAAGCCGCCCAAGAAAGCCGCGAATATTTAAAATCCCTCGGATATTAAAGCGGGATTAGTCAAACATTTCATTAAAATAGTGGCCGGCTTTGCGCATTGCGCGTTTGCTGTCACGTACCATGCGGCGGCGTTCGCGGCTGTCGGTTGTGCCAATCGTAAGTGCAGAGCCTAACAAAAGCCCAACTGTTACTCCGCCTATTCCCAGTAATCCGGTTGCAAAACGTGTCATTTAAAACACTCCCTTCATTTAAATGTGTGCATTTAATTTGCACTGCGAGGGAATAAATATACTCGGAATTATTTTGAAAAAGGAGACTGCACATGAGACGACGTGGTGGAGGACTTGGCGGCAGACGCGGCGGAATTAGCGGCGGCGGAAGTTTGGGCGGCAGAAATCGTGGCGGCGCGGGGCGCGGCGGAATGGGCGGTTTTGGACTTGGGCTTGGCACAGGAATGCTTTTGGGCGGTCGGCGCAGACGTTTCGGCGGGCGCGGCATGGGCACGGGAGGACTTGGCGGCGGTTGTGGTTGCGGCACTATTGTTGCAATTGTGATTGCCGTTGTTTTGATACTTATTCTTTTGAATTTATTGGGTGCGTAGGGGCTGGTAAAAATGCCAAAAAAAATGAAGGCGAAAACGCCGAAGCAAGTTAAAAAATCAAAATTGTTTAACGGAAAATTTATAGGTAACGAGCGCGGTTTTGGTTTCGTGCAACGCGAGGACGGGGAGGATGTTTTTATACCTCCCACTTTTACTTGCGGCGCGTTAAACGGTGACGAAGTGGCGTTTAAAATTAACGCCCGCAAACCGTCGGAAGAAGCGCAACAGCCCGTGGGCGAGATAATAGAAATCACGCGCCGTATGCCAATGATTGGCACGGTTCTTGTCGAAAACGGCGCGGCTTTGGTGCGCCCCTCGTCAAGAAAAGTTCCGTACAGCTTTGAAGTTCCGCAAAAATCTGTAACGCGTTTTGGGCTGGCAGACGGCCATCGCATTGTGTTCTCCGTGGACAAAAAGCATCGCCCCGACAAGAATCTTTCTGCTTGTTTCGTCACAGAGTTGCTGGGGCATATAAACGACCCGGGCGTGGACGTTTTATCGCTGGTGCGCATGGCGGGTGTTCCCTACGAATTTCCGCAAGAAGTGACGGATGAATTACAAAAAGTCCCGTCGGAAGTACAATCGCAAGACCTAAACGGACGGCGCGACCTTCGCGGCGAATACATCTTCACAATAGACGGCGACGACACAAAAGACATCGACGACGCTATTTCATTCGCAAAAACCGAACACGGTTTCAGCCTTGGCGTTCATATCGCAGACGTAAGCCATTACGTGCGGCAACACTCCGCGACGGATGACTCTGCCCTTTCTCGCGGCACAAGCATCTACCTTGCCGACCGAGTTATCCCGATGCTTCCGCACACCCTGTCAAGCGGCATTTGTTCGCTTTTTCCAAACGTGGACAGGCTCACCCTCTCCTGCCAAATGCAGGTGGACAGAAGCGGCATCGTAACCGATTACGAAATTTTTACCTCTGTAATCAACAGCAAACGGCGGTTTACGTACAATGAAGTTCAGGGGATTTTAGACGGCGGCAACGGCGACGATTTCCCCCTAGTACGCGACATGGATGAACTGCGAAAAATCCTGCGAAAAAAACGCGACAGACGCGGCGCACTGGACTTCGACCTTCCCGAAGCAAAAATCCGCGTGGACGAAAACGGCCGCGTAGTTTCCATAGAGCCATACCCGCGCAACAACGCCACCTGCATAATCGAAGAGTTCATGATTTTGTGCAACGAAACAATAGCGTCACACTTCCTCACCGAAAAAATCCCCTTCATCTACCGCACCCACGAACAACCCAACACCGAAAAACTTGCCGCTTTACAGACCATGGTGGAAAATCTCGGCCTTGAACTTCTCCAACCAAAGACCCGCCGCACCACCGCAAAGTCCCTGCAAAAACTCCTCGAAACCGCAAAGGAAACCCCTGCGGCTTTCGCAGTCTCGTCCGCGCTTTTGCGCGCACTGCCACGCGCCAACTACACCCCCGACAACCCAAACCATTTCGGCCTCGCCTCAAAATCCTACTGCCACTTCACATCCCCCATCCGCCGCTACGCAGACTTGCAAATTCATCGAATTATAAAAGATTACGTATTAAAAGTTAGGGGTCAAGGGGACAATGTCCCCTTGCAGGGGGTTCGGGGGACGGAGTCCCCCGAGGTCTTATTTCTACACACCATCGCCGCGCAATGCTCCAAAACAGAGCGCACCGCAGAAGCCCTTGAGCGCGACGTGGAAGAGCTGAAAAAAGTACAATTCATGGCAGACAAAAAAGGCGAAAGTTTTTCTGCCATAGTATCGGGCGTGACATCGTGGGGCGTGTATGTAATGCTTGAAAACACAGCGGAAGGCCTACTTCCCGCGTCAAACCTGCAACGCCACAAGTTCAAATTTAACAAAGACTACGAGGTCTACGAAAAAAAACGCGAACGCGGCCAAAAAACCGGAAAAATATTACGCCACGGTTCACCAATAGCAGTTCGCCTAACCGGCACAGACGAAGACGAACGCAGACTAAATTTTGTAATGGATGATGAATAAATTAAAAAAAATCCGCGCAAGCGGATTTTTTAGTTAAAGTTTTAATGAAACTATGTGTAGTGAAAGGAAGGGTTTATTATGTTCTTATCGTTACTGTCGGCATTAAGCGAGGATGAACGTCAGGCGTTTAATGATATTTACTACCGCTTAGAAAAAAGATGTTTGGCTATGGCAAGGAAAATAACAAAAAACCCGACAGATGCAGAAGATGCACTGCATGATACATTTGTAAAAATTCTTGAACACAGGAAGTTGATCCTTTCTTTACCGTGTCATCGGCAGGATGCCTATATCGTAACTATGGTAAGAAATAAAGCGATTGACATATACCGCAAAAAAAAGCACATGGAGAGTCTTTGCTATGACACGGGCGAGGAGCAATTTGAAAGCGTTACATTTGATGATGGGGAAAAAATTTACGAAAGCATGGAAGGATTTAACAAGTTGAACGAAATTATAAACACACTGCCACCGATATACAGAATCGTTGCTGTAATGAGATTCTTGGACGGGTTTACCAACGAAGAGATATCGCAATTATTGGGCATAAAAAAAGCTACCGTTGCAAAGCAAATTGAACGAGCCAGAAAAATTTTAATGCAAGGGATTAAGGAAGGAGGCTATCATGGAAAATAACAGACCTGACGAAATTGACGAAATATTAAGCGAAGCGTTCAAAAAACATTTCAAAGACGAAACGCTGGACAAAGCGGTTAATGAACTCCTTGAAGAAAGTATTGACGAGTTGCCCCAAAGATTTTTCCGCAAGCCGCTGAGAATAGCCGCGGTTATCGTGTTAGCTGTAACCCTTGTATCAGGATTGCTCTTCGTCAATGACGAGATTAGGGCAAGCACTTGGGATAGGTTTTTTCAGTGGCTTAACGAGCGCGTTATCTTTATCGAACTCCAAGGCGACCCGCAAGCGGCGATGTATGCAGTATGGCAACCAACATATGTACCCGACGGCTTGCATTTGAACTTGTACTACATCTCCGAAGATGAGTATATGCCCGGTTTTACTTTTTGGTATTCGGAAAATGAGGATTATTTCAGTATGACAGGCGGGTTTGTATTTTTCGGAGGGACATGGATTTATATTTGCGAGTACGTTGCCACCCGCGAAACAGGGATTGGAATAGAGGAAGAAAATATGCGTTATTTCACGGTAGAAAATAACGGCATTTTATACCATATAACTACCCCGCTAAATGAAAAGGCGTATTTGCAAACCACTACTGTATTCTGGGAAAAATATGGTTTTGAATTTCAAATACAGGGGATGTTTGTGGATGTATATTCCCTCATAAACATCGCGTTATCTGCCGAGAGAATCCGATAGAAAAAATTTACAAAACCTTGTCATTTCTGCCGCCGCAAAATCGTCTTTATAGTAAAGGGCAATAAAAAAAACGCGCACGGCGCGACATTACAAGGAGGTATTTCTTATGGTTAATCCGATTAATGCGGCGGTGGCGGCTATGACTACCGCACAAATTACAGCAGAATCCGGTACTCATATTGAGGGGCTTGTTTGGAGATATGACAGTAACGGCAACTTGGTTAGCGGCCCGGAACAAAGACTAATAGACTTAGCCGACAACATGAAAGATGCAGTCATAACATTTGCTCGTGAACAGTTTACCCGTGGTTTCGGAATGATGAATTGGCAGGACGGCGATAGACTCGGCGCGATAACACGCAGAATAATAATGGGATTTTCTGTGCAAGACCGTGCTTCTGCACTGTACACCCTACACACTATTTTTCGCGAAGAGGCATTGAGAATACAAGATGCTGTACAACAAGCCATGCCAAATTGGACACACGGACAGCCCGTCCCAAATGATATATTATCCCCCATTTTGAGTGGCGAAGTTGGTTTTAATACCACAGTTTAAATTTGGACAGTGAATTAAAGGATTGGGTTCTGAAATTAACAGAACTCAATCCTTTTAATTTTTGCGCATAACTATACTTCTACATGAAAATGCACCCCTTTGTTAGTTTTTTGTCTAACTTTTGGGGTGCAGTTCATTCGGGGCAGAGCCACGAGGTTTTTATCTCTTACATCTCAACAACAACTTCGTTTTCGGCTTGAAGTGCGTCGGCGGGAATGTAGTCGCCGTCCATAACTTTGCCGTTTAGTGTAAGTTTGCGGCAACCTGCCAGTTTGCCGTCGGGGTTTTTGACGGAGATATTCATGTTTTTGCCGCGGAAGGATTTTTTCATGGAAAACTCTTTCCAGTCGGCGGGAACGGATGGGGAAATTTGCAAGCCGTTGATGTCGGGGCGAAGTCCGAGGATGCCCTCTACGCAACCAACCATTACGGTGCTTGCTGTTCCTGTAAGCCAGTGTACATGGGAACGGCCTTCAAAGGGGCTGCCTGTACTTTCGGTGAATTGCGAATATGCGTAAGGTTCCATTAGGCGGATATCTGCGATATCGCTTTGTGCGGATGGGCAAGATTCAAGATAGTATTCCAAAGCGCGGTCGCCCCTGCCGAGGAGTGCTTCCGCAAGGATAAGCCAGCCTTGTGTTTGAAGGAAAATAGCACCGTTTTCTTTTGTTGCGGGGTAGAAAAGCAATGCCAGCGCGCCGTCGAAAGCGTGTTTTTCGTAGGAGGGGGTCATAAGGCGTGCGCCGTATTTTGTGTTTAGCTCGCGGTAAACCAAATCCATGATGGATTTTGCGCGCTCGCCCTTCGCGAAACCTGAAAGCACCGCCCATGTTTGCGGGTTAAGCCACAAGTTTGCTTCAGGGTCTTTTGGTGCGCCGATAACGTCGCCGTTTTCTGCAACGCCGCGCACAAAACGGTCTGTGTCCCAGCATTTTTCTTCGATGATTTTGCCGAAACGCTCTTTAAGCCCGTTCATTTCGTCCAAGGTTGCCTTGTCGTTTCTTTGGGTTGCAAAGCGCGACATAATTTCAAAACCATAGTAGAACTGCAATGCCACGAACACAGAAACGCCTTTCGCGCCCATGCGCAAGCAATCGTTCCAGTCTGCGTGAAGCCCTGCGGGAAGGTCGTGAATACCGAGGTGATTCAGCGTGAAGTCAATCGCTTTTTTCAAGTGATTGTAAACGGTATCTTCGCCTTGGTCTGCGTAGGGAACAACCTCGTCAAGAAGCCCGATGTTTCCTGTTTCCGCAATGTATTTCCAAATGGTGGGGTACATCCAAAGCATATCGTCGGCGCGGTATGAGGGGTGGCCTGTGGATTCGCGATAGCTTGCGTCCTCGGGCTTGTCTTCATGGCCGGGGTTATGCGTGAATTTTACAAGGGGCAATCCGCCGCCGTGATGAACCTGCGCACTCAGCATGAATTTGATTTTTTCCAGCGCGGCTTCGGGGTCAAGATGGATAATTCCTTGGATGTCTTGAACCGTGTCGCGGTAGCCGTAACCATTGCGCAATCCGCAATATGAAAGGCTTGCGGCGCGTGACCATATGAAGGTGATAAAGCACTGATAGGAGTGCCATGTGTTTAACATATTGTCAAAATGCTCGTTGGGGGTTTTTACTTGCAGATTTTCCAGCTTGCCGTGCCAGTATTTTTTCAGCGCGTTAATTTCGTCGGTGACGGTTGCGGCGTTTTCGTAGCGGGAAAGGATGTCGCGGGCTTCGCCTTCGCCTTTTTCGCCCAGTATAAATGTGAATGTTTTGGATTCTCCCGCCGCAAGATTTAACACTGTTTGCAACGCACCGCATGAGTTCATATTGTAGTTTAGCGTTCCGCAAAGTTTGCCGTTTTCAATGCCTGCGGGGTTTCCGTAATCGCGGTATCTGCCAAGGAAGTATGCTTTGTCTCCGCAATGGCTTTCGACTTTCGCGCCTGCAAGCCCGAAAAATCTCATTTTGGGGTCGTAATTGTTAAATGCTTGGAAGTTTTCGTTTATATATTGAAAAATGAACGGGTCGCGGAAATATGTTCTTGTAATAAACTGCGAATATTGCAGGTTTACTTGGTCTTGCTCGTAGTTTCCGTCGTTGGTAAACTCCGCGTAACCATATGCAGAAATTTCGCGCGCGGTGCTGTCGTTGTTTGTAACGGTTACGTTCCAAACTTCGTATTCCGAGCCGTGCGGCACATAATATTTCACAGTGGAAGAAATTTTAGAATAATCGGCTTTTAACTCCGTGTAGCCCGTGCCGTGACGGCACTCGGATTTATATTGGTCTACAGGTTTGCCAACGGGTTGCCAAGAAGCAGACCAATAATCGCCGCTTGCTTGGTCGCGTAAGTACACATAACGGCCGGGACGGTCGTTCTCGTTAAAGCGATAGCGTGTGATACGCCCTTTCGCGCCGCTTTTTGCAAAGCTATAGCCCCCTGCGTTGTTTGTGATAATAGCACCGTATGCCGGCGAGCCAAGATAGTTCGCCCAAGGCGCGGGTGTGTTGGGTTTGGTTATTACGTACTCCCTGTTCTGTGGGTCGAAGTGCCCGTATTGCATAATATACCACTCCATTCTTGGATTTTATTTTTCGATTCGTGTAGTTTCAATAAAAAATACAGGTTTCGTCAAGTATATCACAGCATTCCCCGCTAGGGAACAGTATTTTCAAAAAATATTCATCATGGGCATAACACGCCCGATTGCAAAATAAAAACCTCTCGGATTCTCGCAAATCCAAGAGGTTTTTTTATTTGCTTTTGTGCGCAAGTACCGCCGCTAAAATTGCAGTAATGGGAACGGTTAGTATAAGCCCTATGGTTGCCGAAAGACCCTGTATAACCTCTACTGCCAACATATTCAAATTTATAAAACGGATATACGGAAGCCTGTAAAGGGCGATAACAACCAGCGCGGTAATAGAGCTTCCCGCAAATGCTAAAATAAGTGTGTTTGTCATTGTTCCCATTATGTCTCTGCCTATGTTCATGCCGCTTTGGTACAGCCTTTTTACTTTTGCATTTGGGGTAAGTTCTTTAATTTCAAATACGGCAGATGATATGGACATTCCAACGTCCATTACAGCACCCAGCGCGGCTATAATAATCCCTGCGGACAACAACTGCGGAACGTGAACGATTATGGTCTCGTCCCATGCCGTTCTGCCTACACGAAAAATTACTTCTTCCGCGTGGTCCATTTGCATTCCCGAAATATGCGCCAAACGCCCCGCAACAACGCTTATTATGCCTGCTGCGGTAACGCCCGCAAATGTTCCGCCTATTGCCGCAAAACTCTTCATGCTAATGTCGCTTATCATAAATATGGAAAACACCATGGTTAACAAGGCTGTGATTACCGCGATAAGAACGGGACTGTGCCCACGCAAAATAAAGGGAAGCATGAAAAATATAACCGTGGAAATTGTAAACAGTAATGAAATTGCGGAATACAATCCTTTTTTTCTGCCAACCGCAATAAGCACGAGAAAAAACAGCCCTATAAACCCGAACATAAACCCTTCGCGTGAATGCCCGAACATCTCGGTGTGTATAATTATGGTTTCGCCGTCTGCGCCGCCCATAACGCTTTCGCTTATGATGTTAACAAGTATGGTCATCCCTTCCCTTGAAAGGTGATTAAAAAAACGGGTTATTATATTTTCAAATTGCAATATACTGCCTGCGTGTATTCCTTCAAGAACCTCAACCTCAACTACCTGCCGCCCCAAATACATACCCTGCACAAGCGGGTCAAGTGAAAGAAGCTCATTGTCAACAGAAATTACCCGCGCCCTGTATATGGAAAGCCTGTTTTGTGCCGAGCAAAAAAAACCGGATGCGGAAATATTAATGGCGCAAAATAAAAACCCCACAAGGACAATCAGCAAACGCCTGTTAGTAATTATTTTTTTCATGATAATCTCCTTTGACGAAAAGATAGGAAGCCGACATTTTGTCGGCTTCCTAAAAAATTCGTTAATTGCCGTTGCCCGATAAAATTGCATCAAGTACAGATTGCCCGTGCTGTTTGGCAATAGACAACCCTTCCCATACATCGTAAGGAACCCAGTAGTCTGTTGGGGAAATGTCCCTGCCATTGTGGCTTCGATAGGTAGAACCCAACAGGTCTGCGGACGAGCTTATCAATTGCTTCAATTCGTAAAGCAAGCACTGAAGGTTACAGTACGGCACGTAAAGATTTCCCGATACTGTTTCCCCCGGCGGATTAAGCCCAACGGGGCTTAACATCCACGGGTGTTCGCCCACTTCCAAAATACCGACGTATCGCGTAAACCGTACTACGCCGTTTGTATCGGCGGTGCTTTCCGTCAAAATCATCCCGGCGTCCCCAATCCTGAAAAGTGTAAATGTGTATCTCATATTGGGTCTTACGCCGGAAAATTCGGCAGTAAGTGTTCCGCTCGAGTAACCTACGGTATGCGATACTGCCTCGCCGCCAAAAACAATAGCAAAGGGTAGTACAGCGACAATTACCAGTATGGCAAGAAGTATTGCCAATAATCGTTTTTTCATAATTGCCTCCTTTGCTAATTTCCGTTTGCGGTGTCAATCCATGGTGCAGTTCCTCCTGCCACAATGGGAAGACCAACGGTTAGCCCAACCCATACATCGGCGGCATTCGAGTGCATTAGCGGCGTTAATACCGCAACCGTTGCAGGAAGAACAATCCAGTTTGTTGTTGCGCCTACGCTTGTTTGAATGGAAACGTACACGTCTTCCATATTAACGCCCGAGGGCAACAAGCTTTGGTTAATGGAAATTGTCCTCCGCGAAAGCCCCCCAACAGGAGTTGCCGCGCTAACCGAAACAAGCACTTGCGCTTCGGTGGTGAAGCGGTGAATATGCGGCTCTTCCATTGCATATCCGTTAACGCCGTAGAAGCCTGATACCGTAACGGTGTACTCTGTGCCAAAAGCAAGACCCGAGAGTTCAAAGGTAACTACAGTGTTTTCTGCATTCCACTGCGGGTTGGAAATTGCTGCGCCGCCGTAATCAAAGGCTACAACGGATATACTGCTTGGTGACGTGGTGGTTACGCCAAAATCCGCTAGTCCGCCTGCCATGCTTATGCTGCTTGGCGACGTTGTGGTTGCGCCCGATATGGTGATATTGCCTGTTGCTGCGGTTAAGTCAATGGCGGTGTTAAACGTTACCGTAAGCTGATTTGTTGCCACAGCCACGTTTGTTCCTGTCGGTGTTATGCTTACAACCGTAGGAATGTTTGCGGGCATTTCACCCGTGAGTATTCCCTGCCCAAACGCACTTATTGCCGTTAGTATGGCATTTTCTGCGGCATTTGATTCAGCCGCACTTGCGGTAGCCGCATAAAGTGCAAGGAAATTTTGGGCAGCGGTTATCGCAGATTGCAATGCCGATAATGTTGCAGGGCGGATAAATTGTACGCCAATCGGTACTTGTGCAGGCGACAAATCTATAACCGAAGGTGCTTCATTGACAAGCGTTTGTGCGTTTGCGATAGCTTGCGAAATTGTTTCGCAGTTGCAATCGCCAAAATCTGCGCCGCAATGCTGGCAATCGTTGTTATTTTGCCTGTATTCTGCCGCAACCTGCAGTATTGGGCGCATTAGTGTATCGCTCCACTGCCATACCGTATCAAAGTCCCAGCCTAGCCCGCCGTCTTGCGTTGCGTTTTCAAAGGTGGATTGCATACGGGTTTGCTCAAGAGTTTTTTGTATGCCGCTCCATCGTGGGTCTTTTTGTACGTTTGCGGTTGCATTTCTTGCATCCATACCCTCGTAAGCAAAGTTGTATTGCAGGTCTGCCGATTCAAACCCTATTACAAAGCCGATAACGGGGTGTGCCACGTTGTTACCCAAAACCAATTTGTTAAGCGCGAAGCTGTACCGTACAGATTCTGTGCCGAACAGATAGCCTGCTATACCGCCTACGTGAACCCTGTTTGCGGCAGCAACGCTTGTGCTTACAACAACATCGCCTGTGGCATAGGTGCGGACTACACTACTGCCGCCCCATGAGTGCCCTACGATACCGCCGTTGTTTCGTTGGTTTGTGGCGTACACATTTACGGTGGAGTAGCTGTCTTCTATTACGCCGCCGCTTTGAAGAACGCCTACGATACCGCCAATGCGTTCGCCGCCTGTTACATAACCGCCCGTGAATACGCGGCTTATTGTGCCTGCGTTTACATCCACAAGTGCGCCAACGCCAACGCTTGTTATTGCGGTTGTTTCAACAGATGCGTATGGCATACCAACATCGCGGATTACACCAATGTTTGTTCTGAACAAGCCGCCTGTTACGGAAGTAAAGTTGGCAATCCAATGCCCGTTACCGTTGAAACTTCCGCTAAAGTTAATGGGTGCGGAAAGCGTAAAGCCCGTCAAATCCAAATCGTTCATCAGGATAAAGTTTTCATACGGGAAGTAGGCCAATTGGTTAAGGTGTTCGGGTTGAGAAATTTGATAATATCCGTCTGCGTTTCTCGGCAGGTTTGGTTGACCCGGTGCAACAGTGTCTTCTGTGGCACTTCGCAGAGTGGGTCTCATCATTACATTGTCCCATTGCCATACAGTATCAAAATCCCAACCAAGACCATTTTGGAATGTTGACTGCATACGTGCTTCCGCCAACGTCTTGCTTTCGCCCCACCATCTTGGGTCGCGCTGAACATTCATTGTTGGTTGGCCGTATACCATGCCTTCGTAGGCAAAGTTGTTTGTTAGGTTTGGAAGCGCAAACCCCGGTACCCAACCGATAACGGGATGAGTAACGTTTGTGCCGAAAACGAAACGGTTTAACGCAAAGCTGTTTGCTACGGTGTTTCCAACTGCCAGCTGCCCTGCGATACCACCTGCATTGATAGTATTTCCGGTTGCCGTCGCGCTTGTTGTTACGTTACCCATTGCGTAGGTGCGTTCAATTCGGCTTGTGCCTTCTGCATGACCTACTATACCGCCGTTGTTTCTTTCGTTTGTGGCGTGTACGTTTGCCAAGGAGTAACTGTCTTCGATTACGCCTGCGCCTTGGTGAACACCTGCGATGCCGCCGACACGCGCACCGCCCGTTACACTACCTGAGGTAAACACGCGGCTTATCGTACCTGTGTTGGTGTTAACAAGTACACCAACGCCAACGCTGTTTAACGCAGTGGTTGCAACCGTGGCGTTTGGAATACCGACGTCGCGGATTGTGCCTGAGTTTGTGGCAAACAAACCGCCCGTTGCCGTAGATGTGAAGTTGCGAAGCAAATGCCCGCCGCCGTCAAAGCTGCCCGCAAAGTTAATGGGTGCGTCAAGGACAAAGCCTGTCAAGTCCAAGTCACCTGTTAAAACGAAGTTTTCATTCGGGAATTCTGACATTTCGTTAAGATGCGACGGCTGTGAAATTTCGTAGTAGCCGTCTAAGTTGCGCGGCAAACTTGGAACAGGAATAAACATTTCCGTAGCACCTTGCAGTACAGGGCGCATTAGGCTGTAATCCCACTGCCATACCGTATCAAAGTCCCAACCAAGCCCGCCGTTTTGCGGCGTGTTTTCAAAGGTGGATTGCATACGGGTTTGCTCAAGGGTTTTTGGTATGCCGTCCCATCTTGGGTCGCGTTGCACGTTAACGGTTGGGTTTCCTGCTACCATTCCCTCATAGGCAAAGTTGTTGTAAAGGTTGGCGTGCGCGAAACCGATTACAAAGCCGATTACCGGGTGTGCCACGTTATGCGCCTGAACCCGCCTGTTTAGGGCAAAGCTGTCCCTTACCGTGTTGCCGCCAAACAGATACCCTGCAATACCGCCGGCGTGTACCCTGTTTGCGTTAACAACGCTTGTGCTGATAATAACATCGCCTGTGGCGTAGGTGCGTTCTACACGGCTTGTATTTTCGGCGTGGCCTATAATTCCGCCGTTGTTACGTTGGTTTGTGGCGTACACGTTTACCAAGGAGTAGCTGTCTTCAATTAAGCCGTTACCTTGATGGATGCCTGCGATGCCGCCAACGCGCTCGCCGCCTCTTACTATGCCTGAGGTAAATACGCGGCTTATCGTGCCTGCGTTGGTGTTAACAAGTACGCCAACGCCTGAGCTTGTTAATGCGGTTATTACGGTTGCATTTTGAATACCAACATCACGAATTTCGCCGGAGTTTGTTGCAAACAATCCGCCCGAAGAAGACGTAAAGTTGATAATCAAATGTCCGTTTCCGTTGAAACTGCCACGGAAGTTTATAGGTTCGGCAAGCGTGAAGCCTGTCAAGTCCAAATCATTTTCAAGAATGAAGTTTTCATCCGGGAATTCTGCCATTTCGTTAAGATGTGACGGTTGCGAAATTACAAAATAGCCGTTTACATCTTCAGGAAGGTTTGGTGCCAGCGTTAAGAGGTCTGTTATTTCCGTAGCCCCGCGAAGCACAGGACGCAAAGCGTCTTCGTCCCATTTCCATACGGTGTCAAAGTCCCAGCCAAGCCCGTATTCAAATGTGTACTGCATACGGGTTTGTTCAAGGGTTTTTGGTGTACCCCACCATCTTGGGTCTCTGGCGACGTTAACGGTTGGCGTACCGTAAATCATTCCCGCGTACGCAAAGTTATTTTCCAACGTTGCATGACCAAAGGCAATTACAAAACCGATAACAGGCTGATTGGCGTTATGACCTTGAACCAAGCGATTTAGCGCAAAGCTGTCTCTTACGGTATTTTCGGGGAACAAGTACCCCGCAATGCCGCCTTGGTGAATCCTGTTGCCGAGTGTAGGCGCACTGTTTGTTACGCTACCCGTTGCATAGGTGCGGGCTATTACGCTGTATCCTGCCGCATGACCAACTATGCCGCCATTATTCCGTTCGTTTGTGGCGTGTATGGTTGACAGTGAGTAGCTGTCTTCAATTAAGCCGTTACCTTGATGCACGCCTGCAATTCCGCCTACCCTTGCACCGCCGGTTACAGTACCGGAGGTAAACACGCGGCTTATTGTGCCTGTGTTGGTGTTAACAAGCCCGCCAACACCAACACTGTTTAGCGCGGTTGTGGCAATTACGGCGTTTGGAACACCCAAATCGCGTATTGTGCCGGAGTTTGTGTCAAACAAGGCTCCGATTTCGGTAGAAACGAAATTGTTAAGCAAGTGTCCGTCACCGTCAAAACTTCCGCGGAAGTTAATAGGCGCAGACAGTGCAAACCCGGTTAAATCCAAATCATTAACCAGAATGAAATCTTCATCCGGGAACTGCGATACTTGATTAAGGTGCGCAGGTTGCGAAATTTCAAAATATCCGTTCACGTTTTGCGGAAGGGTTGGGCGGTCTGCGGCAACAGAATCCTCCGTTGCGTTTTGCAACACCGGACGCATCATTTGTGCATCCCATTGCCATACATCGTCAAAATCCCAACCAAGACCATATTCAAATGTGTACTGCATACGGGTTTGTGCTAAGGTTTTCCTTTCGCCCCACCATCTTGGGTCTCTTAACGGGTTAACGGTTGGCGAACCGTAAATCATTCCTGCATAAGAGAAGTTGTTTTCCACCGTAGCCACGCCGAAACCAATAACAAAACCTACAACCGGGTGAACAGCGTTGTGCCCCAGCACTTGACTGTTTAATGCAAAGCTGTTGCTTACGGTGTTTTCGGGGAACAGATACCCCGCAATGCCGCCATGATGGATTCTGTTGCCAACAACAGGTGCGCTGTTTGTAACGCTGCCCGTTGCATAGGTGCGGTCTATTACGCTAAACCCTGCTGCGTGTCCTACTATACCGCCGTTGTTTCTTTCGTTTGTAGCGTGTACGTTTGCCAAGGAATAGCTGTCCTCAATCAAGCCGTAACCTTGGTGTACGCCTGCGATACCGCCGACACGCGCACCGCCCGTTACACTACCCGAGGTAAACACGCGGCTTATCGTACCCGTGTTGGTGTTAACAAGTACGCCAACGCCAACGCTGTTTAGCGCGGTGGTTGCAACCGTGGCATTTGGAATACCAACGTCACGGATTTCGCCTGAGTTTGTGGCAAACAATCCGCCGATTGCAGTTGATGTGAAGTTGCGAATTTGATGACCGTCTCCGTCAAATCTTCCGCGGAAGCCGATAGGCGTGTCGTGAACAAAGCCGCTCATATCCAAGTCATTCAAAAGAATATAGTTTTCTGCGGGGAACTGGGCAATTAAAGCAATTTGCTCGGGTGCGTAAATTTCAAAGTAGCCATCCGTATTCAAGTTTAGGTTAGGCAACTCCGGTGCAACAGATGTTTCCGGTACTGCGCGCAGTATCGGGCGCATCATAAGATTATCCCACTGCCACACATTGTCAAAATCCCAACCGAGGTTTTCAAATGTTGCCTGATTGCGAAGCTGGTCGCGAGTTACCGTGGTGCCCATCCAGCGCGGGTCACGTGCCAAGGAATTATTCCCGTGAACCATTCCCCTGTACGCCAAATTATCGTACAAGATGGCGCGGCCAAAGCTTATGGTAAATCCAACAACGGGATGCCCCGCCGCCGCGCTTGCGGAAACAATGGCGTTCATTGCAACATTGTGACGCACTGTGTTTGTAGGATGAAGGTATCCTACTATACCGCCCGCGTGCCTGCGGTTTGTGGGGTTAAATGCGTAGGCAATTACATCGCCCATTGCATACGTGCGCTCTATGATACTGCGTTGCTGCCCGTGGCCAACGATACCGCCAAGGTTTCTGTCTACGCTTGAACGAACTTCTGCCAAGGAATAGCTGTCGCTTATTCTGGCATCTCTTTCGTTTACGCCTGCAATACCGCCGACACGCGCCGCGCCGGAAACAAATCCCGTAGAGAAAACTTGGTATATTCGCCCAACACCCGTGTTAAAGTCGGCAAGAATACCTACGCCAATTTGCGGGCTGTTTATATGCGCATCCACCATTCCCACATTGCGAATGATTCCTGTGTTCAAACGGAACAAGCCGCCTTGCAACGATGCGTAATTTGAAATAATGAAGCCCTGCCCGTCGAATACACCTGAAAACGGTGTTGTAACGGCAAGCTGGCTGCGCAAATGTCCGCCCAAATCCAAATCGTTCATCAGCGCGTAATACGCCGTTGGGTCTTGGTCTATCAGGGCTATATCATCCCAGTCTCTAAGCTCATAAGGGTTGGCGGAAGTACCTTCTCCCGGAAGTCCGCGCCTTAAAACAATGTAGTCAAGCCCCGATATCGGCTGGCCGTCTATGCCTAAAGCCTGTAGTATTAATGTGTTGCCGGGGGTAAACGTCATAGGGGTTGCAAACTGTACAAACTGGTCGTTTCCGCGGAAGTTTAATTCCACTTGCGCGCTTCTGTAATCTTGTACGACTGTTCTGTCTGCGTCATATTTCCTTACGCGCAAAACAACTGTTTCAGGATACGCGCCCGGTGTACTGCGAACACCCGCGCCCACTACATACCCGCCAAGAATATCTGCGCCTGTTAATTCCAAAACGCCCGGAAGCAAGCCACCTGCGTAAACGGTAAATTCGTCAACTTCGTCGCCGTCAATTGTGTAGGCGCGCAAAGTCAAATATTGGCTTGATGCGGTTAGGATTATTCCTGTTTGGATATTTTCGTCGAACACAACTCTGTCCCATGAGTGGACAACGTTGTCATAGAACCCGGAGCCTGCCGAACCCGCAACAACAAAGTTTGTGCCGTGGTCAGGATTATTAATAGGCACTTGGTTTGAAATGGTTGTACGCTTGTACACTCTGTCGTGGCCGCCAACGTACAGGTGAATACCAAGTTGTTGGAACGTGTCTGCAATTTCTTCACGCAAATTACCTATTCCGGGGTCATTGCTGTGCAATCCGCCAAAATATGAATAATGCCCTACTACAATGCGCCAAGTTTTTTGCGTTTCTCTCATCTCCTCGCGCAGCCACTGCAATTGCGAAGGAATGGGCAAAGACGTATTAAGAACGGCAATGTGCATATCGCCCACAACAAAGGAATAGTTAGAGTGCCCTGCCACGCTTCCGTTTGAGGGGGTGTTGTACATCATGGAGAATGTGGATGTCGGGTCGTAGCCGGAATCCCAGCGGGTTCCGCGGTTTACGCACAGGTATGCTTCGTGGTCTCCGCTTACAGGTGCCAGCAAAAGCCCAAGTTCACTTATGTTGCGGTTAAACATTCTGTACCAGTGTTCGTACCGCCAAGTTCTTGTAATAAAGTCACCAAGCTGTACTACAACAGCACCGCTGTCATCAATATCACGCAGTGCTTCAAGCATATCGTTAAAGAATTGGTAATCTTCGTCGGGAGAGCCGTCCGGTACTCGCACATCACCCAAAATGTAAATGGTTTCCGTGCCTGTGTTACCGGGTGTGCGGAAATTGTATACAGCTGTTGTGCGCGCTCCTGTTTCGGAAACGGCAAAACGATACATATATTCCGCGCCGGGGGTAAGCCCCGTAAGATTAAATGCGTGGCTTGTAAGCATTTTAAGAGCCTGTCCTCTTGTTGGGGGCGAGTTTGAAGTTATCGCGCCAACATAATTAACAAGCTGGAATGGTTCAGACACGGAAGCAACCGTAGTTGCATTTTCCCAGTTTGTATCGGATGCCAATGTAAATTCCAACACGGCATCGGTAAGTGCGAAGTCTGTAACAATATTTACGCCTGCTTCTTCCGGCGTTGCGCCCACATTAACTACCGGCGCAAATTGTGAAAACAGTGTATTGGGGTTCATGTTGTCGTGGTTAACTTGAAGCCGAATAAGCCTTGCACGGGTATTTCCTTCCCTGTCCGAAGAACGGAAGCGAACGAAATAATCATCGTAAGCCGTAACAGTAAATGTGTTACCCGTTGTTGAAACCTGTCCGTTTGAGTTAAATACTTGGAATGTTACCGGACGGGCTTCGTCATGCTCGCGGTCGTGTGCGGTTGCGGAAGGGATGGTAACAACTTGCCCCATCGTCAGCGTTTGGGAAGAAAACGCGCTGTAGTTTGTGATGGTAATATCGGGCGCGAAGTTTGTTCCGCGGGTTACAGGCCCTATCCAAACAGGCGCAGACATGGTATCGCGCAGGGTAGGACTCATTGCGTATACAAAAAAGTAGTCGCCGTCTGCGGCATTTACAACATAGTCTATGGTTGCCGCAGGGCCGTTAATGTACCGACGATAAATAACTTCTCTGTTATTTGTGCGGATTTCAACATATTCGATTTCCTCAACAGGGTCGTCAAATGTTGCCACAAGCCTTACGGAAGTCGTTTCTGCCGGAAGAGTGCTTCCTAAAAGAAAGTCTTGCCCGTTAGCTTCTGCCATAAATGTCATTCGCATTCCGCGGCTTAACGTGGAGTACGTTGCGCGGTCGCGCATGGCTTGGTAAATTGCTGCGCGTGTCAATTCCGGGGCAAATACGCCTGTGCGGCCGTCTCTTTCGCCCCAGCCATCGTCATGCTCGTCCGCGCTCCACACAGGAGAAATACGCCAGCCTGCATCCAGCGCGTCCATAAACTGTGCCACATTTGAACCGTTCAGTTCCAGTATTGCAATGTTGCGTGCTACATCCGAGTTAAAGTGCCGCCAGCCATCAAACACACCAAAGCCTGTTGGTTGCGGGTGATTGAACATTGCAATGGCATACGGGTCTTGTGAAATGCGGTCATATGCCGTAACCAAGTCGTATTTAATGTCGCCGTACTTAAATCTTGGGTCTACACGGCGGCCTTGATAAGCGGCAATTCTCCACGGGGTTGCAAATATATTCAAGTGGCCGGAAACACCGTCTGCCCACGTTACTTCGTGACCTATCAATGCAATAAAGTCTTCATTTGTGAAAATGTCCGCAACATAGTGCGAACGTATCCAGTCGTAGGAACGGGAATCTTCAAGGCGTTCAAGAAAGTCCTCGCCCAAAACAACATCGAAACCTTCCGCATGGTCGGAAAGCGTAAAAAAGTCCAAGGATGGAGTTGCTCTGTCAATTACGTTTCTAAAGGCGTTTGACGGCAACAAAACACCATCACTTACAGATGTATGTGCGTGCAACTGCCCTTTAAACAAATACCTGCCCATAAATTCCATTCGCCCTCGCGGGTCAGGGTTTGCCTGTCCAAGCGAGCTTGGCCGTACCGATTGGTTTGCCTCATTTAATAAGCCGAATGGCGAGGCGGCAAAAACCGGTGCCAATGGTGTCACAATAGGAAGCACCATTGCAAACACAACTATTAAAGCAAATAATCTTCCGTAAGAAGCTGATTTCTTCTTCATAAAATACATCCCCTCTACATCCCATGCTCATGCACGGAATCCTGATTTCTCATTTTCGTTGGTCAGTTACGGTAATTTTTTGTTTCGGAAATTACAAAAACGCCTCCTCCCAGTACATATTTTTCAATTGTCAATCGTTAACCATTATACTCTTTCAATGAAAAATCCAAATATCATATGCGTAAAATATTGCCGAATTGCTTGTAAATTTGTCGTAAATGGTAAAATTCGGCGAAAATTACGGTTTGTGTTATGTAAAGAACAGACCGCTATATAATTCTCGAGAAAAAATCGGGAAGTTTATTTTTTTGATTGCGGATTTTACAAAGAGCTGTTAAAATCGGAAAAAGGGGCACTTTACATTTTTTTTACATACATTATAGGGAGGAGTGATTATATGCGGGACTATTTTAAACGGATAGCTTGCCTTTTTTTGGTATTTACTATGGTTGTGGGGTTGCTTCATGTACACTCGCAAAACGGCGATTATTTGCTTGGGAATGCGCCAACGGTTTGTGACGATGTTCACGGGTTGGGCGAATTTGCAAGCACTACACCGCCTGCGCTGGGATTCACCGAATATGAAAATGTGATGCCGCTTAATATCGGCGGGCATGAGGTTGTTTGGCAGCTTGATGTAAACAGGCTTAATACGGGGGAATCTGAAGTTGGAGCGGGCAGTGCCGACAGGGTTTTAATTGGCGGAACGCTTGCCGCACCAACGTATGCGCCCGGTTTTCGTTTGCGCAATTCGGGTACACCAACGTCGGGATGGATTTCTGCCGTGCATGGTACAAACCCTCGGGTAGAAGTTCGATATGCGAACACGAACAGGTTTATTGAAATTGAAACAGGTACGGAAGTGGGCGGCACAAACGCCGCAAGAAGTGCCGCAGATGGTTTCTTTCCCATAGCGGGCGAAACATATAGGCTTGTGTTTAACGCTTCCATGGCGGCGGGCACGGGCGGTTTCCGTATACGCGCAAACGGCGGAAATAACAACAACGATAGTGCCCCCGGTGTGTTTCAGCGGGTTACGGGACTTAACCAAACGCCGCAAACCATTTCCATACAATGGACGCAGGAAGCAAATGGCGGGAATATCGTACTGTGCAACGGCAACGCAAACAATGGCATGGAACCTGCGCCGTCTGCGACTTCGCACCGCACGCTGATTCTTTCAAACATGAGAATTTACCATATCGTCCCTTGCGACCGCACAGGCTATTTGTTTCAGCTGCAAGAATACATTGCGGATATGCCACTTGGTTGCATGGGAACGGGAAGCACACATATAGCCCCGTCTCACGGTTTAAGTGAAGTTACGGTGGAAATCGTGCAGGGCGGAACGCCCGGCTCGCGCCGCTTAATTGTAGACCGCACCGCCGCAAACCGCTCACGCGGGTTACTTTTGCGCGGGATGGAATTTCAGACGGGCGATATTATAACGGTAACGGGGCGGCTAAATGTTGGCGCAGGGCTTAGAATGCGCTTTATGTCCGACTCGGCAACGACCTATACTGCGGAGAGCAGTATGCCCGGCGGACCCGGTTCGTTTAATTTTTCCTACACGGTTTCTGATACACACGCAGGGCGCGTAAACCAAAACTTGCGCATTGTTCCTATGGCAATCGGTTCGCCCGCTAACGCAGGAGATATCCCCGCGCAGTTCCATATTGATAATCTCACCGTGTTCCGCCCGGAAACGGGCATTCCGGAAGTACGCGTACAAAACCCCGATATGCAGGGCGTTTTCCAAATACAAAGCCCTTACGAGGCAGTATGCTGGGACAATTGGTTTCAGTTTCGCGCTTCTCACCATACACATACGCGCCGTTCAGACGGGCGGGGGTGGATGCGTGAAACCGTTGTTGACCATTTTAACCGTGGTTACGATATCCTTGCCATAACCGACCACAGCGTGGTTTGTACCGGAGACTGGGCAGTTAACCCGCCCATTACCCCGCCCCATTTGGATTGGTGGCAACCAATGCAATGGAACGACCCGCGAAACAATATGAGTGAGTTGGACAGGGACGCAATTTTAGACGGCACATGGTCGCCCGGCTTGGCAGGGCGGGTTTTGCCCACGGTAAGCGAAGGCACGGCCGCAGGGGGGCGCACACCCATTCTTGCCCACGAGGCTTCGCACTTTGCGGTTACCCACGGATGGATGCGCCCGCAAATGCGCGATATTCTTGGTTTGCCGCCCGGTCAGCCCAATATTGGTATGCTTCCCGTGCCAATGTCAAGCGAGCCGTCTTACGCCCACCACGATATTTTAACGTACTGGTTCAACTACACCCCAAACTACGGGCGCAGTGAAACGTGGATTTTTAACCGCGTAGAAGAGTTGGGCGGGCTTGCGGTGTTGCCGCACATTGGGCGGTACACCTGTTTTCACACCCCGCGTTGCCCGCTTTCGGGCGGGTCTATGTGCCAACACGCGGGCGGACGCGGGCATATTGCCGCGTCTAATATGCCACGCGAGGTAAACAGATATGTAGACTGGTTTCGCCGCTTCCCCGCATTAATAGGCATGGAGGCCTTTAACCGCGCAGACGGCGAAACCCAATCCGACAGAATTTTATGGGACAATATTCTTCTGCAACTAATGCCCGAGGGCATTCCCGTGTGGGGCTTTGCCAATGACGACTCTCACGCAATGAACCACACAGGCCTTGGCTGGAACATGATGCTAATGCCGTCGCTAACGGACGAAAACCACCGCACATCTATGGAAACAGGCGCGTTTTACATGGTAAGCCGCATACACCGCGGCCTTGGCGTAAACGAGGAAAGGTCTACCAGCGCGGGCAACAGCTGGCATTTTCCGCTTCACACAAGGCAAGCACCCGCCATCCATCGCATTGCCGTGGACGGGCAACGCATCACAATCGACGGCGTAAATTACGACGAAATCATTTGGATAACAGGCAATCCCTTCCGCGCACAGGGTTCTATTAACCAAGGCGGCGGCGTTATCATTGAAACGGGCAACACGATTGATTTGTCTCAAGTAGGCAGATATGTATGGGGTAACTATATCCGTGCCGTTCTCATTTGCAGAACCCCCCACGGCATCAATATTAACAGCCACGGTGTCGCGCTTACGCAACCTTTTGGCATATTTGTTTGCACCGAAACGCCACCGCCGCCATGCATTACCTGCGGCGTGTCCCCGTGCATATGCCCCCCGCCCGAAACCTTAACGGGCGTTACGCTTCCCGTTGCGCCAACGCTGACAGAAGCGCAATCTGCAAACGCAAATGCGGTTATCGCCGCGTTGCCAACTTCAACAACGGTTACAACAAACACGGGCGAAACCAACAGTTTGCCGCTGTCGTGGGTTCTTCGTGCGGGTACGAGTTTCAGCCCCGCCCCCGGTGCGACAAACCAGTTTACGTGGACGCTTAACAGGGGTACGATTCTGCCCGGAAGCGTTGCCCAAAGCGGGCATATTACCGTAACAAACTATCTGCCTGCGCCGCCCGCTCCAATAAGCGTGACGGTTACGCCGGAAAATAACGCAACAACCATTATGCGGGGCGAAACATTGCAGTTCCGCGCAACCGTGTACCCGTCGGGCGCACCGCAAGATGTAATCTGGAGTCTTCCGCTCTTCGTATGTCTCAGCATAACCATAGACGCATCGGGCTTATTAACCGTAGGCTCGTTCGCCGCGACTAATATAACGGTTGACGTATACGCCACGGCGGCGGGTACGGATATATTTGGCGTGTCCGCAGTGGATGTGATACCTGTTATCCCAACAAGCATAACCGTAACGGCGCAAAGCGGCGCAACACGCGTTACGCAAGGCGAAACCCTGCAATTCAGCGCGGCAGTTGCACCGTCACACGCGCCCCAAAACGTAGTATGGGGAATTTTCCCGCCTGTCGTTGGGGCGTCAATAAGCGGAACGGGTTTGCTTAATGTGGGTGCGGAAGTTCCCGCAAACACGGTAATTAATGTACGTGCAACCGCAATCGGAACGGATATTTTTGACACAAAAGCCATAACCGTTGACGCGATTACCCCTGATGAAATACTGCACCACATTGTACCGCCCGTCCCACCGACGCTTACGCAGGAGCAATCCGCAAACTTGCATACGGTAATATCCGCGTTACCCCACTACGCAGATGTTGCAACAAATCTTGGCGAGAACGTCCTTCCGCTTTCGTGGACTCTTTTGGCGGGATGGACTTTCAACCCCGCCCCGGGCGCGGAAAACCAATTCACATGGACATTGCATCTTGGCAATATCTTGCAAGGCAACACGACCCCAACAGGGGCGATAAGCGTTTCCAATTACGGCACTTTCGTCCCGCCGAACTGCCCGTTCCTGTGCAACGAAGACGCTTGCTGTCCGCATTGCGGTTTCGTTTACGAAAACTGCAACGTTTACGGCTGTTGCCCGCAATTCCCCTACCCGCCCCTCGCGCCAGCGCTGTCCGTTTCGCGCGGCGTTGCAAAGCCGGGCGAATATGTAACGGTGCAAATACATTTGGGCAACAACCCCGGTTTCGCAAACATGGAACTGCGCATGGATTTCCCCGCCACATTGACATTGCTGGATTCACAAACAACCGCGCATTTTTCCTCGCTTGACGCAAGCGGAAGTGCCATTTGGAGATGGGAAAACGGCTCGTCTAACATCTACGAACAAGGGGCTGTCCTAACAATGACATTCCAAATTTGCCCCTACGAACCGCTGGGGCTGTTGCCAATCACCGCCACATTCATCTCGCCGCCCGTCAACAATGTCGGCGAAACATTAAACTTCCAAATCTACAATAACATCGTTAGAGTCGGCGCGTTTGTGCATGGCGACGTAAACGGTGACGGGCGCGTAACCAGCGCAGACGCAACCCGCCTTGCACGGTGGATTGCAGGGCAAGACGCCCTTATCGACCCCTACGCCGCAGACCTGTGCGGCAACGGAATCACGCCCTTTACCGTAACCCTACTTGCGCGGTGGCTTGCCGGCCACAATGTGCGCGCGCTTATGAATTTTTAAACCAGCGACCAGCCGTGGTCGTTGTGATAAACCATCAAGCGGCTCATACCGCCGTCTATGGTGATGTTTTCTCCCGTTATAAATCCTGCCCCGTCGCCGCACAGGAACATCACCAGTGCGGCGATGTCGCTTGTTGTGCCAACACGCCCTGCGGGGTGCTGTGTTAAATCTGCCCCCTCAAACACGCTGTCCGATGTGTCTATCCAGCCGGGGCTGATTGCGTTTACCCTCGCCTTCCCCGCAAGGCTTACCGCCATTGCGTGCGTCAAGGCAGAAATGCCACCTTTTGCCGCCGTATATGCCTCGGTATCGGGTTGCGACTGATGTGCGCGTGTGGAAGAAATATTCACAATTGAAGCCATCGGCGCAAGCAGCTGATTCTTCAAAAGAAGCTGCGTAAGATAATACGGCGCGGTTACGCCAACACGTTGTACATACTCGAAATCTTCATAAGAACATTCGGACAGCAAGCCGCCGCGCCCCAAACACGCGTTGTTTATCAAGCAATGCACAGGGCTTTTCAGCGACGCCACAAACCGCTCCAACACCTTTTTATCCGCAATATCTCCGTGAAAAAAGTCTGCGCCGTCAAGCGGGCGATTGCCTTTGTCAATTATGGTCACTGCCGCGCCTTCCCGCAAAAATGCCTCTGCAATGGCGCGCCCAATACCATTTGCCCCACCTGTTATTACCGCGTGTTTTCCCATGCGCTAACCTCTTTTCCCGCCAAGAATACTGTCCAGCTTTTCAACCTTAGAGGTTAGCGTATTCGTGCGCCCCGGACGAATATCCGCACGAAAATTAACCATAGTACGCAAACCTTTTTCTGCAAGCACAAATGTAGCATCTTTCACCACTTGCATTACAACATCCCAATCGCCCTCAATTTCCGTTGACATGGCGGTTGTGCGGTGCGAAAGCCCCGATGCTTCAATCACCTTAATAACCTCCGAAACGTGCGCAGAAAGATTCTCTCCCTCGCCCACAGGAAAAACAGATAACGAAACCAATGTATTCATATTTAATCACCAAAGAAAGTATACAATTTTTCGTTAAAAGTGTCTAACGGCGAGATGTGCCACACGGCGGACAAAAAAAGCCGATAAGCATTGTAGCTTATCGGCTTCACCATAAAAATCGGAGGGTAAGGGATTCGAACCCTTGCGACGTTTCCGTCAAACGGTTTTCAAGACCGCCCCGTTATGACCACTTCGGTAACCCTCCATATGAATTTCCGCAGGGGACGCGAAAAATCTGTTAGATTATAGCACAACCGATATTTGTTTACAATAGGGGTTTTAGGGCGTGTTACCGCAAAGGCAAACGCCTAGATTTCTTCCAAGTCGAAAGCCGCCCATGCTTGGGTTTTGGTATTGTTTTTACGGATGGTGGTGACTATTTTGTATTCGCCGGGGAGGAGGTCGGCGGCAAGCATTTCGGGGGTTAGGACGAATTGCGCGCCGTAGCCCGGGGGAAGGATTGTTTCGGCGGCGGCGAAGTTTACGTCACTGCCGAAGGGGAAAACGCGCCACTCGTTGGCGGTTTCGCAAACCAGTTTCACCAATATGAATGCTGCGGCAACGGCAATTTCGTTTTCCGCGCTTGCATTTGTAAGGGTTGCGGATATGTGTTGCGAAGTTTGTTCCATTGTAAAAATTACATATTCGGGCGGGGCGGCGTTGGCAAATTCAAAAATCTCCCACTCGCTTATGTCAATCATTGTTGGCATACGCCCCATAAGCGTCCCCACCATAAATACCGCAAACAGCGATATCCCAACAAAAAGCATTTGCCGCCGCGTGGTTGCGTGCTTAAACAATTTTATCACCCCGCCTACATTATAGCATTTCTTTCCTCATTCGTGTCAAAGATGGCGATGATAATCATCAAAAGCGTGGGGCCGATAATAAGCCCGAACAACCCGAAAATTCTAAAGCCAATATAAATGGACATCAGTGATGCAAGGGGGTGCGCGCCCATTTGTGTGCCAAGTATTTTTGGTTGCAGAACCTGCCGCGCAATTGTGATTATGCCCCAAATTACAAGAAGCCCGATTGCCTGCCGCATATTGCCCATGATTACGCTAATCAAAGCCCATGGCAAAAGCACAAGGGCAGGGCCCAAGATGGGCAAAAAGTCCAGCGCGGCAAAAAGCAGACCAAGCAAAAGCGCGTATGGGTTGCGCAAAATTAACAGCCCTGCAATACTAATTACGCCAACCATAACCATAAGGATTGCCTGTGCGCGAAAATAGCCGCTCATTGCAAGGGTGAGGCCTTTTTTTGTTTGACGCATTTGCCCCCTAATCCAGCGCGGGCAAATATTTTTTACAAACCTAAAAATCCGCTTGCCATCCGACATAAAAAAGTACGCACTAACCAATCCCAAAATTAAATTTAGGAAGAAATCGGGAACACCGCCCAGTGTTCGCAGTCCTGTTTCTGCCATTCCGCCGCCAAAAAACAGTCCCAACGCCGCAGGAAGCATCTCTTCGATATTGGGGATATACCAGCCGTCCGGCAGATGCACCGTAAACCGTTGCAACCACACATTTGCCTCGTCCAGCCGTGCGGAAAGTTCTGTAATGTGCATGGGCGCGGATTCTGCAAAGCTTGTCACCTGCCGCACCAGTGTGCTAACCAGCCACGCCCCAAGGCTTCCCACCACCGCAATAAAAACCAGCAAACACAACAGCGACCCAACCCACCGTTTAAATCCCATTTTTCGTTCCAAAAGCCTGTTAAGCGGCTCCATCACAAGCGCGATAATCAGCCCGATAAAAAATGGCGACAGGTACACAAAAAATACCGTAAAGAATAAATAAAACGCTACCGTAACCAAAATCAAAAACAAAATGCGGTCTATGCGCTCCTTGTTTTCGTTGTAGAACTCTCTCATTTTTTTACATCTCCTCTGTTTTTCGGGGGGACTGGGGCGGGGTGTGTGAGTTGCGTCGCTTTTGCGAAGGCGTGCGAAGCAACCACACAC
>WQSG01000030.1 GCA_009788055.1 Defluviitaleaceae bacterium | reverse complement strand
TGTTCTCAACATCCTCTTGCGGCTTTTTGGTTTCGGCGAGAATTTCGTCAATCATTTCAATGGTGAGTTCCTCTGCCTGTTTTGCTTTTTTTAACCGTACCGCTTGTGAATGTGAGGGCTTTACGCCGTAGTTTTCCATTGCGGAAATGACTGCGGTTTGCTCTTTTTGCGAGAGATATGAGAGTTCAACGGCGGGATTAAAAGCCAGTTGCTTTGTATCCACTTTGTCAAGCAAGCCGACAACCAATTCCGTGAGGCGAATTATACGGAATATTTGATTTTTGCTTTCGCCTGTTTGCTCTACCATAATTTCATAGGAGTGTTTATCACCCTTGATGCCGCTATGGTTGAGTGCATCCATTTTTATTTTGTACGCCCATGCTTTTTCGCTGAATAGCAATGTTTCCCGCTGTTCAAGGTTGCTGTCCACCATTGCGATAATTGCCTCATCATCTGTCATTTCTCTGATGATTACAGGCAAGGTAGGGCGTTGGGCGATTTCACAGCCCCGCTTGCGGCGGTTTCCCGCCAGTAATTCATACCCGCCGTCTGCTCTTGGTCTTGCAAGCCCCGGTTCTCTTACCCCATACTGCCCTATGTTCGCCGCTAACCGTTGCATTGCCTCATCATCAACCACATGGAAAGGGTGAAATTCGGGCGGGTGCAGTTCGGCGAGAGGAATTTCAACAATGCGTTCGCCGTGGGTATCGGTGGCGGTGGTCGGCTCTACCGTGCTACTGAACAAGGCGTTATACCCTGTGAGCGTATTGTTTTCAAGTTCTACTTTTTTAGGCAATTTCAAGCACCTCCCTTGCAAGCGAGGCATACGCCGCCGCCACTTTTCCGTTGGGGTCATGCTCAAAAATACTTTTGCCTGTGGTTGAAGTTTCAACAGCACGGACGGAGTGCGGTATCGGCTCTGAAAAGATATTGATATTTTCACCGTAGGCTTGCTGTATCATGGAAATGATGCCTTTGGTGATATTGGCTCGTCTGTCTACCATTGTGAGCAAGATGCCGCCGATTTCAAGTTTAGGATTTATATACTGCCGTATCTGTGCTATACTCTTTAACAACAGTTCTAATCCTTTTGCATCTAAATACTTGGGGGCAATAGGGATTATTACGCTGTCTGCGGCGGCAAGTGCATTTATCGCCAGCAGGTCGAGGGTGGGTGCGGTATCAAGCAAGATATAGTCATAAAGGCCGCGAACCTTGTCTATATACTGCCGAAGTACCGTTTCCCTGCCCATTATCGGAGCAAGCACAATTTCCATACCCGCTAATCCGTTGTTTGAGGGCATGAGGGATATTCCCTCATCGTGTGAGATAATTCCCTCTGCGGGGTCTATCTCTTGTTCCTTGATAATGCTCTGCATGATTGTGGCTAATGTGACCGCCAGCTTGTCCGGCTCTTTAACGCCGAGGCTCACCGTTGCGGAGTGTTGGCTATCGGCATCAACAATCAAAACTTTCTTGCCTTGCCGTGCTAACGATGCCGCTAAACTCACGCTCGTCATGGTCTTTCCTGTGCCGCCTTTGCGGTTGGTGATGGCTAAAACTTTACCCATACTTGTCCTCCTTTTGGGGCAAAAATTTTAGCTGTAATGACACAAAGCCATTTTTGCGGTCTGATTTCTGCCCCATATGTGATTGGTATAATAGTGGAAAAAGACTGTCCGAAAACCCCGCAACCCTTGATTTTACTGGGGAATTTGGATTTAGTCTTATTATACCGTATGGGGACCTCTCGCGGCTTGGTCGGAATTATTTGGAAGTGGGAAACTTAGCGGAGGTTTTTCTGCCGCAACACGGTTGCGAATTGATTTCACTAAACGAAAAACTGGACGACATGATGGTTTTCCGCAATTGGTTTAACGAACAGCACAGCAAGACCACAGGAAAAAAGGTGAAGGCGGCACGGCGAATTTGCGCGGAAAACGGCAAGTTTATCGCGGCGTATGCGCCTTACGGATACTTGCGAAACCCGGAAAACCGCCACGCACTTGTGATTGACCCCATCACCGCGCCAACCATCCGCGAGGTGTTTGAGATGCGGGCGGCGGGAATGGGCTACAGGGCGATTGCGCAAAAGTTAAACGACAGCGGAGTCATTTCGCCAAAAAATCTTTACTACCAAAGGGCGAACCGCACAAACCCCAATAGCGGAAACGGTTTGTGGACAGCTAACACAATCCGCGCAATTTTACGCAACGAAACATACATCGGAAATCTAACGCAGTGCAAGGCGGCAAAAGAATCCTACAAAAGCACGAAAATAATTTACACGCCCGAAAATGAATGGGTGCGGGCAACAAAAACCCACGAACCAATCATACCGCAAGAACTTTGGGAGCGCGTACAAAGCATAAAAAACCACAAGCCTCGCCGCACAAAAAGCGGCGAAACCGCGCTGTTCTCGGGGCTTTTATTCTGCGCCGACTGCAATTACAAACTACGCGCCCACACGGAACGCCGCACAGGTAAAGACGGCGGCGAGAAAAAATACATATCATATATGTGTGCAAATTACGCCGCAAACGGAAAAACCGCCTGCACCTGTCACGCCGTCTTTGAAAACCCGTTACAGCGGCTCATTTTTGAATACATAAACGCGTTACCATCTTTCGGGTGTGACGAACAGCGCGTTGCCGAAGCCATACAAAAAGCGCGAGACAGTGCGGCAAATTCGCACTGCGCGTCCCTCCTGCGCGAGCTTGATACGTGCAAAAAACAAGCATCCAAGCTGGACATACTAATCGAAAACCTCTACAAAGACAAAGTTGCAGAAATCGTGCCTGAAAGTATGTTTACGCGGCAGGTTCGCAAATTTGAAGCCGAACGCGCAGAGCGTTTGCAAACAGCAGAAACATTACAAAAACGCATTAACGCCCTCACGCACGAAACCGCAAACACTACGGATTTTCTTCCCGCCGTCACGCGACAGTTGCAATCTTTATGCCGCGAAATGCTATTGCTTTTTGTAGAGAAAATAATCGTAAGCGAAAGCCGCACCGCAAACGGCAAGCGCGTCTGCGATTTGCGCGTGGTGTACCATGTGTAGCGTAAGATGCATCTGCATGACGGCATTGCGGTGGGCTCGTGTGTTGACATAAAATACGTGATATTTCATAATTGAAAAAATCATCTGCGGGAGGCGCAAAAATGCAGGGCAGCGAAGATTGCGCCGCACAAGCGACAACAGGGCAATCCGTGCGGAAGTATATAAAACAGCATTTGAAATTCGCGGCAGAGCAAAAAGATTTGCCCGGCACAAAAGATTTGCTATGGAGCGGCGGAATTATTGCAAAAGCGTGGTTTTCGTTTTTTATTCTTTTGGTCTTGTTTGCAGTGCCGTATTTTAGGTCGGGGGCGTTGGTGGTTTTGGGGCTGATTTGGCTCGGCTATTTCTTTTGGGCGGTTAATCTTTTTTCTCGTATGAAGCGGCAAAAAATTTCTGCGTTTGAATATTTCGCGTATGCGGGATTTTCTTGGGCGTATATTTCCGTTGGAATGTGGACTGCAATGATTACAGGCGTAATCACCCTTGAAGGCGGCAATTTACTTTTGGAAGCAATCTTATTGGTGGTTTCCGTAATCTCATTTAGCATCTTTTGGGTAACGCGGATGGTTGATAAACGCGTTCCCGAAACAGCGGCGGAATCGGAAACCCCGGAAAAATCTGCGGTAAGACAATACGCCTTTCTTACCCCGCTCGCCGCGGCGGCAAGTATGGGGTTTGGACGGTGGTTTTTTAATACCGGAATTGTTCCCGACGAAGTTCTCCAAAGCCAAATTTTTGGCGGGGTGCTGGTGGCGGCATTGACTCTGATTTTCTTTGGCATCGCTACTCTTGATTTGTACCATGCCTTTCTATTATGGAAGTTCAAACTGTACGACATAAAGTTATAAACGGCGTGAAATCGGAAAGGGGACAAACAATGCCTGCCGCTAAAGTTTGGAATTGCGCCTTGTACATTCGGTTATCCCGCGAAAGCAAAACGTATCGCGGAGAGGACTCTATGAGCATCGAAAACCAGAAAGCCGCATTATCAAAATTTGCGGCAATGATGCCCGACTGGCGCGTAACACGTACATATGTAGACGACGGCGCAAGCGGCGGAAATTTCAACCGCAAGGGCTTTTTGGAAATGATGGAAGACGTAAAAAACGGCGTAATAAACCTCGTTCTGGTGCAAGACCTTTCGCGCTTTGGGCGGAATTATCTTGAAGCGGGGCGGTACTTGGAAGTATATCGTATATAACGACCCCAACCAATGAAGCGGCAACCGCATGAATTTACGGAACTTTCGTGCTTTATAATATGGCTTTTCCATTTTACCCCCACTTTTCACTTGAATCTTGTGCTTGTTCCATGCCCTCGACCATGCTATTCCCACGTTTATAAGTTCCACAAGAAAATCGTTAGGGTTAAGAATATCGCCTAGCTTGTCCTCAACGGCGATAACTTTAATATTTAGCCGTGACATAGCTTTGCGAAAATTAAACCAGTCACCAACGTCCCGGCTTCCGCGTGTAATATCGTATATAACAACGGCTTCAAACTCTTTGTTCGAAGCCGCGCCTAGCATTTTAAGAAATTCCACCCTATCTTCCGTATTTGTGCCGGACAGGGCTTCGTCCGCGTATGATGTAGAAACGGTTATGTCATTGCGGGCGCAATATTCGTATATTTTAGCCATTTGGTAGGCTATGCTGTTGTCCGTTTGCTTGTCCGTGCTATAACGCGCATATGCCGCCGCTTTCATTGTCGCGCCCCTTTCGTGTTTAAGTGTATGAACGGTTACAATTTAAGCATTTCCACCGTTGCTTGTTACCTTGCCAGCCGTTTTTATTGGCTAGTGCAGACCCGCAATCGGGACAACTCGCCTTCCACACGAAAAATAAACGGGGGCGTAAATCTTTGCAGATGCGGGTTGCAACAAGGGTTGGGAAAACAAATTAAGGCGAAGCCGATCGGAGCATAACATCCGGCCGTTTTTGTTATTTATTCTCAATTTATGCTATAATGTCTGTGTGAAATATCGAAGGGAGAAACAATGCGATGCCCACGCTGAATTGGATAGGCAAGAACAAGGTAGTAAACCACCACCAAGATGTTACGTATCGCGTGTTGGATTTTCAGTATGCGCACGGCGATAACCTTGATGCACTAAAAGCCCTTTTTCCAAAATACGAAGGGCATATTAAGTGTGTGTACATAGACCCACCCTACAACACAGGCAACGAAAACTGGGTATACAACGATAACGTGAACTACCCGGACGGCGCGATTTTTATTTCGATTGATGACAACGAACAGGTAAATTTGAGATTGATATGCGATGAAATTTTTGACGCAAGCAACTTCGTGACGCAAATTGTATCGCAACGGACATTTGCCACAAAAAATGACGCAAAATATTTTTCATCCGAACACGAATATTGCACGGTGTATGCGAAACACATCGATAGAGAAGTGCCAAGCAGGATAATCGTTATGCGAACCCCGATAATGACCGGAGAGGTGCATGGATTTCAACGGATATGCTCCGCATGGAACACAGAACTAACAGTGTTCATAATATTGCATCTCCAAGTGGATTAAACATGAACGCGCAAGACAACGGTAATCGCCGTTTTATTTTGATTGAAATGGAAAATTAGGCAAAAACCATAACATCCGAGCGTGTTAGTCGTGTTATTGACGGCTATTCGGACAAGCCCGGCACATCAGACCTTGATAGGTTTTTGGAAATTGTGATGGAGTTATGAAAATTTTGAACGAGGTGAGCAAAATGAGTAATCCGACAATATTTTTTAGTCATTCAGCGAAAGATAAGAATATAGTTTCTTTTATTTATTAAGACCCGAGTGGATGAGATTACAGCGGGGTCATTAAATATATTTCAGTCCAGTGACGGCCAAAGCATCCCATTCGGAAGCAACTGGAGTTCAACAATAGAAAATGCACTTGATTCCGCAAAGTTAATGTTTGTTTTCGTCACACCAAATTCGCTCAACTCAAAGTGGATATATTTCGAATCCGTCTTTTCGTGTGCAAAAAAAATAAATGTTGTTCCTGTTGGCTTGGGTGTGGATATAGCACTAATTGGAGAACCATTGAGCAAGCTCATGGGATTTAATGTTAATTCCGCAGATAGCCTAAACAACATAATAGCAACAATCAACCATGATGCGAATAGAAAGGCCGCCCTTGAATTTACAACAGATGACTACATGCATTTAATTGCACTTCAGAGCGAGCAGGGAGAGTCAAGTGTTGATTTTGTTGAAGTTTTTGAATCGTTGAACCTTTATTTGTGGGGCTCAAGTTTCGATTCAGGCGATAGGGATATTAATGTCATAGAAAATTTTTTCGACAATATTGAATGCCATCTTCTGAAAGAAAACATTGGAATTTGGTCTAATATTTACGCATCAAAACACGGCAATGAATATACCGAAAAAATTAGGTTATTGTTTTTGGGAATAGAAATGGTTTTCAAGAAAAACTACAAGTTTGTTGATAGCGACAAAAACCGTAATCCCAAAGGTGATACCTTGTACTTTAACATTTCACCCTATAACCTAAAGAAGTCATTTGAATGCCTTGCAAGCATATTCAAGCTATTTCCCCATGAAATGGAGCATACCATTCAATTTCTCTCAAACCCTCATTACAATACTGTTAATTCTGACATTGATTTGTCGGCAATTTTAACAAATTACAATGACCTATATTCAATTCCACAAAATCCATTAGTGCCTGCTGAAATTAAATATGGTTCGTTTGAATACAAACCGAAAAAAATTATTTTTTCTACTGGCATGAAAAATAGTTATAGCGGCATGACGGAATATCAAGAACCCCGCGTATTGGTAGTGTCCTTTAATTTTTCAAATATAGATTATCTGGATATTGAGCGATTTATAGGTCTTATGCTAAATCACGGAGTCATATATTCCATTGAAAATCAAACAAATTGATAGTCCCATTGCAAAGAAAGGTGATACAACTTGAACGTAGAAATCTCCAAACACACAAACGACCTAATCCCGAAGCACACCGCCGCGTTGCTTCGGGAGATTATGACGGAAACTCAATTCGAATTAAAAGCAAAAATTGACGCAGGGCAACAATTAGACGATAAAGACATTTATACTATCTTTGGGCGGATACATAAGTGCTAATTCGCTACGTGGGGAGTTGAAAAAATGGACAACGAATATTACATGAAAATCGCATTGGAAGAAGCGCGGCGCGGTTTTGATATGGGCGAAGTTCCCATTGGTTGCATAATAGTATATGAGGGAGAAATTATCGGGCGGGGAGCGAATGAACGCGCCACGCGAAAGAATGTGCTTTGCCATGCAGAAATTACGGCAATCAGCCAAGCCTGTGACGCACTGGGCGATTGGCGGCTGGAGGGTTGCCGCCTGTACGTAACGCTGGAGCCGTGCCCAATGTGCGCGGGCGCGATTGTGCAGGCGCGAATTCCTGTTGTGGTGTACGGGGCAAAAAGCCCCAAAGCGGGCTGTGTCGGGTCGATTTATAATTTGCTGGACGAACCGCGTTTTAATCACCAAGCGGAAGTAATCTCCGGCGTATGTGAGGACGAATGTGCAAATTTAATGTCCGAATTTATGCAAACGCTACGAAAAAAGGATACGAACAAAATTTCGCGTTGACAAATCTAAGAAAAATGCCGATAATTATGCTAGGAGAAGTTTATAAGAGGGCAAGTGCAAATTAGTTTGCAAGTGCCCGTGATGCCACGGAGGCGATAACTATGTTGACAAGCGTATTTTACTACAATATGTATAAGCCCTACATCGTAGGCAAAGCCGGTAGCCAAAACGAAGGGAACACTCCCCGCAGGGCGCGTATTTCCCAAAGTAACGAACCTACAGGGCGCGTTTTCGTGCTTAACAAAGCGTTAAGGAACGAAGTCATTAATTATGCCCGTGCGGTTTCACACGGCGTTACAGATTTACGCGACGCAACAAAACGTACCGCAACCGACATGGAAAACTTCAACGGTAGCGTTCACAGAGACGGCTGGGACAACGCGCTTGAAAACATGGCGGAAAATCTTGAGTCTTTTGCGGACAACTATAACAGTTCGGCAGGATTTATGCACACGCAATCGCACAGCGCGGGGCTTCGCGCATATTCGTCCGAAGTTACCGACAACGTGCATCACAACATTAACCGTCTTGAAATGCTGGGGCTAACCCTTGGCGAAGAAGGACGGCTTGACTTCAATCGCGAAACGGTTTACGCAATGAACCACGAGCAAATCAACGTTGCGATTGGTGAAAATATCGAGATTTTTGACGGTTTGCGTTCTCACACCCAACAACTTATGACAGAGCCGCTTTCGGAGCATATGCGCTTTAGCGGGTTGTCTTACCACTACAACTATCGTATGGGAACCATGGAAACCGACGGATACAGCCTAATCGAAGCAGGAATGCTGGTAGACAGGCTGGTATAAGAACCAATAGGGAGGGTATCGCGTGACACAGGAGATAGTTCTTGATATAGTGCGCGAAGGGCTTTTTACCGTTTTGCTTGTTGCGTTGCCGCCGCTTACTATAGGGCTTACGGCGGGGCTTATTATGAGTATTTTCCAAACGATAACAAGTATCCAAGAGCCTACCCTTGCTTTTGTACCAAAAATTTTGGCGGTATTTTTGGCAATGGTTGTTTTCGGGCCGTTTATGCTTACGCTTTTGGTGGAATATTTTACGGGGCTAACGTCTAATTTCTTATACTTCATACATCCGGTGCGTTAGCTATGTACATGGAATTACTCCCCCTACTGATTGACTTTTTTAATAATATTGATGTGCTGATGCTTATTTTGGTAAGGGTTTCGGCATTCATGGTTTCATTACCCGTGCTTTCCGGAATGAGTATCCCTCTTCAAGCGCGGCTTTTTTTTGCGTTTATTCTAAGTACCGCAATTTATTCTTCCGGACTGGTGGAAACGGTGACGTATCACGATACGGTTTCGGGATTTATCATGCTTATCGTGGCAGAGGCCATGACAGGCGCGTTAATGGGGTTTGTGCTTTTCTTCGTGTTTAACATAATTTTGTTTGCGGGGCATTTTATAGATTTCAGCATGAGTTTTGCGATGGTAAACGTGATGGACCCTATCCAGCAAATTCAAGTGCCTATAATGGGTAATCTTTTGTTTATGCTTGCTAATGCTGTTTTGGTGGTTGCGGGCGGGCTTCATATCTTTTTGCGCTACTTTTTTGCAAGCTTTCGGCTTGTGCCTATCGGGACGGCGTTTATCCTTGGCAACTACCCTATCGCAGATTTTATGGTAACTACGTTTGTGGGCTTTGTAATTACGGGAATATCGCTTGCATTACCCCTTATCGGCACGATGCTTGTAATAGACGTTTGCTTGGGCGTTATGGTAAAAGCCGTGCCGCAGATGAACGTTTTTGTTGTGGGTATGCCGCTGAAAGTTATGGTTGGTTTGTTCTTGGTTTTTGCCGTGCTTGTTCCGAACTTTGATGTAATCTACGCCCGTATTTTTGATATGGCATTGGATAACTTCCTAAGTTTTATGGAAGGGATTGGTCCTTATGAACCTATTGCGCCTTAATCTACAATTTTTCAACGATGGCGGCGGTGAAAAAACAGAAACCGCTACTCCAAAGAAACGCAAAAAAACCCGTGACGAGGGGCAGGTTGCAAAAAGCCAAGAGGTTTCTACCGCAACCATGCTTATTGTGGGTTTTTTCGCGCTTTCGCTTTTTGCGGGCGGCATTCTTGAAGATATCCTTGATGTATTTAGAAACAACCGTGATTTTTTCAACCCAAACATGGCATACACTTTTTGCGGTTTAAGTATTGCACGGCACGTTGCTTGGGGAATGGGTCGCGTTATAATGATTGCTTTGCCCATGTTTATTGTTACTACGATTGTCATTCTTATCATGAACTTTTTGCAGGTTGGCTGGAATCCTACCACAAAACCGCTAAAGCCCAAGTTTTCTGCAATGAATCCGTTAAAGGGCTTTAAAAAAATAGTCTCGCTGCAAAGTCTTGTAACCTTCGTAAAAAGTATGTTGAAAATTATTTTTGTCGGCATAGTTGCGTATTTTATTCTTATCACAGAGCTGGATACAATCCCCGCTATTCTTGTTATGCCCTTTGTAGAAGTTTTGGGATACATCGGGGACTTGATTGTCACCCTTGGAATTTCCATTGGGGTGCTGTTTATTTTTATCGCCATTTTTGACTATGCGTACATGAAATGGAAACACGAAAAGGATATACGAATGTCTAAACACGAGGTTAAAGAGGAGTGGAAACAGGCAGAAGGTAATCCGCAGATTAAACAGAAAATACGGCAGAAAATGCGCGAAGCATCCATGCGCCGCATGATGCAAAACGTACCGCAGGCAGATGTTATTATCACAAACCCGACCCATTACGCCGTCGCGCTAAAGTACGATATGCTGGGCATGGGCGGCGCACCCGTTCTTATCGGCAAGGGTGTCGATTTTATGGCAAAAAGAATCCGTGAAGCAGGCATAGAACACGATATCCCCATCATAGAAAATCCACCGCTTGCGCGGGCTCTTTACGCACAGGTTGAAATTGATGACGAAATACCCGAAGAACTTTACGTAGCCGTTGCAGAAATTATGGCATACGTATTCAAGTTAAAGAACAGAGCGGCTTAGGGATGCGGCGGCAATGCAGAGCCTTGCGGCAGGAGGGGGAGCGTGGACACCCACGGTAGCGTGTTGTGCGCGTGGCATGGATTGGTTCTTTTAGCCGGCAAAGAAAACGCCTTTAAAAGAACCAATCCACACCACGCTACCTTTTGCGTGTGTTGCCTGCGTTCCGCCCGCAAGGCTCGGCATTGCCGCCGCTCCCGCGTGGGGGACGGGCTGTAGGTTACTTAGTTCCGTAGGCTGTAGTGTGGCGCGGATTGGTTTGCCGTCCGCGCAGGGACAACGGGCGGCGCAGACGCTACAGTGGGTGCAGAAGCCCGCACCATTCCCCACGGCAAACCAATCCGCGCCCTGGGTGCAGAAATTTTCAAGCAAATAGAGGTTGACGCAGATGAAGTTTGATAAATATTTTAAATATATGCAGATGTTATTTTTTCTTTTTCTGGTTTTCGTGCTGTTTGTAGGCAGTGCGGAGGTTTTTGTTTTGGCGTACATAGTTGTTTTTATTATTGTTACCGTGCAAACGATGATGACCCCGGGGCGGAAAAAATCGCGGCGGTACAGGGTGATGGCGTACACGGCTATTTTGGTTGTGCAAATTACGATGCTGGAGCATATTTTGTACAGCGAGACGGTTTTTGAAAATATGCCGCAATTTATTTTCAGACGGATATTGGGGCTGTTGTTGCTGTGTTTGCCCATTCTTGTTAGCCGATATGTTTCATCTTTGCGGTATTCGCACTATAATTTGCCGCCTGTGGGCGGGGCGGTTTCTGTTGGTATTTCGGAACTTCTAAACACGGCAGACACGATAAAACGCACGGCGGAAATTATAAGCGAATCCAAAAAGAAGTTATGCATAGATAATCTTAAGACGCTGGCGCATGATATGACGCGACACAATTCGTTTCATTACGTGAATAATAAAAGTCTGTCGGAGGAGTATTTTGTTAAGGCGCGGGAAAGTTTCAGCGACCCGAAAATTTATATCGTAATTTCTAAAACGGGAAGCCCCGCTTCGGAATTTCTTTCTGTTTTCACGCAGAAGCAATATAACCATGCGTCTATTTCTTTCGACAATAAGTTGCAGACAACCATCAGCTACAATGGCGGTGAGAATGTTTATCCCCCCGGTTTAAATATGGAACTGCTGGAATTTTTCGCGAAGTCGCAGGATTCAAAAATAATGGTTTACAGCCTTGCCTGTACTGCGGAGCAAAAAAAGAAAATGCTGGACAAAATCGCGAAAATAAATAAAGAGGGCAGTGCCTACAATATTTTGGGTATTTTCTTGCACAAGCGCAGACACAAGCCAAATATTCTTTACTGCACACAATTTGTTTACAATCTTTTGGACGACGTGGGGCTTTCGTATTTCCCAAAGCCACACGGTCGGATAAGCCCCACAGACCTTGTGGAGCTGGACTACTACCGCAAGTTGCAATTTGAACTGGAAATCACATTCGGATAAGGGAGCGTATAAAGCATGGATTTACAGGGACGGAATTTGATTGCGCCGTTGGATTTGACGGTGGAGGAAATGGAACAAATTTTTAACTTGGCGGAAAAAATCATTGCGAAGCCGCAAGATTACGCGGAGGTTTGCAAAGGAAATTTGCTTGCCACGCTGTTTTACGAGCCAAGTACAAGAACGCGGCTTTCGTTTGAAGCGGCTATGTTGCGGCTGGGCGGGCAAGTGATTGGGTTTTCGGAGCCCGGTTCAAGTTCTGTGTCGAAGGGCGAAAGTATTGCCGACACAATTCATACTATCGCAAGCTATGCGGATATTGCCGTAATGCGCCACCCGAAGGAGGGCGCGGCTTTGGTTGCGGCGCGGCGTTCGGGCATTCCCATAATAAACGCGGGGGACGGCGGGCATTTTCATCCCACGCAAACGCTTACGGATTTGCTTACAATTCGGCTGGAGAAGAAGGATTTTTCGGGAATAACCATTGGGCTGTGTGGGGATTTAAAATTCGGGCGCACGGTGCATTCGCTTATCTGTGCGTTTGCGCGGTATTCGGGCGTGAAATTCGTTTTGATTTCGCCTGATGAGTTGCGCGTTCCCGAGTATGTTCTGGACGAAATAAGCGACTACGAAGAAGTCCGCGATTTAAGCGAGGCACTGCCGCAACTGGACGTGCTTTACATGACGCGGGTTCAGCGCGAACGCTTTTTTAACGAAGACGACTATATCCGTCTGAAGGACAGCTACATTTTAAATGCCGCAAAAATGCGCTTCGCAAAGGAAGACTTGATGGTTCTTCACCCGCTTCCCCGCGTAAACGAAATTTCCACAGATGTAGATGACGACCCACGTGCATTTTATTTCCGCCAAATGAAAAACGGTATGTATGTGCGAATGGCGTTGCTTATGGCGTTGCTTGGAAAGGAGATTGCGTAATGGAAATTAACAGCATAGAAAACGGCTTGGTAATTGACCACCTTAGGGCGGGTTCGGGTCTGCGGGTTCTGGAATATTTGGACATAGACACAGAGCGCGGTTCGGTCGCGCTTATCATGAATGTATCAAGCAACAAGCACGGCAAAAAAGACATTATCAAGCTGGAAAATATAGAAAGCATCGACATAAACGTACTCGGATTAATCGACCACAACGCCACGATAATTCATATACGCAACGGGAAAATCATTCACAAAACAAAACTTTCGTTGCCAAAAAAAGTTGCAAATGTGATTAGGTGCAAAAATCCGCGATGTATAACGTCAATCGAAAACGTGCCGCACATCTTCCACTTGGCGGACAACACGGGCAAGTACCGCTGTGAATACTGCGATAATTTCGGGAGGATTAACGATGGAAAATAAAACGGGCGATTCCAACCGTATCACGCGTGAATATTTCGATTCAATTTTGCTGGAAATGCGCCACATAGACGCAGTTTTGCCAAACACGGATTTTACCCTGTACGGCGAAAAATTTTCCACCCCCGTAATGACAGCCGCGCTTTCCCATTTAGACCACTTCGGATATCACAAAGACGGCATGGTGGAACTGGCGAAGGGCGCGAAAGCCGCAAACGCGGTAATGTGGGCGGGCATGGGAAGCGAAACAGAGCTTGAGAGAATCATTGCAACGGGCGCGAAAACAATAAAGATTTGCAAGCCCGAAGCCGATAACGAAATCGTTTTAAAAAAGCTGGCGTTTGCGGAAAAAATGGGTTGCTTTGCAATCGGCATTGACGTAGACCACGCCTTCAACTGGAAGGGCGAGTACGATGAAATTGAAAAAATGCCAATGCGCCCAAAAACCTTGGACGAGATAAAAATGTTCGTGCAGTCCACAAAATTGCCCTTCATTATAAAGGGCGTTTTAAGTGTGCAAGACGCGTTAAAGTGCGCGGAAGCGGGCGTGCAGGGCATTGTGGTTTCCCATCACCACGGCATAATGGACTTCGCAATCCCGCCGCTGAAAATCTTGCCGAAAATAAAAGCGGCGGTGGGCGACGGTTTAAAAATCTTTGTGGATTGCTCCGTTGAAAACGGGTATGACACGTTCAAGGCTCTCGCCCTTGGCGCGGACGCTGTTTCTGCGGGTCGTTCGCTTTTGCCCGCGCTTTCTGCAAAGGGCGGCGAAGGCGTTGCCGAAAAAATAAACGAAATGACGCAACAGCTAACCGCCGTTATGGCGCGAACCTGTACGGCAACGGTTGACACGGTGGATTCATCATTAATATATTCATCGTGAAATACACGTTTCGCGGCGATATTTCGGCGTGGTTTTTCACAACGAATAATAACACGCAAAACCCTTCATTTAGTTTGACATCCGCAAAAAACAGCCATATACTCACTATGCCATAGACAGTAGGTGTGAAATATTGCGTAAATCCTGCCGAGGTTTCTTGAGTATGCTTAAATACGATTTGTATAAAGCCCAAGACTATGGTCAACCAAAGTCCGGGGCTTATTTTTATAGCCCGACGCACGTCGGCGGCTCGAAGAGCCGTTCCCGCCAACGGCGGGAAGCTTTCATATTAACTCCCCGATTTCACAGAGGAGGTGAACAAATGTCAAGGGCATCAACCCCAAACTTGGAAAGAAACCGCAAAGCCAAAGAAGTAGTTGTAGACGAAATACGCGAAAAACTTGGCCGCGCAAAGTCTGTAGTGCTTGTAAGTTCTCGCGGGCTTACCGTAGAGCAAGATACAACGTTGCGTAAATCCATGCGAAAAGCAGGCGGAATCGACTATAAAGTGTACAAAAACACAATGCTCGAATTTGCAATTGAAGGCACGGATTTTGCAGGTCTTAAAGAATATCTTAAAGGGCCTACAGCGGCGGCGTTTTCATACGACGACGCTACAGCGGCGGCGGCGGCAATTTCCAAAAACCTTAAAACCATGCCGGCGTTGGAATTTAAAGCCAGCGCGATAGACGGCGAAATTTACGATGCGGCATCCACAAAGGCAATTGCAGACATCCCGCCACGCGATGTGCTTCTGTCCAAGCTTCTTGGTTCGTTCAAGTCGCCGATGGCAAGCTTTGCCCGCGTAATAAACGCGGTTGCGGAAGAAAAACAAAAATCCGAATAATTCTATGGAGGTAACACTAAAATGGCAAAATTATCAATTTCTGAAATTATCGAAGCCGTAAAAGAGCTTTCGGTTCTTGAATTGAACGACCTTGTAAAAGCAGCAGAGGAAGAATTTGGCGTAAGCGCGGCAGCAGGCGTTATGGTAGCAGGCCCTGCGGCAGGCGGCGGTGACGCAGGCGGCGGCGAAGAAAAAACCGAGTTTGACATCGAACTTACAGATGTTGGCGGCGAAAAAATTAAAGTTATCAAAGCCGTGCGCGAAATAACCGGCCTTGGCCTCAAAGAAGCCAAAGAAATGGTTGACGGCGCACCAAAAATCATGAAAGAAGCCACACCAAAAGCCGAAGCTGAAGAAATCGTTAAAAAGCTGGCAGAAGTTGGCGCGAAAGCTACACTTAAATAAGAAGTTCTCGGGGGCGTTGCCCCCGAACCCCCATAAGGGGACGATTGTCCCCTTAACCCCTAATCTGAAATCGCGCATTCGCGCGATTTCGTGTTGAAGTTTGAGGGAGTGGGGGGTTCGGGGGGAGAGGGAACTTTTCAAAATTCTCTCTCCCCCCGAGACTTTAAATATAAAAATAGAGGAGAATGGGAAATGAGCAAAAAGTATGTTTATATGTTCAAAGATGGTACATCCATCAAGGACGAAAACGAAAGACGCAATACGTTGGGCGGTAAAGGTAAAAACCTTTGCGAAATGACCGACATGGGTATTCCCGTGCCCAACGGCTTTATTGTAACAACAGAAGCTTGTACCCTCTACAACTCGTCGGGCAAGGTTATGTCTGACGATATTAAAAAACAAATTGATGAGTGCATTGCACAGCTTGAAGGTTCAAGCGGCAAAAAATTCGGCGACCCGTCTAATCCGCTGTTAGTGTCTGTTCGTTCGGGCGCAAGAGCATCTATGCCGGGCATGATGGACACAGTTCTCAATCTTGGTATCAACGATACCGTTGCAGACGCGCTTGCAAAAAAAGCGGGCGACGTTTTCGCATACGACTCATATCGTCGTTTTATCATGATGTTCGCAGACGTTGTTATCGGCGTAAGCAAGCATGACTTTGAACACGCACTTGACAAATACAAAGAAGATAAAGGCTACAAAGGCGACACCGATATGACAGGTGCAGACTGGAAAGCCATCGTGGATATCTTCAAAGATATTTACCGCAAAGACCAAGGCAAAGACTTTACAACAGACGCAAAAGAGCAACTTTACGGCGCGATAACCGCAGTATTCCAATCTTGGGATAACGAACGCGCATTCGTATATCGCCGCATGAACGATATCCCCTACGACTGGGGTACCGCTGTAAACGTGCAGGAAATGGTATTCGGTAACATGGGCGAAACCTCCGGCACAGGCGTTGTGTTCACACGCAACCCCGCTTCCGGCGAAAACGCAATTTATGGCGAATATCTCATGAACGCACAGGGCGAAGACGTTGTTGCGGGTGTTCGCACACCTAAGCCTTTCGGCGAATTGGCAAAAGATTCTCCCGATTGCCATAAAAAATTCCTTGAAATCGCCGCAAAATTGGAAAAACATTACCAATACGTTCAAGATATGGAATTCACAATTGAAGACAACACCCTGTACATTCTTCAAACACGTAACGGAAAATGTACCGCACAAGCAGCTCTTCAATTCGCAATCGACCTTGAAAAAGAAGGCATCATCACCAAAGAAAAAGCTATCCAACAAGTTGACCCACGCGCACTTGACCAACTTCTGCACCCCATGTTTGACGCGGCGGCTCTTAAAGCCGGCAAAGTGCTTGGAAAAGCTCTTCCCGCTTCACCCGGCGCGGCGGCAGGTAAAGTTTACTTTGACGCAAAAGACGCAGTTGCCGCAAAAGAACGCGGCGAGCGCGTAGTTCTTGTACGCCTTGAAACATCACCCGACGACATTTTGGGCATGGAAGTTTCCCAAGGTATCCTTACCGCTCGCGGCGGAAACACAAGCCATGCGGCTGTTGTTGCCCGCGGAATGGGAACTTGCTGTATTTCCGGCTGTGAAGAAATCAAATTCGGCAAAGGCGAATTTACTCTTGGCGGCGAAACCGTTAAAGAAGGCGATTACATCTCCCTTGACGGTTCTACAGGCGTAATTTACCTTGGCGATATTAAAACCGTTCCCGCAGAAATTGCAGGAAACTTCGGCACATTCATGAGCTGGGTTGAAGGCGTTAAAGGAAAAATGGCAGTTCGCGCAAACGCGGATTCCCCAAGAGACGCTACAAAAGCCCTTGAGTTTGGCGCAACAGGTATCGGTCTTTGCCGCACAGAGCATATGTTCTTTGACGCAGACCGTATTCCAAAAATGCGCAAAATGATTCTTTCCGACACAGAAGCAGACCGTCGTGCCGCACTTGACGAGCTTCTTCCGTTCCAAAAAGCAGACTTTATCGGCATCTATGAAGTTATGAAAGACCTTCCTGTTACAATCCGTTTGCTTGACCCTCCACTCCACGAGTTCATGCCTACAAAAGAAGAAGACTTCGCTTCCTTGGGCAAAGACATGGGCAAATCTGCCGCAGACGTAAAAGCCCGCGCAGAATCCCTCCACGAACTCAACCCAATGATGGGGCACCGCGGTTGCCGTCTTGCTGTTTCCTATCCGGAAATCGCACAAATGCAAACACGCGCAATCATCGAAGCCGCTTTGGAAGTTAAAAAATCCAAAGGCTACGACATCAAGCCTGAAATCATGATTCCTCTCGTGGGCGACCTCAAAGAAACCCGCTTTGTAAAAGAAATCATTGAGAAAAAAGCGAAAGAACTTGTTGACGCCGCAGGTGTAAAACTGGATTATCAAATCGGAACAATGATTGAAATTCCACGCGCTTGCTTAATCGCAGACGATATCGCTTCCGAAGCAGAGTTCTTCTCCTTCGGCACAAACGACCTTACCCAAATGACCTACGGTCTTTCACGCGATGACGCAGGACGCATCCTCAACGACTATATCGAAAACAACATCTACGAGGGCGACCCGACAGCGCGTCTTGACCAAACAGGCGTTGGTTCTCTCATGAAAATCGCCATCGAAAAAGGCCGCAAAGCCCGCGCAAACCTCAAAATCGGTATCTGTGGCGAACACGGCGGCGAACCCTCCAGCATTGGCTTCTGCCACAAAGTTGGGCTAAACTACGTTTCTTGCTCTCCCTTCCGCGTGCCAATCGCTCGCCTTTCCGCAGCACAGGCCGCTCTTGCAGGAGAAAAATTTGACTAGTCTTTAACAATAGAAAGACCGTGGGGGACTCCGTCCCCTTGACCCCTAACTTAAAACCCGCGCAATTCGCGCGGGTTTTTGTATTGCGTTAGATAGCTTATCGCTAGTCCAAATTTAAAGTTTTTGTTCAAACTTTTTCCAAAAAGTTTGCAGGGGGTTCGGGGGACAGCGTCCCCCGAGGTCTCCCCTAGGTCTTCCTAAAAATTAAATTCCGTAATATAATGTGTGAGAAAAAATCTTAGACTTGGGAGCAAATGCATGAATACAAAAATTACGGAAATTTTTAAGCAAAATGAGATTACTGTTTCTTTGGAACTTTTCCCGCCCAAACCGGGTGCGGGTTTTGAAAATATAAATAAAGTTGTGGGCGAATGCGCAAAGCTGAAACCGTCTTTTATGAGTGTGACGTGCGGGGCGGGCGGCGGCGGTTCTACCAACACGCTGGAGGTTGTGAAAGAGGTACAGGGCGTAAACGGCATTGCGGCGTTGGCTCATTTGGTTTGCGTTTCCCTTGGGCGTGACGAAGTTGCCAAAATGCTTGCAGACCTTAAAGCGCAGGGCATACACAATATCATGGCACTGCGCGGCGACCTTCCGCAGGGCGTTACCGAAAACACAGGCTACTATCGTTACGCCAGCGACTTAATTGCGGAAATTCACAAAAACGGCGACTTTTGCGTGGGCGGCGGCTGTTACCCCGAAGGCCACCCCGAGGCCGCAACCCTTCATAAAGATATCGAAAATTTGAAAATAAAAGTTGATGAGGGTTGCCAATTTCTTACTACGCAAATGTTTTTTGATAATAACATCCTGTACAATTTCATGTTCCGCTTGCTTAAAAACGGCATAGATGTGCCTGTTGTAGCGGGGATTATGCCCGTGACAAACGCCAAACAAATTGAACGGATTTTCAAACTTTCGGGCGCACCCGTGCCGCCGCGCTTTAAAGCAATTGTGGACAGGTTTTCCGACAACCCCAAGGCAATGCGGCAGGCAGGCATTGCCTACGCCACAGAGCAAATCATAGATTTAATCGCCAACGGCGTAAACAATATTCACATCTACACCATGAACAAACCCGAAATTGCCAAAAGCATTATGGATAATTTGTCGGAGATTTTTTAACGGGAGTTGCAAAATGGATAAATTAGGCAAAGAGCTTATGTTTTTTGACGGCGGAATGGGAACGCTTTTGCAGGCGCAAGGGCTGGATGTTCTGCCGGAAATTTGGAATGTAACGAATGCGGATGCTATTTTTGCTATCCACAAGGCATATGCAAACGCGGGTTGCAATATCATTAAGGCGAATACTTTTGGTGCTAACAGGCTTAAACTGGAAGGAAGCGGCTACACGCCCGCGCAACTTATTTCCGCGGGAATTGGGCTTGCGAAAAAAGCGGCAAGCGAGTGCGGAGGGAAAGCCCCGACGCGAGAGTATAACGCAAGCGTCGCGCTGGATATCGGCTCTACGGGCAAGTTGTTAGCCCCCGTGGGAGATTTGCCCTTTGAAGAAGCCATAGACATTTTTGCGGAGATGGTTCGGGCGGGGGTGGAAGCGGGCGCGGATTTAATTCTGATAGAAACGATGAGCGACACATACGAAATTAAAGCCGCCATGCTTGCCGCAAAAGAGAACAGCGACCTACCCATAATGGTAACATTTTCCCCTGACGAAAAGGGGCGGCTTCTAACGGGCGCGGACATTCTAACCGCCGCAACCCTTGTGGAATCGCTTGGCGCGTGTGCCGTTGGTTTAAACTGCGGTTTCGGTCCGCTTCAAATGACAGAACATCTAAAGCAACTTTGCGCCGCCGTGCAAATTCCCGTTATCTTCAATCCAAACGGCGGTATGCCCAAAATCATAGACGGCAAAACCGTTTTCGACCTAGCCCCCGCAGACTTCGCCGCACAAATGAAACAGATGCAAACTTTCGGCGTGTCAGTCCTCGGTGGTTGCTGCGGCACAACGCCTGAGCATATCGGGGAGATGGTTGAGCTTTGCACGCAAAATTTAGGGGTCAAGGGGACTTGTCCCCTTGTGGGGGAATTGGGGGCAACGCCCCCGAGGTCTTCCACCCGGGTTACGTCATTCGCGAAAACGGTTACGCTCGGGGGTGAGTTGGTAATTATTGGGGAGCGGATTAATCCGACGGGCAAGCCGAAATTAAAAAAGGCGTTGCTGGAAAATGATTTCGATTTTATTCGCAACGAGGCGTTGACGCAGATTGGGCAAGGGGCGAAATTGCTGGACGTTAATGTGGGCTTGCCTGATATTGATGAAGAAAAAATGCTTTGCGCCGCTGTGCGCGAAGTGCAAGGGATAACGGATACGCCGCTGGTAATTGATACGTCTGATGTGGCGGCGGCGGAAGCGGCGTTGCGGGTTTACAACGGCAAGCCGCTGTTAAATTCGGTGAACGGCAAAAAGGAGTCGCTGGAGGCGGTTTTGCCGCTGGCAAAAAAATACGGCGCGGCGGTGGTAGCCCTTGCGCTGGACGACAACGGCATTCCCGAAACCGCGGCGGGGCGCGTGGCAATTGCGGAAAGAATAATAGCGGCGGCGGCGGCGCACGGTATTCCCAAGCATGATATCGTGGTGGACGCGCTTACAATGACACTTAGCACCAACACGCAAAACGCGCAAATCACGCTGGACGCAGTGGCGGAACTTACGCAAAAAACGGGCGTTTGCACAGTGCTTGGCGTTTCAAATATTTCGTTTGGTTTGCCGCAACGGGAAAAGCTAAACACGGGCTTTTTAACACTGGCGGCGAATAGCGGGCTTTCGGCGGCAATCGCAAACCCCGCCAACGAAGCCACCACGGACGCGATTTCCATTAACAAAATCCTTTCCGGCAAAGACACAGACTGCGCGGAATACGTACAAAAATACGCCCCCGTTGGGGAGCAATCAACCGCAAAGCCCGCGTCCGTTTCGGAACAAAAAACGCGCACCCTTTACGATTCCGTAATCGCAGGAATGGAAAACGAAGCGAAAAAGGCCACTCAAGCCCTTTTGGAAAACACAGCCCCCATGGAAATTATCAACGAAAATCTTATTCCCGCGCTAAACACGGCGGGCGAAACCTTCGCGGCAGGAAAAACCTTCCTTCCGCAACTGTTGAAAAGTGCCGCCGCCGCAACCGCCGCTTTCGATACCCTTCGCGCCCATATGACAAGCAAGGGCGAAAACACGGAAAAGCGCGGCAAAATCGTACTTGCAACCGTTAAGGGCGACATCCACGATATCGGAAAAAACATAGTAAAAACCCTCTTGGAAAACTACAACTTTGAAGTATTCGACCTTGGCAAAAACGTAGAGCCTTCCGAAATTCTCCAAACAGTTCAGCGCGAAAACGCACCCCTAGTCGGTCTTAGCGCGCTGATGACCACCACCGTGGCAAGCATGGAAGAAACCATCACTCTACTTCGCGCCCACGCCCCCACCTGCAAAATAATGGTTGGCGGCGCAGTCCTTACCGCCGAACACGCAAAAAAAATAGGCGCGGATTTCTACTCCCCCGATGCAATGGGTGCTGTGCGGTATGCGGAGGAGAATTTGTAGGAAAGACCGTGGGGCGTTGCCCCAAACCCCACCCGCTTTTTTGAAAAAAAGCGGGACAAAAAACTTTAACTCAAAACCGCGCATTCGCGCGGTTTTGGTGAACGTGGAATAATTTGAGATTCGTTAATGGGATTGCGCAAGCAATCGGACGAACATAATTTATATTAGGTGGGGTACTACAAATGGAATATGCTTATCACGTTGGAGAATGCCCTGTTTGTAAAGATTGGGGACTAATGGAAGTCTTATACAACTTTGAAGGTAGCCGTTGTTCGATTATGTGTGAAGAATGTTTATTAGAATTTGACACCTTAATTGACTTTCTCGAGTGTAAAAATGGATATAGAAAAACATATGAGAAAGCGGTTGCAAGATTAGCAACCCTTGAAGAAATTGCAATTACAGAATGGCATCCATATCTCATGGAAAGCAATCGAATATTATAATCATTTTCTACGGACTGCAAAAGTTTGTTGAAAATATTTACAAAACAGAGCAGGGAGGTATTTATGACAACCAAACAAGAGCGGTCCGCGATTTTTAAGTCGTTCCAATCTAACATTAAGAAAAGTGTTTCATTTGATGAGGGCAAGGCAAATTTGCTTGCGCGCAGAAAGATGTTGTCAGAAATATGCGATTATATTTTTGATGTTTGCAATGATGATGATTTTTGCAAAATGCCCCTCAAAACAGATAAAACCATCGCGTACTATCTCTATCATTTGAATCGGATTGAGGATGCTACTGCAAATATTTTGATTGCAGACAAAAAACAATTATTTTATGCCGAAAACTTCGACAAGCGGTTAAATTCCCCTATCATTACCACAGGCAATGAGATAGCTCGGGATGGACTGGTTGAATTTAGCAAAGCCTTGGATATAAAGCAGCTTAGAGAATATGTTGCTGCGGTTATGGCTAATACGAACGAGGTAATTAAAGGTTTGAGCTTTGAAGCTTCCAAAACAAAGGTTTCGGCAGAGCGAAAGGCAGAAGCTGTAAAATCAAACGCTGTATCAACAGATGAAGGGGCTTTTTGGCTTATTGATTACTGGTGCAACAAAACTTATGCAGGGCTGATGTTGATGCCCTTTTCAAGACATCCAATGCTACATCTTGATGGTTGTTTGCGAATAATCAATAAAATAAAAAAGTAGTGTCCATTCATTCCCCGAGGGCTTAATTTTTAAAAGTCTCCCCAACCGTTCCCGTTATGCCGTGTTTGAAAATATGATTTATAAGCGTCTGCTCGCGGAGGGGGCGTTTTTTTTCGTCTATGTAAAAATCTATGAAGTAGTCGGCGGCAAGGCGTTCAAATGCGTCTTTAATGGGGGTTTGTGCGGGTATGTAAAGGTTTTTTATTGGAAGGGTTCGGGCGCGTTCGGGGGCGTTTTTGCCGTCGAGTGCGCGGTGGAAGGCGGCTTGCAGTTCTGTTGAAATGTTTTTGTTTTTCTGTCGGATAAAAATTCCCGCGCACAGTAGTGTGATGTTGAATGGGAAGAGTATGACCTGCACCATTCCCAGCGCGATAAACGCCCAGCCGACAGCGCACCCCAGCCGTTTGATGAAGCGGTTTGCGCGTAGGATTCCCACGCGATTGCCTAGGAATTGGGCTAAAATTCGCCCGCCGTCCAGCGGCAGAACAGGCGTTAAATTAAACACGCCCAAAACCAAATTGTAAAACGCCAACGAGTCCAGCCAACTAACGCCCACATACGAAATATGCGAGGTTAAACCCGCCCAAAACGCCACGGCAAAATTCGCAACAGGCCCTGCCGCGTAAATTACATATCGCTCCCACCCGTGCAACCGCTCCAGCCTTTTCGCCCGCGCAACCATTCCCAGCGGGAAAAATCCAACGCCCTCCACCTTCCCGCCCATAAATCGCACCGCAAACACGTGCGCCCATTCATGCACCGCAAGGGAGGCAATAACAAAAACTGCGGTAAGCAACAAATTTAACAAATTGTGCCTCCTTTACGGCGTTCTTACGGCGTAACCCGTGTTAATGGGTCTATGAATTGCCCGTTGCGGAAAACCCCAAAATGCAAATGCGGGCCGGTGGATTGGCCTGTGTTTCCGGAATAGGCAATGCGTTGCCCTTGGGTTATGGTTTCGCCGATTGCGGCAACGGGGCGGCTAAGGTGGGCGTAAAATGTGATGTAATAGTTGTCGTGGGAAAGGCGCATGAAATTGCCGTATCCGCGACAAAATCCCGAGGCAATTACCGTGCCGTTTTTTGGTGCAAGGATGGGTGTGCCTGTGGGAATTGCAATGTCTATGCCGTCATGAAATTCGCGGCGGCCTGTCACGGGGTTGTCTCGTATGCCCGACGGCGACGAAATTCTGCCGTGGGCGGGTGCTTGCCAAAGCGGCGCGGTTGGTAAAGCCGAGTATTCGGCTAATCCCACAGTTCCGGAACTGCCAACGGCCCCGGAATCTGCGGGTTTAACAATTCATATTCTGCCGTTGGGGTGGGTTCGTATGGGATTGGTTCGTATTGCGCTTGTTCATTCGCGGTAACGTCTTGCGCGGGAAGAACGGGCGCGGCAACCTGCAACGGTTCTGTTCCCCCGCCAAGCAACTCCCCGCCGAAAAATATAACCTCTGCGAATAATTCACGCGGCGTTTCCGCCCCCGAAAGGGTTTGGCGCAGTGTTTCGCGCAGTGCAGTTGCGGGCGCGATATTTGAAATGCTTATCAAAAGCACGGCAACAACCAAAACGCCGCTTACAATACATTGCAACAGTATGTTTTCCACGGCGGTTGGCTCTTCCGTAGTGCGTTCCGCACGGGGGTTTGAACTGCGCGTTTCGCCCCGTGTTTCGTTATTTAGGCGTGACGGCGTTACCCGTCTGTAATGTACCCTGTCCACATTTAGCCCTCCTCTCTATTACAGTTTATAAATCCCGTTTTTAAAATATGCATATTTTTACAGCAGTAATGGGTATACTAGCTGTATTAAATTTTCGGAGGAAAAAACATGAAAAAATTTGCGTCGTTCGTAATCTGTTTTGTGATGCTGCAAAGTGTGCCTGTACGTGGTTTCAGTGTTGAAGAAATAATAGGATATGTAGTGGAAATAAACGACGATATTGTGCATATCGTGGGCGAACCCTTTGCGGAAGAAGGCTTTTCCGACACGTTAATCCGCGTGGGGAACGCGCCCGTTTACGATTTACGAACGGGCTTTCGGGCGGGCAAATATGATATCGTGCAAGACATGGACATCCGAACGGCATTCAGCTATTCAGGTACAGAGCCGTTTCCCGCCGTGGTTGTGTGGCTCAACTGGAACGATGACAATGCCGCAGTATTCACTGTTGTTGCCAGCGAAAACATAAACACAAGCGAGGACAGCACCGTTTTCCTAAGCGCGGACGGAAAATACCGCGTAGCCCTTACCCCCGAAACCATGATTTTGTGCCCGTACAACGGGTATCTTTCGCCATGGGACATTACTTCCGGCACAGAGCTTTTCGTTTGGGTTGACATGATAACCGCCAGCACCCCCGCATTGGTTTATCCCGATAAAGTTGTAGTGGTGCATTAACGCGAATCCCCATAATCCACAGCACTAAGAGCGAGCAAAATCTGGGACGGCAAGTAGAACACCCATATCAGTGCGAATGCGCCGGGGAAAAAATCGGGCAGACCTGTGTAGCGCGGAATATTAAAAAGCATAACATTTATATCGCAAAGAGCGAAAAGAATAAGACCCGCCATCACCAAGTGATAGTTAAACTTGGGACGGCGGGTCTTGTAATTTACAAAAATGTTAAACGCAAACAAGGACGCGTAAACGGCGGCAATAAGAATTACGGATTGCAAAATGAAAACGATAAAAAGCCAAATAACGGCGAATGCAACAAGCATCCAACGTCTAAAATTAATTGCCCTGCGGATATAAAAAACGTGAACAAAGCAGAACGCCGCAACGCCAAAAAGATGCTGTTGCCGCAGAACCAAAAAGTAGTCGGCTAACAGTGTAAAAACAAGCCCGCCAACAAGGCAAAGCCAGTCTTTTTTGCCCAAGCACCTAAGCCCGGAAAGTAAAGCAATTACTACGCAACCCCCAATAAAAGCAAATTTTACGCAGGGGGTAAGAATCATCTCGGGACAATCTCAACCACAGCCCATATCCCATAACGGCTGTGTGCGGTAACTTCAAAAATCTCGCGGAAGTATTGCAAGTCCGCACCCTCACCTGCGGCCCATTGTACTTCAACAATTGCGACATAATCATAGTTACTTAATAAATCCCCTGTAGAAATTGTCACGTTGTATTTAGCGCGTCTGTCAAAATCTTCAGGCACAACAATGTCAAACAACTTATCGGAATTAAGCAACTCGTGGGAGAAGCCAACAATTCCGTCGCGTGAGTTTGTGCCCGCCGCGTATGAAAGAAGCCCGCTAAACGCTTCTGTTACGGCGTTTTCTGCGGCAACGCGTCTCATGCGTTGCATACTGTAAAACTGCGTAACGCGCATTGGCACAACAATTGACGGCACGGTATATCTCACAGAATTAATCACAAGCGAATACTGCGAAATATGCGCGTCACGCAAACGCGCCGCATACGGTGCCATGTTAAACCGAATATCCGAACCATACGGAGACACACGCTCGTACCCCTGCATTAAAACGCGGTCGCCGTTTGCAAGGTCAACGCGCAAGTAAATTTCAATGTTCACAGGTCTGCGGCGGCGGTTTTGGTCTAAGCCGTGCAGTGTCAAGAAAATATAGCTTCCCTGTTGCGCCATACCCTCAAGGTTTAGCGTAAAGTCACCTGTTTTAACGGGGAACGGGTTACGCTGGTCGTTACCAAAAAGTTGCGACGGCGTTACCTCAACCGTAGGATTTGGATAATAGTAGAACAAATTATTAAACACGATTTGGATGTTCTCTTCAAGGCTGATAATGGGTCCGAAGGTTGCCGACCCAATCGTGATTCCAAATTCTTCAAAGTAGGCAACTGCCTTTTCGCTTGTGAAATTTTGGATGGAAGAAAGCCTGTCGCGCAGGGAAATAAGCGGCCCTTCGGAATCGGGATTCAGGCGGAAGCCCGAACCTTCAAAATCGTCACGGAAGCTGAAATGAATTGTACTGCTGGCACTGTCGAAAACGGCGTAACGCACTACAATTCCGTGGTCTCCTTCTACATCGCCCGCAAGGCTGATTTGTCTGTTGATAAACACAGGAACGTCATGGATGGGCGGCGCGGTAAAACGATAGCTAAACTGCACATACTCGCGACTGTTTTTGCACTGAATATGAAGCATGAGAAAAAGCGTGTTGCCCGAAAGCGGCGCGAACCGCAAAACAGTACCATCTCCGGGCGCGGCAATCATGCCGAATGTCGTGCGAGCATACAGCTTGCGCGCTTGGTTTGACAGCACAATTATATAGTCGTCGGGGTCAAAATGTTCATCGAAGTAAATAAACGTGCCTGTATACGCGGCAGAAATACGCGAAAGCGTAAACGATTGCGAGCCAAGAAAAGCCCGTTCGTTTAGATGAATAAAGTTGGCGTTGTTTGCCACCCCACGCGGAACTTCTACGGGGGTGAAATGCGAAAGCGCGTCTATATTGGCTTGTTGCGCCTGCACCGCAGAATGCGCAACAACGGCAGTTATTCCGCCGCCCAAAATAAGCAAGAAACCGATTACGAAAGTCGCAACCATTGTGCCATACGATACCTCGGCAAAAAGCTTTGTTTTCTGCTCTTCTTCCACAGCAAACGAGCCTTTTACATACTGTATAGAACCCATGCCGTCAACTTCGGGGTCGTACACCGTTTGCGTCGGCGAAGTGGAAACCTCTTTTATCTCAAAATCCGCACCTGCATTTTGGTCTGCCATAAGCAATGCGTCAAGTTGCGCGTCCAAGTCGTCGCCATCGCTTGACAGTGGCGAATCCGAGTCACCGAAATCCAAGCCGTCAAGGTCGTCAAGGGTTACGGCTTTCCGAGCTGGCGCAGGTGCAGGCGCAGATAAGCCTTCCAACGCCGCAAACGGGTCGTCATCGTCTCCGCCCATGTCAAAGCCTGCAAACGGGTCGGGCGCATCATCGCCAAAATCCAAACCGTCAAGGCCTTCTAAGCCGTCGAGACCTTCCAAGCCGTCAAGACCGTCAGAACTGTCCGAAGAATCCGCGCTGTCCGAACCGTCTAAGCCATCTAAACCTTCAAGCCCTGCAAACGGATCCGGGATATCATCATCCGAAGGCGCGGCAGGGGGGTCTTCTGTGGCGGGAGGTTCTTCCATGGCAGGTGGTTCCTCCTCCACTGCGGGAGGTTCTTCCTCCGCTACGGGCGGCTCTTCTGCCGCAGGTTCTTCCGCCGCCGTCGGCTCGTCGCCGCCGGTAAGGTCGCTCATCAAACCGTCCAGCTCTGCAAACGGGTCGGGAATATCGTCCGAAACATCTGCGGGGATATCGGTATCTTCACCGCCCATGTTCAGTTCTTCCAAATCGTCAAGGTCTTCAAGCGTTACCTTTTTTTGTTCGGGGGCGGGCGGCGCAGGTTCGGACAGGGCTTGCAGTGCCGCAAACGGGTCGTCATCGCCATCAAAATTAAGCCCACCAAACGGGTCAGGGGCATCACCATCGTCGTCACCGCCGCCAAAAATACCAAGGGATGCTAACTGCGCCTCAAGGTCGTCCATGTCACCGGTTTCGCCGTTTTTTATTTCGTCGTCCATTTATAGTTCACTCCTACACAAAGAACATCGCAATCGAGCTAAGGCCAAGAAGAACAGCCAGTAAAATTGCAATAGCCATTGCCAAGGTTTGTTTATGCTTTTTCATCCACTTTCTCATTTTATCATACCTCCATTATGTTGTAAAATCCAAAAACCGTGAAGCCTTCGCGGGTTTGTCGTACCGAGAGGTTACTGTGGAAAGATACAACTCATGTTTTGCGCGGGTCACGCCAACATAGAAAAGCCTGCGTTCTTCCTCAATTTCCGCCTCTGTTTTACTGCGAATGTACGGCAAAACCTCTTCCACCACGCCCGCGATAAAAACGCGCTCGAACTCCAGCCCCTTCGCGCTGTGAAGGGTCGTAAGCGTGCAAGCCTCGCCCGTGTGGGTCTGCTCTTTTGCCGCCGTGGCCGCATTTTTTGCATGGGAAATGAAATCCAGCGGGTTTGCGAAAGGTTTTGCCGCCTCTTGCAATTCGTCCGCTATTTCAAAAAGTCCTGCGGGGTTCAACTTACGATATTCGCAAGTCGAAATTATATGCCCATTATACCCCATATTTTGCCGAATGTAGCGTATTGCGTCGGTCGTTTCTTTTTTCGCCAGCGCGTAAAGGTTTTCTTCCAGCTCTTCGATGCCCGTTTTTGTTGCGATATGCAAGGTCGGGTCGCGCTTGTACGCCTTAAAAAGACACTTATCGTTCTTTTTTATGCTTTGCAAAAACGCCTTGCTGATAAACCTAAACGGCTTGTTTACAATCCGCGCCGCGTCTGCATCGTAGCCCGTTTTTTGCCGCAAAGAAAGCCGCCGCGCAACCCGCATAAATGCATAAAGGTCTTCCGCGAGCCAATGCTCGTAAATTGTGGGCATTTCGTCACGGCAACGAAACGGAATATGCATATTCAAAAACGCATCCATAAACGCCCGCGACTGCATATTTAAGCGGAACGCAATCGCGATTTCGTCCAAGTTCGCGCCTTGCTTCCACAATTTACGAATATGCTTGGCAATCAGCACCGCTTCTTGGTTTTGGTCGTCCGCCGTAAGAAAAACAGGCTTAACGCCATTTTGCCCCGTCCCGCAGATATTCTTATCATACCGCATTTTGTTGCCTGAAATCAATTTATTTGCGTAATCTATTATCGAATCCGTAGAGCGATAATTTGTCTCAAGCGTAATTTGCCGCGTTTCGGGGAAATCTTTTGGGAAGTTCAACAAAAATTCCGGCCGCGAACCGCGAAAACGATAGATACTTTGGTCGTCGTCACCCACGATAAAAAGATTGTTCTGCGGCGCGGCAAGAAGCTTCACCGCTTCATACTGCACACGGTTTATATCTTGAAACTCGTCTATCATTATAAACGGATATTTTTCGCGCCAATAGTTTAGCAATTTTCCATCGTTTTGAAGCAACTCATATGCGTGGCAAAGCATATCGTCAAAGTCGATTTTATTTTTCTCCGCCTTAAATTTTTCGTAATTTTTACACAGAAAAATAAAGTCCTCCGTGCCTATGGACTTTGAGTGATAGTGCGTTAAGTCGTGAAGTTCGTTGCGAACAAGCGACATTTCCGACAACAATGCAGACAGCATTTCGTCATCGGGTTCATACTGCATTTCCGCCAAGAAATTCCGCACCGCGCCGCGTCTTTCATGGTCGCTTAAAATTTGCCCAAGCTCGTGGTTATTCTTTTGTCGCAATATTCTGAAAAACGTAGAATGAAAAGTTCCAAACGTCACAGGGCTTCGCCCCTGCCCGTAAAGCCCTTCAAACCTTCGCACCATCTCGTTCGCCGCCGCTTTGGAATACGTGATTACCAACACCCCGCGCTCCTGCGTCTCCGCAAGAAAAACAGACCGCGCCGTTATAACCGCAGTCTTACCACTCCCCGGCCCCGCAAGCACCATCATCGACCCCGTTACGTGCCGCGCCGCTTGTAGTTGGTTTTCGTTTAAGTCCTTCATTTCTATGTCCCCCGTGTTCGCACAACACTTACTGTTTAGCTTGTGCGCTCCGGCCACCCTTCAAACCACGCATCCTCAACGTAATTATTCCAACAAAACAAAACATTATTACAAGAAAATTCCAACTCTGAATATTCTCCGTTGGGAGCATCATTTGAAAACATATTCCCGCATAATTTAACCATGCCGTCTTCCGCATTGAAGCCTAATTCCCAATCTAAAACCTCAAAAGAACACGAAGCAGAATGAAACCACGCAAGGTCAAATTTTTCTTGTTCGCAGTTCATTTCTTGTTGCGCCCAGCGGTGCATTGCGCCACTAAGGAATTTCGCGTTTTTCAAGACGATTTGAGATGTGTCGGTATGTTTGGATTTCCCCGTACCATTTAACGGGTGTGTTTTAGCAACATCGAATCCCTCGTTAAATATGAGCGATATGTTATTGTCGCTTATCCGTATTGTATCAATGGAATGGTCATGCAATGAGATGCTTTCAATATCGCAAGACTCATACTTCCACATAACCAATCCCTCCAATATGAATTTTACGCACGTACCACATTCGTAGTGGTACATAAGCGCGCGCTTCATCTCATCCAATAAAAGTTCAACGGTTCTTTGCCTTCAATTGCATCAAATTCATGATGGTCGCAAGTCAAAAGAGAGCCTTTTACAACAATAGCTTGGGCTAAAGCTATTGAATCGGCCAAAGAAATTTTGTATGTGGCTTTCAGTCTACCTGCGTGGGTAAAAACAACTTCATCAAATTCACAAATTTGAACTTCAGACCGCTTCACCGTTTTAACAAAACTATCGGCATAATCTTTTCCCTTGTAGCGATAAAAATCATAGTAAACTTCCAAAATATTAACCCTGTTCAAAAACAGTTTAGCTTCACCTATGCTTGCTTTGTGGTATAAATTAACCACTACATCTGCGCCTTTTTCATTTCTGGCAACAGCAAGCAATGCGCAAGCGTCCAAAACAAATATGCTACTCACCCTCCAGCGCCTTCTCGTCACGTTTTCTTGCCATGAAATCATCAACAGTAAATCCACAATCGGTAGCTATTCCCAGAAGAGGACACCCGTTTTGAGTGTGAATTATTGGCGTTAGGCGAACTTCACCATCAAATTCACGAACTTTCACCTTCTCAACTCTCAACAGGCGATATAAAGATTCAGGTAGTGTTTTAGTATCCAGCAACATCTCTGTCATACTTACGCCCTCCTTTCAGATGCTTAAAAATTTTGCCACACACGCCGCCCGTTTTAGCCCAGTATATCCTTAACCCGTTTCATTGCGAGGACGGTATTCTCGTGGTTTGCGAAAGCGGAAAGACGCAAGAAACCTTCGCCTTGAGAGCCGAAACCTGCGCCCGGAGTACCTACCACATTGGCTTTTTCGAGAAGAAGGTCGAAGAAATCCCAGCTTTTCAGGTTGTTGGGGCATTTTAGCCACACGTATGGGGCGTTTTTTCCTCCGGAGAACCATATTCCCAGTTCGGATATGGCGTCAGAGATTGTTTTGGCATTTTGCATATAGTAGTCGATATCGGTTTTGCTTTGGGCGAGACCTTCGGGTAACAGGGCGGCTTCCGCGCCGCGCTGAATGATATACGGAAGCTGATTGTATTTTGTATTTTGACGACGGCTCCAGAGTTTGTGAAGGTTCATGCCGTCGCGTTCAAGTTCGGTGGGAACGATGGTGTATGCGCAACGCGTGCCTGTGAAGCCTGCGGATTTCGATAGCGAACCAAATTCTATTGCGCAATTTTTTGCACCCTCTATTTGGAAGATGGAGGTTGGCAAGTCTTCGCAAATAAATGCTTCATACGCGCTGTCGTAAAGGATTACCGCGTTTTGGGCGGTTGCGTAGTCTACCCATTTTTTAAGCTGTTCCGCGCTGTATACCGCGCCCGTGGGATTGTTGGGCGAACAAATGTAAATTATATCCGCCTGCACGTTTTCATCGGGCATGGGCAAGAAATTGTTTTCTATATTGCCGGATGCGTAAACAATTTTATTGCCCGCCATAATATTTGTATCAACGTATACGGGGTAAACAGGGTCGGGAACAAGCACCGTGTTGCCGCTTGCGAAGATATCCAAGATATTGGCGACATCACTTTTCGCGCCGTCACTTACGAATACTTCGGCAGAAGAAATTTCCGCACCCTTCTTGTTATAATAATCGCTTATCGCCGTGCGAAGAAAGTCATATCCGTAATCGTCGCCATAACCGCGAAAAGTCTCCGCAACGCCCATTTCCGAAACCGCTTTCTGCATCGCGCCAATAACCGCAGGCGCAAGCGGGCGCGTTACATCGCCAATGCCCATTCGTATCACGCTCTTATCCGGGTTTGCCGCCGTGTACTCGCGCACTTTTTTCCCAATCGTTGCAAATAAATAACTCTCTTTCAAATTTGCATAATTCTTATTTACCTTCATTTTCGTTTCCTCCCTTTTGTTGCAGTTATTATACACCCTTAATTTTGCAAGCGCAAAGCTTGACGTGATATCCCTTCTTTGGTAAAATGCCTACCGAACAACTCAAGGGCCCATAGCTCAGTTGGTTAGAGCAACCGGCTCATAACCGGTAGGTCCCGGGTTCAAGTCCCTGAGGGCCCAGAATTAGGAACAAAAGCGAATCCCCGAATTTTTTTATCGGGTAGCCGTTCGCGATGGCGTTCCCATTAAAATAGCTTGGTGGATTGTCGTCCACCAAGCTATTTTTTGCGCAATTTCATTGAGGTTGCCCCGTGCCTGTGCTAAAATATGGGTGTATAAGACGCACACTCGTAGGAGGGGTAGCATGGGTAAAATGCCCGTATGGCAAATGATATATGAAGCGGCGTTAAGTATCGCGAATGAAGTGATAGAAATTTCTGAAATCAAACGCTACATAAAAACCATGTACCCGGAAAAATACAACGACTTGCACAGCGGAACAATAAATGCTCAAATCACAATATGTTGTGTTAATAATCCTACCCGCCTTCATTATCCTGAGAACAAGAAGCCGCGTATTGCTAACGGAAAACGCGATTTTCTTTATCGCGTTGGCAGAGGACAGGTTGCTATGTACAATCCCGAAGCACACGGACTTTGGGAAATTGCAAATATTGATGGCAAATTACAGGTTCGTCGCACGGATGACAATGAAGTTTTGACAATCATTACGCCTGTTGCTACACAGAGAGCAGTATCTCCGAAAAATAAGAGGAAAGATATTCCTCCCCCCTCCATTGAGCAAGTCAAATTATATTTGGACAAATGGGAAACCCTCGAAAACTACACGGCGCAGGAATCTGCCTTGAATAAATTGTTCGGGGAAATTGCCCCTGTAAATAATTCTCTTGATGACATTTTGATAAAAGTAGCTACACTGAATGCTTTTTACTCAACGTATATAAAATCTATTTTCACTGTGGCGAGGCATATTCTTCAGCTTGATATTGATGCGCGATTACAAGCGGGAGATGAAAATATTGTTGATGATATTGCAAATGTTACCATGCCTAACGGAAAGACGCTCAATGTATTTTCTTTTGCAACGAAATACTGTAGCCATCATCAAGCAGACAACTATCCAATTTACGATAGCCACGTTAAAAAATCGCTATGCTATTTCAGGGATGTTGACGGATTTGCAATTTTTCATAAGGACGATTTGCGGAAATTTTCTATTTTCAAGCGCGTAATTTTGGAGTTCCGAAAATTTTATTCTCTGGAAAATTTTTCTATTAAGGCGATTGACAAATATTTATGGCAGCTCGGAAAAGAAAATTGGAAGCCGATTCCGAAAATGCGAAACCTAAAAAACCCCCGATAGCGTCAACGTCGAGAGTATCGGGGGTTTTTGTTTTGGTCAGACTAACACAAGTCTAACTAATCCCGACATTTGACCATTGGCACAGAGATTTTGCACCCCTCTGTTGGAAATTACCCTTGCTTCGACGACTTGCTTCGCAATCATCCAATCAAATCCCATATGAGTTCTTCTGCTCCAACAAAGCACCACCACTGTAATCATAATGCGAATTGCCGAATAAGACAAGAGGAAATTTGCGCGCTACCAAACTACCAAGCTAACAAACAACCTGTCCAAAAGCAAAACCCATAATTATTGCCAGTATAACAAAAAACAAACCCAATTTCATAGGGTTTTCTCGCATTTTGAGGGTATGATGATGAAAATAGTCCTGCCTAAATGCAACAGATGTCGTGAAGAAAAATTTTTAATGAAATTGCAGATGAACAGACAGGTATTCGCATAGCGCATTACGAGTACCGTAAAAAATAGACCCTGTGAATCAAATTATTTATCCCTATATTGCGTATGATGTAACATATCCCAATGGAAAACAGAACGACTGGCTGAACATTTGCAAATGAAATATTTTTACAGTCCACAGTTTCGTACTGAATTGGAAACTGCTGGGTTTGTTGTAGTGGAGGGATTTTCATGGTACGACAGATCGCCTCCCATCGGCAGGGAAATTATAGTGTTGTGCAATAGGCACCAACAAAAAGATTATCAGCACAGTAGGTACTGTGTCCCCTGCCGCGTTGCGGTGTGATAAAATTACAACAACTCTTTAAGGACAGGGATGATATTCTCAAAATAGCGGAATGCTGGCACTTCCATGTCTTGGCGATGCGGCGGATTTGAGAATATTCAGACCCAGCCATGCCCAATGCCGTGAGCCAAGTACGCATACTAAAACGTGGGTTCTCAAAGTCACCATTCGCCCTTGCAGTTACTCTTTGTTTTCGTTTTGCTGTTTCGCACAGGGCATTTATAAATTTGTCGTATTCCATCATGTTCTCGCTGTCGGAAATTTTGAACCAATCGAAGGAAATTCTGTCTGGCAAAACTTGGATGGGTAATTCCTCTGCCCCGATTGCCATTTTTATCAGCGATGACTTTGCCAGTACCAATTTGCAGAGTCGGTCTATCGCCTCTGGTGAAAACCCATCCAGTGGAACATCAATGCTGATGCTATCGGTGGGTAATTCTGTATCGGCTGGGATTTCAGTGGGTTGTTCTTCGTACTCGGCAAATTCTTCTGTGTTTTCCATTTTTGGCACAGTTGGTTCTTCTTCTGCATCTACTTCTGGCACAAAGCCTAGTCCGGCAAGGGCTGTTAAAAGTTCTGCTGAAATGTCCCCACTTGCACATCCGTTTCTGTCCACCATTATATTTCCAATTTCGAATGCGTAGGTTGGTGGCTTTTTGTAAATGGCATCAACTCCTAAAATCTCGCTGATTGCCATCACAAGCTGTTTTCTTTCCTTGCCGCTCACGTTGAAGTTGTAATTTTGCATGGCTGTTGCCCCTTTTCGGTTTATTCCCCTTTGGGCTTGCCGCGCTTGTAAAGCCGCATTGCCCTGCGAGGTAACACCATCATAGCTCACGTTTTTCGAGCCAGCAAGGAACAACACATGGAGCGAAATCCATTGATTTCACTGGGGTTGAGAGGGTCTTACATTTTGCAAGGTCATCTCGGATGTCCGAAATAATGCAAATGAATATAGCTCGTCTGATACCAAACTGGTATCGGTCAAGCATCCAACAAACGGCAATCATGGCTTGACCGACCCTAAATTGGGTTCGGACAAGAAGCAATAAGCCCTATGCTGAAAATTATGGAGGCTTTTGCCTTGCACTAAAAATAAATCTTGTGCCTGTTGTGTTCCTTCATTATATATGGACAAGATTTGTAGCTTAGATTACCACTTCGCAACTTCATCAAGCAATCATGTGTAACACTTTACGCACAGGGTTTATTATATACCATCCTCGTCTGGCAAATCCCCCAGCAAAATGGTTATATAATCTCGTCTGCTGTAGAGAACACGGTCAACATAAACTTTTCCGTCCTTTTGGCGATAAAAAGCAAGATAATTTCCATGTCCGACAAAGCGGTAATCTGTGTCAATTCCAGCAACAGCCGACAGCGGAGTACCAATAAGCGGAAAATCCTCCAGTTTATCAATCGCCTGTCGGATACCCCTAATCGTAGTCAACGCGCTTCTTCGGCTTTTCAGCTTCTCAGCAATGTAATCACCTATTTGCAATAAATCCCTTTCGGATTCATTGGACATGACAATTCTACTCACTGTATCGCTCCTCAAGGCGCGACCACACTTCGTCTGCTGGAATCCATCCATTTTCTTCACCAGAAAGCCGACCCTTGTCTAATTCTG
>WQSG01000029.1 GCA_009788055.1 Defluviitaleaceae bacterium | reverse complement strand
TTGCTCCTAGCGAACGCTCCACGTTCGCGTCGTCGCTACCTCCTTGTCTTGCAAAATTTTGCCGCGCAAATTCGGCAACGCCCGGTTGCAGGACAGGTCTAATAATTTCTTCAGCCAATTCTGTTGCTGTTTTGCCTTGTGCGTGTAAAATTTGCGCACTTTTTGTTTGATTGCGAAACCAAGTTTCTTGGCGTTTTGCGTAGTTGCGAGTGGATTGTTGTATTTGGGCGATTGTTTCGCTTTGCGAAAGTTCGCCGTGGATTAATTGCACCGTTTCTTTATAGCCTATTCCAAGCATTGCCGCAAGCCCTTTGTGATAGCCTTTTTCAAGCAAATTTCGCACCTCGCCCTCAAGACCGCTGTCGAACATTGAAACAACGCGGTCGTTTATTCGCGCATAAAGAATTTCGCGGGGCATGGACAGCACGAAAAAAGCCGCGTCGAAAAGGGCGGCGGTGTGCTTTTCCTTTTGCGCGGCATTGTGTTCGGAAAAAAGTTGCCCACTTATCTCGCAGTACGCAAGGGCGCGGGCAACGCGCTTTATATTGTTCGGGTGAAGCGTGGCGGCATATACGGGGTCTTTTTTTTGCAGTTGCGCGTGTAAAAATTCCGCGCCTTTTTCTCGCGCTTGCGACGCAAAAATTTCGCGCAATTCGTTTTCGCGCTCGTTGCTTTCGGAAGAAAATTCCGTTCCGTAAAGCACCGCGTTGATATAAAAACCTGTTCCGCCCGCTATAATCGGGGTCTTTCCACGAGAAAAAATATCGTCAATTGCGTCTGACGCAAGCCGCTGAAATTCTGCGGCAGAAAAATTTTCCGACGGTTCAACCACATTCAGCAAGTGATGCGGAATACCCGCCATTTCTTCTTTCGTAGGCTTCGCCGTCCCGATGTCCATGCCCTTGTAAACCTGCATGGAATCCGCAGAAATAACTTCGCCGTTTACTTTTTTCGCAAGTTCAACCGCAACCGCCGTTTTTCCGCTTGCCGTCGGCCCCGCTATTACAAAAATGCGTTTGTTCACAAAAATCACCCGAAAATATTTTAGGCTTTGCGCGTATCAAAGTCAATTCAATCAGGTTTTGTGAAACATATCATATGTGTATGAACGCTCTTAATGCGCAACGGGGATTTTTTTCAGTTGGTTAGCAATGGAAATTACTGTCTCAACAGGAAGTTCCGTTGTTTCTGCTACCTCATCAACAGGATGACTGCGCATAAGCATTTTTTTTGCAATAGCTATAACCTTCGCGTTATCACGGTCCTTCAGCCATCCGTATCGTTCTGCACCCTCTAGAAAAATATCCTTTACGCCGTCTGTAAACATATTCATCGCCTCCATAAACGCATTAGTATTCGCTTTTATTAGCCTATCCAAAAATACATTTTTATCATCAAGGGGCTTGCGCTCCTTGTAGGTTTCCAAGGTTTTCTGCATATCTGCTCCGCTCAAATTACTGCGGAGATTACGCAAAAACAAATTTTCTTCCTCGGACAAATTTTTGCTTTCGAGTATCTGAATCGGGACAATATCGCCTGTTATGATATGGATTCCGTTTTCGCTGTTTTGTACTGTCAAACCGCGTCTCGCGGGTATATCGTTAGCGAAATGGAAATTGTTATATCTGACATCTGCACTTTTTCAAACGCTGAATAGATAAACGCATAGCCAAGAATTTTGTTGTAATCCCAACGGGTGAAATTGTCCGTTTCGGATTTGTATTCGACTATGTTATGATTTCTGAAAATTCTGCCTATATTCTTTGAGATTTTCACATCTTTAATTTTCTTGATAATCAAGGTGTCCATGCGGAGGGCTTCTTTGCTGCGTTCATGCTCTTTTTTGAATGAGAGTGCGTCTAAGTATTCGTGAAGTTCCAATTGCAAGGCTTCAAAATGTGCGCCATGCCAGTATATTTTTTCCTGTTCGTCCAAAAATCCCGCCACCTCTCGCGCTGATTATACTATATGCGGGATTTGCGCTCAAATTTATTTTTGCAGGCTTATTGTCCAATCACCAGCTTCGTCTTGTTCGGTGATTATGGGGATGGAGCGGATTAACGCGCCTTGCACAATCATGCGGAGGTCGTTGTTTGTGCCTATGCAGGTGGAAAGTGTGATAATTTGGGTTGGGGATGTCCCGTGTTTTCCGATGCGTTCGAGGAAAGCGGCGAACGCGCCCGACCCGCTGAAATCCAATTGATATGCGGGGTCGAAAATGTCGGTTCGGCGGGCGGCAAAGATTTGAAATTCGTGCATGGTGTCGTTTTCAAAGAACGTAATTGTGGGGTGTGCCGCTTTGTGCGCCGCGTTTGTGAAGCGGTACAGGCAGCCAAACATTAGCGACTCACCTGTTTCTGTACGGGCTTCGTGTCCGTAAATGATAATATGCGGCGCGGATAAATCTGTGTTGCGGTAGTCCATGAAGATTGCACCTACCATGTTTTCTTCGCCGCGAAAAGTGGTTGTCAAATATCGCACGTTGTCGGTGCCGCGCACCACGGGGAAGTCTATGTTTGTGCCGTCAATCTGTAGCCAGCCTACATAATGGGGGTTTGATTTCTGCCAGTAAGCGTCGAAGGGGCTAAGGTTTGGCAATTCAGCCATTTCACGGCGAATTGCCTGTAAATCCCAAACGCGGGGAACAACGAAAAACGCAAGCACGACGGCGCACAGCGTTGCAATTACAGCAAGACAAAGGATGAGCCCCTGCCGTTTTTGTCTCAATTTGTTAAACATTTAATTTCCTCCACTCATTAGCCCGTTTTAACATTTTGTCTTGCGGCAAAATATGCCGACAACGCAGATGTTACGGGAACGGTTAAAATAAGCCCGATGGAAGCAGACAAGCCTTGTATAACTTCCACCGCCAACAGGTTCAAATTAACTAAGCTGAGATATGGGTATCTGTACAAGGCAATCACAACCATCACCGAAACAGAGCTTCCTGCAAAAGCCAAAATAAGGGTGTTGGACATTGTACCCATCGTGTCGCGGCCAATATTCATGCCGCTTTTATAAAGTTGCAGTCTGTTCATTTTTGGGCTTATCGCTTTCATTTCAAATACGGAAGATGCCGTACCCATCCCCGTATCAATTATCGCGCCAAGCGCGCCGATTATAATGCCGGCAAACAACAGTTCCGACACGCGTATTCCGCCCCGCGAAAGAAAAATGATTTCCTCTGCGTGTGCTATATGAAATCCGGAGATGTGTACAATTCTGCCTACAGCCATACTAAGAAGCCCTGCCGTTGTTACGCCAAACAACGTGCCAACAATAGCCGCCAGACTTTTTAGCCCAATATCCGTTACCACCAAAATGTTAAACACCATAACCGTTGCCGCAGTAATTACCGCTGCAAGTACAGGGCTATGCCCGCGCATTATAAGCGGAAGCATGAAAAAAATAAGCACAGCCAAGGTAAAAAGCAACGAGATAGCGGAATACAAACCCTTTTTTCGGCCTACGGCAATAAGCACCGCAAAAAACAGCCCAACAAAGGCGTACAGTGCAAAATGCCGCGAATGCCCCGCCACATCCGCACGAATTATTTGGCCTCCCGCTTCGTGTACATATACCAAAAGCTCCATGCCTACTTCTGCAAAATGGTAAAAATCGCGGCTAATGATATTTTCCATCCGAACATGAGTACCCGCGTGGTTTCCTGTTAAAAGTTCCACTTCAAGCAGTTGGCGACCCACACGCATTCCTTCAATATATTGGTCGTCCCAAAGCACTATTTCCTCTGCCATAAGAACCCGCGCCCTTTGCGCCGGAAAGCGCAGGTCTTCCCCCATGCCAAAATATCCGGATGTTGCAATGCTGATTGCGCAAAACAGTACTCCAAAAAAAATAATTAACAAACGTCTATTGAAAATAAATTTGATTTTTTCCATCTCACACCATTCTCCTTCTATCTTGTCAAGATGAAGTATATCAAAATTTCAAAAAAATTTACGAATTTACTAAGATTTTACCCCCCCCCCCACGAAAAATTTACGAAAAACAGACGCGCAATTTACATACCGCAATATACAATCATCCGTGAAACTAAAATTTTAGAGGGGGCACGAGTTACCATGAAAAACTCGAATATTTATGCTTCTCAGAAGAGAAGGGTTTTATCACTGTTGTTGGTGCTAAGTTTGGTGCTTGGTTGCCTACCAACAATTACTTTTGCAGACGGACTTGTGTATTACATTTCGCCCGCGCCGTTTGTAGACACAACATTTGTGGACGGGGATATTTATTTCAATATCCGCAACCCATATGCGAATGTTGACTGGGATACTTACCACCAGTTTCGCGCAAACCTGCATACCCATACCCGTCATTCCGACGGCAGTGCAACAATGCGCAACACCGTGTTCGATTTCTACAACAAGGGCTACGATATTTTGGCAGTAACCGACCATGACATGATTAACAATGGTTGGCTGGAAGGCGGCACAATTCGGGAAACATGGGCTGCCAATGCGTGGAACCCGGGCGACGTTATTACATTCCTAACGCCGGAGGAAAACGCGGGCATACTTTCCGGTACGCTTGGAGAGCCGATACCCGACCGCCCCGGCGAACGCCGCGTTAATATAGAAAACCAACCCGCAGGCGGCGAAAACGCATTCACAGGCGGGCGCACACAAGCTAACGGCATGATTTACATTCCGTTTTCCAACGAGCAATCACGTGCGCAACACGTTGTAACTCTTTGGGCAAATTTTAACAATGGTCAGTTTGGTTGGACGCAAGAAGTTGGCGGACAGTATCGTGTGCTGGATGCCGCTTACGAAGCGGGCGGGCTTGCAATTATTGCCCACCCCGGGCGTTATACAGGCGGGCTTGCCGGCGGAGCTGTTGGTGAAGCCGCGTCCAACAATCCTCAAACCGTGCGAAGATATACAGAACTTTTTATGAATCATCCTGCCGCGCTGGGTTTTGAGCTGTTCAACAGGCTTGACAACGAAACCCGCTCCGACAGAATTTTATGGGACAATGTTCTCTCAAACACCATGCCCAGAAACAGACCTGTATGGGCTTTTTCCAACGATGACAGCCACAGCATGGGGCAAGCAGGGTACAACTGGAACGTGCTTCTTATGCCGTATCTGCACGAAAGTTATGCACGCATTGCACTGGAAGAAGGAGCTTTTTACGCCGTAACCCGCGTAGACCGCAGACTTGGCATTAACGTAACACTGCCAAACGGGCTTCCCATTCCAACAATGGGTAACGAAAGTACCGCTTTCATGTACTATCAAACCCCGCCCGGTATTAACCGCATAGAAGTAGACGAAGACGCGGGAACAATAACCCTAACGGGCAGGGACTATGACCGCATTGAATGGATTGCAGGGGCACAGGGCGGCAGTGGGCTTGTAATTCACCAAGGTTCTGTGCTGGATATTCACGCACATTGGCATCTTATCCACCATAACTATGTACGCGCACAGTTGATAAGCGACTACGGCGTTGCAATGACACAGCCTTTCGGCATTTGGGACACAAGACAAATTCACCCGGGGCTAATCTATTTTGAAGAAACAGTACAAAACAACGCGGGCGCACCCGTAAATACTTTTGTGTTTTCCGTAAACACCGACGTTTTGGATATCGTAACAGGTATTCCAAACGACGAAATGCCTTTGCTTCCGGGCGGCAGACAAGCCACTTCCCTTCAGGCACAGGCGGCAGTTGCAAACGGCTTGAATGTTTTGGCGGCGGTAAATGCGGACTTCTTTTACATCACCGACAATACCAGAATCCAGCCCGTGGGCGTAACCATTCGTGACGGCCATATGCTAACACCGTTTTACGGCGACTATTCATATCCGCGCGGTTTCTTCGGCGTAAAAAGGGACGGTACGCCTGTTATCGGCAGACGTGCGTTCTTTGATACGGTTTATACAGAGCTGTACCAAGCTGTCGGCGGCGGCGATATGTTGGTTTACAATGGGTACATTTATTCAACTTTCCTTCATCCCGGCATTGATGCAGACAGGCATCCGCGTACGGCGGTAGGCATTACCGCAGACAATGAAGTGCTTTTGGTAGTGGCAGACGGCAGAAGTGCCGTTTCGCACGGCTTTTCAATGGCAGAACTTGCGACGTATATGTACAACCTTGGTGCGGTTTGGGCAGTAAACTTGGACGGCGGCGGCTCTACCACTGCGGTATTGCAAAACGCTTACGACGGTTTTCTTGATATCATAAACGTACCTTCCGACGGAGTAGAGCGCACCGTTGCAAACTCCATCTTAATTGTAGACCCACTTGTAGCTACACGCGGCGTTACTTTGGAACAGGATTACGACGGTTTTTATCTGATTGAAACCGCGGCGGATTTCATTGAAATAAACCGCGCGCACACAGAAAACTTCCGTTTGGCAAACGACATTGATTTGGATGGCGGTTTTATCAGCCCCGTTCATGTGCTTGCAGGTACTTTCGATGGCGCAGGGCATACAATTTCAAACCTTACAGCAATTACACCCGGCACTTTCGCGCTGTTTCAAGTTCTAACCGCAAGCGGTCACATTAAGAATTTGAACATGGAAAACGTTTTCATCAACACAGGAGGAAACAATACAGCCGCAATTGCAGGTTTTTCAGAAGGACTGATTGAAAACGTTACGGTAACCGGTACTATCGAGGGCGCAACTAACGTGGGCGGCATTGCAGGAACATTGGTAAGCACGGGAACAATACGCCGTTCTTCCGTACGTGCGCAAATTACTGCAAGAAGTCAGCTTGGCGGTATTGCAGGGCAAGTAACGGGTGCGGCAGGTAACACAGGCGGAATTTACGAATGCTTTGTGGATATCAACGCATTTTTGACAATACAAAACAGGGCGGGCGGCATTGTTGGGTTTGCGCCCGGTGCGGCAAGCACGTTTATAGACCGCAATATTGTACAAGGCAGCATTGAAGCGGACGGGTTCCAAATTGGCGGAATCGGCGGGCTTTTGCAAGCACGGGCAAGCCACAATATCGTTCGCGATATGACCCTTACCGCAAACAATACCACAACGCTTGCAGGCTCAGGAAACGTAGCGGGGCTACTTGCCGGTTGGGTAAACATCGGGGCGCATACGCATAACGTAATAAAATCCGGCGCGATTTACACAAGTGCGGCTGCGCAAGGGCATCGTATCGGCTTCCACGACGCAGGCAAATACATGAATTTTGTTTACGAAGGGGTAACGGTAAACGGTTCTGCGCAAACGGGCGGGCTTCACAATAACAGAATCGGTGCAGACGCAACGGCGGCTCAGCTTGAATACAAAGGCTTTTTCGTACAACTTGGGTTCGACTTCTACGATGTGTTTGAATGGAACGACTCCACAAACTCTATATCGTTGCGCGGCGTTGAAATGTTTGAGAATCACGCGCCGTCTGTGTATTACTATGTTACTTTCCTCGACTGGGACGGCAGAATGCTTGCATTCCGCAGGGTAACGCCCGGTACAGCAGTAACACTTCCGCCACAGCCAACAAGAGCGGGATATATGTTTATCGGATGGGATACGGATTTATCTGCAATCACGGGAGATTTGACCGTAAGGGCACTTTATGAGCCTATCGTAGACGGCATAGCCCTTATCCGCGACACAGACGGATATTTCCTTATCCAAACGGCGGCAGACTTTGCACAAATAAACAACGGTATGGCGGCAAACTTCCGCCTTGCAAATGATATCGATTTTACAGATTTTGAAATTGCCTTGATACCAAGATTTGCCGGAACATTTGACGGCAACGGAAACACAATCTTCAATTTAACTCAAGACAGAGCATCCGACGCCGGCGGATTATTCCTTGAACTTGCCGCAGGTGGTCACATTCACAACTTGCGGATGGAAAATGTTGATATCCGTTCTGTTGCCACAAACACAAGTGGGCTTGTTGGCGTAAACCGCGGGCTTATCGAAAATGTACTTGTGACAGGTCGCGTTTCCGGCACCAACAATGTCGGCGGCATTGCAGGAGAGCATAACGTTACAACAGGGCATATCAGCAGAGTTTCCGTAGACATTGCAATAGAAGGAACGCAACACGTAGGCGGTATTGTCGGCGTTATGACGGGCGTTTCAAACGGTGGCGGCATAGAGCGCAGTTTTGCAAACGTTGATGCGCATTTGATAGGCGGGTTGCGTGTGGGCGGCATTGTCGGTCACGCTCCCAGTTCTACAGCCTCGTTTGTGGAAAACAACATTGTACAAGGCAGTGTTTCCGGCACAGGAACCTCTGTAGGCGGAATAGGCGGGCTTTTGCAAGTACGGGCAAGCCACAACATCGTGCAAAACATGGCAGTTATTGCGCAAAACACAACAACCAACAACAATGTAACGGGCTTGATGGCAGGTTGGGTAAACGGCGGCCCGCACAACAATAACGTAATTAAATCCGGCGGCATTATAGGGCATTATAATGTTGAAGCAAACCGAATCGGCTTCCACGATGCAGGCAAGACCAACAATTTTGTAAACCAAGCCGTGGTTATAAACGGATTGCCGCAAGCGGGCGGTGCGCACAATAACCGTATCGGCGCGGACGCAACGGCTACACAGCTTGCAACCAAGGCGTTTTATGTAAACCTTGGGTTCGACTTCACCGATGTATTCTATTGGGACGAAGCCACAAGCACCATATCATTGCGCGGTGTAGAAGTACGCCCTGCAAGCCAAAACACGGTAACATTCCTAAATTGGGACAACACCGTAATTTCAACGCAAACGGTAGCGTTAAATGCCGCCGCCACAGCCCCCGTAATCGTGCCTGAAAAAGATTATTTTGTGTTTATCGGCTGGAACTTGGATTTCTCACGCGTTACCGCAAATATGACGGTAATGGCGATGTTTGAGCCGTATTTGGACTCAGGCAATCTTGACCGAGATACGGACGGATTTTACCTGATACGAACAGGCGCGGACTTTACGGCGATTATCGCAACACCAAACCAAAATTTCCGTCTTGCAAATGACATAGACCTTGCAAATTATGAGGGCTTAGTCATACCAATATTTGGCGGAACATTTGACGGTGACGGCAATACCCTTTCTAACCTTACGCAAACAAGAGGAAGCGCACTTGGCGGGTTGTTTACGGAACTTGCGGCAAGCGGACGGATTTACAATTTGCGTCTGCAAGATGTATACGTTCGTTCCACCGCAAGCGCGGGCGGTCTTGTTGCATTAAGCCGCGGACTTATTGAAAACGTAACGGTAACTGGCCAAGTTTTCGGCGGCACAAATGTTGGCGGCGTTGTCGGTAGGCTGGATGTTGCAACAGGGCATATTCGCCGCGTTTCCGTAACCGCAGAAGTTTCTGCAACGGGCAACCAAGTTGGCGGAATTGCGGGAGATTTTTTTGGCAATGCCAACCATGAAAGGGGAATAGAATCCTCCTTCGCAAATGTTACTATAAATTCCTCGGGAACCCGTGCGGCAGGTATTGTTGGTGCAGTTGCTGCCATAACATACGCTGTTGTGCAAAACAATATTGCAGAAGGTCATATTACTACAACCGGGATTACACCCGGTGGCATAGGCGGTCTTTTGCAGGCACGGGTATACAATAATATCGTGCGCAACATGACAATCGTTGCAAACAGCACAGGCACCGCCAGTAACGCCGCAGGGCTTTTGGGTGGTTGGACAACCGATGCCAGGTCGGCTTATGACGGCAACGTTATCCAATCAGGTGCGATTATCACAAGTGCCCAAGCAACGGGTAATCGTATCAGCTTCCAAGCAACCAACAAAAACAACAACTTTGCAAGCGTTGCCGTTACGATAGACGGGCAACCGCAAACAGGCGGCACGCACTACAACCATATCGGGGCAGACGCGACAATTCAGCAACTTTCTTCCCGCGAGTTTTACGAAGAACTTGGCTTCGATTTCGACAACGTGTTTTACTGGAACACAAGCGTAAACAATTTGACTTTGCGCGGCGTTGAAATGCCCCTTCCGGCACCATGGCCGGCGCAACCACCAAACGCCGACGCTGAAATAACGGCGGCAGTGCAGGAAATCGAAGGCACGGCCTTCTTGGCGGTGACTCAAGCCACACTCAACGACGAACCCGACGCAGTAACTCACGTTGAGGGCATAATCGCCGCGCTTAACCTCGCGGGCGGCGTAACAACCGATGTAAACGTGGTATCGTTCACCGCCGCAACAGAGGGAACAGAGGCAACACCCGTCGGCACAAACGGCTCTCTCGTTTTCACCGTAACCGTAGATCATGCACATGGCACGGCACAAACCACCGAAAGCCTTACTTTAACCATAACCGCAACGTACTATGAGTCAACGCCGCTTACAGGCGAGGCAACCATAGACAATATGAATCCACGGGTTGGGGATATCCTTACTCCCGCATTGCTTGACAGCAATAACACGGGAACATTAACCTACTTGTGGTTCGTAAACGACGCAGAAGCGGGTAGCGGGTCAACATTCCAAGTAACAACCGCTCATCTTGGTTCGCAAATCAGTCTTGTTATCACATCAAGCGCGGAAACAGGCAGCGCAACAAGCGAGCAAACCTCGTTTGTGTTAAGAAGACAAGGGCCTGCCGCGCCTGTCGCAACGACGTATGAAACGACGTATGAAGCGGCGTACGAATCGGATGATATGTAAAAATGTGCATGATAAAATTTTTCGGAGGTGTTTTTCAAATGAAAGGATTTAACAAAAAGCTACCGTGGTTGGTTATTGCGGCGTTTACGTTAGCGTTTATGCTTGGCAACGGACAGGTGCAAGCGTCCGAGATGACACGCGGCGAAAATATTATGCGGTTTTACGGGGAAGTAATGCCGATGTCGGCAGGCGCGCAACAGAATCAAATATGGTTTTTCGGGCCGACTACTCCGGACGGGAACGGCGAACACGGCGGCGGTACATGGGCATGGGCTCAGTCCACAGGCACACTCACACTAACAAATTTGACGCTGATTAGCGACGCATTCACAGCCATTGCATTTATTGGCGATGCCGCAATTGTGTTAAACGGAGCGAACCATATTGAATCTACCTTTGTTTTGGGTGGCCAAAGTACCGCTATTTTCGGGGATGGTAACATCACTTTAAGCGGAAGCGGCTCACTCACCGCAATAGCGGCGGGCGGTTCTGAATCTGACGATACCATTGCTATTTATTCCGAAGGCGATGTTATTGTGGAAAGCGGAATTACAGTAAATGCCGTTGGCGGTTCAGGCGGTGTTGGTACAAGTGCAGGCATTGCGTCATGGGGAAACGTTATCGTAAATGGCGGAACAGTCACTTCTTCCGGCGGAACTGCCCCTGACAGCAGAGGCATAATGGGCAACCTTAACATGGACGGAAACGGAGTTGTATTCGCCTCGTCCACAGATACGGTTGTAAGAAACAATGGCATACTATTCGATGGTAACAGCGGCACCGTTTACGGCAATGTAACACTCGAAATGGATTTAACAATACCCAACGGTTACACCCTGACCGTGCCGAGCGGAACAACCATTGTAAACAACGCGGCAATTAACAACAGCGGTACAATCAATAATCTCGGTACAATCAACAATGTCGGCGGCGGCACGATTATCGGAAATCCACCCGTCGGAGACGGTGCGGTATTAGTACCAACACCCCCAACAGGCATTGCCGATATAACGTCGGCGATAACAGCAATGTTCGCATTCCTCGCTATTTCGGCGGTATTATGGGGTTTTGTACTGCGAGGAAAGCTGCGGCGGGTCAAGGCCTAACAAAAAAGCAAACAGATTTCTTGTGTCCCATCCCATGAAAATTGTGGGATGGGACATTTACATAGTTATTAGAACCGCATAGCCCGTCACCACTTGTCAGTGCATGGCATATACTACCGTATGCCTAATCTGGGGAGATGTGAGGCGATGCGACAATACCGAATTTGCGGAGGAAAACGTATTTCGGGCGAGTTGGCAATAGGGGGCGCGAAAAATGCAGTGCTACCGATTCTTGCCGCCGCGTGCCTTAACAAAAGCGAAACAACGATTCACAATTGCCCGCGAATTTCCGATGCCTTCGACACGATTAAAATTTTAGAAGGAATCGGTTTTGGCGTAGAGTTTTTGGGAAACACGCTGAAAATTCATCCCGCAAAAGAGTTAAGCCACGAAGTACCGGACGAATGTGCAACAAAAATGCGCTCATCCATTTTGTTTATGGGCGCGTTGTTGGGGCAAACGGGAAAGGTGAATTTGGCACTGCCCGGCGGATGCAACCTTGGCGAGCGAGCAATCGACCTGCACATTAAAGGGCTTGAAGCCATGGGCGCGAAAATTCATCAAGAAGGAAACAAACTTTTTTGCGAAACAGAAAAACAAGGTTTATGCGGCACAAAAATTAAGCTGGATACGGCAAGCGTTGGCGCGACAGAAAATTTACTAATCGCCGCCACAAAAGCCAAGGGCGAAACCGTAATAGAAAACGCCGCCCGCGAACCCGAAGTTGTAGACCTCGCACAGTTCCTAAAAAAAATGGGTGCGAAAATTCGCGGCGCGGGAACGGGAACAATCGCGATAAGCGGCACGGGCGGGGAGTTCAACAAAGAAATCACCCACGAGATAATCCCCGACAGAATAGTTGCGGGAACGTATCTTGTGGCGGCGGCAATGACAGGCGGATATGTGCGCCTTACAAACGTTCGCCCCTTCGACCTTGCGCCGTTCACAATGTATCTTTCGGAAATGGGATGCACCTTGCGTGCAAGCCACGACACAGTAATTCTTCACGCCCCGCAACGCTTGCGCCCCGCAGGACGGATAGTAACCAAAGTACACCCCGGTTTTCCGACAGATATGCAAGCACAGTTTGCCGCCGCGCTATCCATTGCGGAAAAGCGAAGCGAAATCACAGAAACCATTTTTGAAGGCCGAAGCAGTCACGTTCAGGAGTTGCGCAAAATGGGCGCGAACATCCATCTCACTGCCGACAAACAAACCTTCGTAATCGACGGAGTACGCCGCCTACACGGCGCAACCGTAGCCGCCCACGACCTGCGTTGCGGCGCGGCACTTATTCTTGCCGCCCTTGCCGCCGACGGCGAAACCATCGTTCAAAACGCCGAATTCGTAGAGCGCGGCTACGAATCCATCGAAAACGATTTAACCGCCCTCGGCGCGGATATTCGGCCGGAAACAATTTAGACGATTCAGTTGAAAATGGGTTCGTCCGTCGCGCCGTTTTCAACTGAAATCGCTATATAGGGGAGAAAAACTCCCCTTTTTTGTGAAAAATAAGATTGACGGTTGGTTTTTTGTGGTATACTTTACTTATAGAAATTAAATTCGGAGTGATTATCGTGGAGCAAAAAAGAATACAAAAAGCCGAAAATTTAGCAGGAGTGCGTAACGCATTTGAACCCGAACCGCTGGACGGTGAAGACCTAAACGAATTTTACTGCGACTGCACCATGGAAAGCCGCGTAGGCAACAAAAGAGTCTCACCGCTTGAAGATTTATTTGAATTGTGCAGCCGTCCGTCTGCGCAAAATGCGCACTTGCTTCTTGGGCATCGCGGGTGCGGGAAAAGTACGGAACTTAACAAACTAAAAATCCGCTTCCAAGGTGAAGGGCAACCCGTAGCGGTTATTGATTGCCAAAAAGAAATGGATGTTTTCCGCGGAAACCACTGGGACTTAATGCTTTTGATTACAGACGGACTATGCAGAATTGCCCGCGAAAACAATATTAAATTGCCGGAAGCCACGGAGAAAGCAATATACGATTTTTTGCTTAAAGAACAGATAATTGAAAGCGAACAAGAACGAGCCGCGGATTTGGGAACAGACTTTAATCTGAGTGCAGGGCTTCCGGTAATCGGCGGTATTTTCGGTGCGATTGCGCGTGTTACAGGCAGTATGAAATACAACGAATACACAAGAACTAAGGTTACAGAAACAATGCAGAAACGCGTTTCCGAATGGGTGGCATATACCAATGTAATTGCGGATTGCATCAAAAGCGGTTCCGATATGAAAGAGCCTGTTTTGATATTTGAAGCACTGGATAAGTTTGGCATGGCTAGTGAACCGGGGAAAATTTTTGAAATTTTCCGATACAGCCCGTTAGCATCCATGTCATTTCCTATTATATACACCTTTCCGATAAGTCAATTATATTCAACACAATTTGCAGACTTAGGAGGTTTATACAACCACCACACCTTGCCTATGATAAAAGTAATAAACAAAGACGGTAGCCGATATCAAGCGGGCATTGAATCAATCCGCAAAATAGTAGCTTTACGGATTGCGGACGGGTTTAATCTGTTTAGTGACGAAAAAGACGAAAACGGCGATGATGTTCTTACCGTGTTAATTATAAAAACAGGCGGTCTTTTGCGTCATTTATTTGAATGCATAGCAACTGCCGCAACACTTTCAAAACGCGGAGACAAAACACAGATAGAAATGGAAGACGCAGAACTTGCATTGCGTAAAATAAAGGACGATTTAACCCGCAGACTGCACGGAGACGACTACAGAAAACTTACCGAAATTTACAACAATGAGAAATTGAGAGAGGAAAGAAACGACAAGCCATTCATGTTGCAGATGCTCCAAGCAATAACAATCGTGGAATACAGCAACGGAAAGCATTGGCATGACGTACACCCGCTTGTTGCGGAATTTTTGGCGGATTTGGGTATGGTAACGCTTAGGGTGAAAAAATGAGCGCGCAAAGCGAAAACCCCAACGCCGAAGCCCACTGGCAAATGCGCGACATTTTAGAAACCGCAAACAGGGGCTTCTATATAATAACCGCGCCGCCGCTTATGCAGCCCGACATTGCCGCACAGTATTTAAGCTTGCCGCCAACCGCGCAAGATAAGAACATTGCCATGTATAACTACGCAGAAAACACTGCCCCCTTTAGTTTCGGTACGTTGTCTAAATGGGTGGAAGAAAACGACTCCGCAGGGGTTTATTTTTTGTTGAATATGCAATTGGCATTTCCGCTTGAAGACGAAGACGCCATGTACCAGCTTAATATGTGCCGCGATTTGCTTGCGTCACACAATAAAGTCTGGTTTTTTTTTATGAGCCGCGAATTGGAAAAACGCCTAAACCTAACCGCGCTGGATTTCTACGACTATGTACGGGTAAAAGTGCATTTTGAAGGAGAAGAACACACCGCACCACAGCTTGGCTTGCTTGACTCCTTTGATGATTCAACAGACTTTATCCCTGAAGAAACCGCAAAAGCTTTACTGACACAGTACGGCGATATGGAAAAAGAACTAATGGCTTTGCCGCTGGAAGGAACTGATGAAAACCAATTGCGTTCCGCCGCCAATACACTTACGAACATTGCTAATGTGTATGAAGAAAGTGGACAATATCAGTATGCTCTTCAGCTATATGAAAAGGTAAAATCAATTCATGAAGTTTTATTTTGTGAAGACCATCCCGAAACTGCCGCTTCATATAGCAACATTGCGGCAATGTACGATGAACTTGGAAACCATGAAAAAGCGTTAGAATTGAAATTGAAAGCTTTAATTATTACTGTAGAACATAGTGGTAAAGAAAGTGACAAAGTGGCAATGTATTACAACAACATTGCATTTTCGTATAGATACATGGGTGATAATGAAAATGCATTACGATACAATAAACAAAGCATGGAAATTCGTAAAAAGATATATGGTTATTGGCACCCGAGAACGGCTACTTCATATGCAAATATTGCATCTGTTTACAATGCTTTGTATGACCATGGGAGGGCATTGAAGTATAGCCAAAAGGCGTTGGAAATTCGCGAAAAAAAACTTGGAAACTCGCACCCATTAACAGCTTATTCATATAATGGAATAGCTCACACCTATTCAGCACTGGGCGAATATACTATTGCTCTCGAATTTTCGTTAAAAAGTTACATCGCGCTTATAAAAACATGGGGAGACGCTCACCCCAAAACAAAACTGATGAAAAAAAATCTGGAAATGGACTACACCGCCGCAGGCCACACCGCCCCATTTGAAGAGTGGCTGTCTTCGCAACTTCTGCGGGGTTAGGGCGTGTTGCCACAAACGCAAACGCCCGTCTTTTGGTCAAATTTTCGCCACTTTTCGTTGATTTTTCCTCGCTTGCCGCTGGCAAGCGTCGTCAAAACCGCCTCAAGTGACAAAAATTTTCCACAAAATCCGTGCATTTGCGTTTGTGGCAACACGCCCTAGTATTTTCTTGGTTATGTATTGTACAATTCAGCCAAATAATGTATTATGGTTTTACATAACCAAAACGCGAGGAGTGCGAGATATGCTAATCAAAAGTGACCCAAAGATTCGCGTAGCCGTCTCCGACCCTAAATTGCAGGGCAAAATCAAGATAGATTTATCAGGCATTGGCGATATTGACACGGTTTATTGGTTTATCAGGTTCAATATCCCGCTGGACGAAACTTCCGTAAACGAGAAGTCCATGGAAGTAACCGATACGGACGGCTATGTTATGCGTACGGAAATCTCGTATCGCTCCGATGATAACAGAATTGTAATTTCCCCACTGGACAGTTACGAAGAACAGCGGTATTATCTATTGAAGGTATCAAAAAAAGTATGCTCGGCTAAGGGGCAAAACCTCAAATCCGTGATAAGCATACTGTTTAAGCTGTACAAAGGGCAAATTTCGGAGTATAAAATACTAAAGAAAGATGTCCCCGTGCCACCTTCGCGCCCGCGCCCCCAAAATTACGATGAAATGCAACAAAACCGCGAGCCGAACGATTTAGACAATTACTCCCAAAATATCAAAACGCATTCCAAAATGACGGCAGACTCTGTAGGAATTAACCCTGCTGTGGGAATAATTGGGTTTGTGCTGGTTTTTGCGGGCTTCGCAATCATGAGTGTCCCGCTTATCATCACCGCTATGGTGGTTTGCGCACTTGGCGCGGCGCATATTTCTGCACAGTGGCAAAATAAAGTTTTTCGTGCTAAAATGTATTATAACAAGGGCGTTAGGCATTTTAATAAAATGCAATACCAGCCGGCAAAGGCCGCCTTTGAAAGGTCTTTGCAACTTGACCCCAAAAATGAACTTTCAAAATACGGGCTGGTACGTGTTGGGATTTATAAATAAGTTCAAAAAAATCAAAGGAAAGCTTCCGGCATACGCCGGGCTATAAATCGGAGGGATATTGATGGATTTACTTACAAGGTCAGACTTTGACGGTTTGGCGTGTGCCGTGCTTCTGCGCGAAATAGGTCTTATCGGAAAGTGGCGTTTTGTCCACCCGAAAGATTTGCAAGATGGTCATGTTCGCGTTACCGCGAATGATATCCTCGCAAACGTACCCTATGTAGCAGGTTGCGGAATGTGGTTCGACCACCATACAAGCGAATGGGAAAGAATCGGCAAACCCGAAGGCTTTGTTGGTTCGCTGAGAAAAATGGACAGTGCGGCGCGTGTAATTTACGAATATTTTAAAGACCGTTACGACCTCACAAAATTCGATGATATGCTTGAACAAGTTGACAAAGTTGACGCAGGTAAACTAACCGCCGATGATATTTTAAACCCCAAAGAATGGGTTTTGCTGGGCTTCCTTACAGACCCGCGCACGGGTCTTGGGCGTTTCCGCGACTTTAGAATAAGCAATTACAGCCTTATGGAAGAATTGATTGATATGTGCCGCACAAAACACATTTCAGAAATCCTTTCCAACCCCGACGTAAAAGAGCGCGTTGAACTTTATAACGAGCAAACCGAGCTTTTTAAAGAAATGCTTAAACGTCAAACGCAAATAAAAGGAAACGTGATTGTTACAGACCTGCGCGGCATCGAGCCTATCAATGCGGGCAATCGCTTCCTTATATACAGCCTGTACCCCGAGCAAAACATCTCTATGTGGATTGTTGACGGCAAAAATAAAGAAAACTGCTCTATCGCTTGCGGCTACAGCGTTCTCAACCGCACCGCCACAGTGGATGTCGGCTCTGTTCTTCTCGGGTACAGCGGCGGCGGTCACAAACAAGTGGGAACCTGCCAAGTGCCTTACGACAATGCCGACCGCGTAATCGGTGAGCTTGTAGAAAAATTGCAGTAAATCTAATAAAAGGAATGATATCATGCAACACATAAAAACAATTTTCCACGGAATAAGCACGGAAAAAGAGCATGGAATAGGTTGCGGCGAATGTCAAACCTCCTGCCAATCGGCTTGCAAAACCTCATGCACGGTTGCCAACCAAAGCTGCGAACAGGCAGACGTTTTGCAATCTTCACCCCTGCGTGAAAACCCGATTAACAGCCGCATAAGAAGAACCTCACGCGCAAGCGCGTAAAATAGTAAAAATGATTCACTGTTTCAGCATCAGCGGGCGAAACATGGTGCTTGACGTAAACAGCGGCGCGTTACACCATGTGGACTGCGCCGCTTTTGACGTCCTGAAAAATCTATCCGACCCCGAAAAGCTTGACACAACCCACGCACCCGAGGGAGTTCGCGAAGAAATCCGCGCATTAATTGAAGCGGGTTTGCTTTTCGCGCCCGAGAAAAAAGGCGAGGTTTTTGCGCATTTGCAAAACCGCAAACCCGTTGTGAAAGCACTGTGCCTGCATATTGCCCACGATTGCAATTTGCGTTGCGCGTATTGTTTTGCGGGGCAGGGCGACTACAGCGACAGGGGACTCATGCCGCTGGAGGTGGGCAAAAAGGCTCTTGATTTTTTGATTGAAAATTCAGGAACGCGCCGCAATCTTGAGGTCGATTTTTTCGGCGGAGAGCCGATGTTAAACTTCGATGTTGTGAAGGAAATTGTCGCCCATGGCAGAAGCCGCGAAACAGAAGCGGGAAAGAAATTCCGTTTTACGCTAACAACCAACGGCACACTTTTGTCGCCGGAAAATAACGAATACATAAACAAAAATTTCGACAATGTTGTGCTGTCGTTGGACGGGCGCAAAGATGCAAATGACCGTATGCGCAAGTTCCACGGCAGTGAAAGTGCGTCCAGCTACGAAAAAATTTTACCGAAAATTAAAGCCTTGGCAGAGTCCCGCGCGGAGCTTAATTACTATGTTCGCGGCACGTACACGCGCTACAATTTGGACTTTGCCGCAGATGTGCTTCACCTTGCGGATTTGGGATTCAAAAATATTTCTGTAGAGCCTGTTGTCGCGCCGCCCGACAAGGACTATGCCATCCGAGAAGATGATTTGCCCGCGCTTTTTGCAGAATACGAAAAACTTGCGGACGGGCTTCTCGCCCTTGAACAGGACGGGCGCGGCGTATTCTTTTTCCATTTTGAAATGGATATAACAGGCGGACCGTGCATTGCAAAACGCGTTACGGGTTGCGGGGCTGGGTCGGAATATCTTTCCGTTACGCCATCGGGCAAACTTTATCCGTGCCATCAGTTCGTTGGCGATGAAAAATTCCTTATCGGTAACCTTCACGACGGCATCCGCGAAGTTGAAGCAACCCAACACTTCGCAGACTGCCACGTTTTCACCAAACCCGAATGCGAAAAATGCTGGGCAAAATTCTACTGTAGCGGCGGCTGTTTAGCCACTGCCCATTACGCAAACAATTCCATTTTCAAACCCGACAAAATCTCTTGCGAACTTATGCGCAAGCGCATTGAGTGCGCGTTGTATATTTTTGCGGAGAGGATGGAAAACCTCGGGGCTCCGCCCCGAACCCCGGAAACTTTTGAAAAAGTTTCATCAAAACTTTAAATTTGGACTAGCGATAAACTATATCGCAATTCCAAAATCGCGCGTATGCGCGATTTTGAGTTAAAGTTTTTTGTCGAACTTTTTTTCAAAAAAGTTCGTGGGGGTTCGGGGGTGAAACCCCCGAGGTCTTAAAAAAAGAGGTGCATAAAAATAAACACAGAACTTTTTAGTGGGAAGGCTAGGGCGTATGCGGCTTCGCGGCCGGGGTATCCCGTTGCGGCGGTGGAGTATGTTTTGGGGCTTGGGTCGAAGGGTGCGGTTTTTGCGGATGTTGGTGCTGGCACGGGGATTTTCACAAGGGAGCTTGCAAAACGGGGCGCGGATGTTTTTGCGGTTGAGCCGAATGACGATATGCGGGAACAGCTTTTGCCGCTTTCGGAAGAATTTGCGAATGTGAAAATTATTTCTGCCGCGGCAGAAGAAACGACGCTGGCGGATAATAGTATTGACGTGATTACTGTTGCGCAGGCGTTGCACTGGTTTGACGCGGCGGCATTTGCACAGGAATGCCGCCGAATAGGCAAGGCGGGCGCAATCGTGGTTGCGGTCTACAATAATACGCCGGGCGGAACAAGTATTAATTTAAGCAAAGATTCAACGGTGGAGTTTTTCAAAAACCCGACCATTCGCGAATTTCCGAACCCGATTAAATACAGCCGCGAAAAATGGATAACATACATGACTTCGCATTCATACGACCCGCTTCCATCCGACCCGTTGTTTGAAGCGCACATGACGGAAGTAAATGCCGTTTTCGAGGAAGAAAACATCAACGGGTTTGTGCATCGCGAAATTGTAACCACGGTGTATCATCAAGAAGCATCCAAATTATAGGGGTCAAGGGGACTCGTCCCCTTGTGGGGGTTCGGGGGCAACGCCTCCGAGAACTTAAAAGGAGTTGTTATCATGGCAGGGCATTCAAAGTTCGCAAATATAAAGCACAGAAAAGGCAAGAATGACGCGGCGAAGGGGCGTGTTTTCACGCGGCTTGGGCGCGAGATTGCGATGGCGGTGAAGCACGGGGGGGGCGGCGACCCTACATCCAATATGAAATTGAAGGACACGATTGCAAAATGCAAGGCCGAAAATATGCCGAATGATACAATTGAGCGGAGCATAAAAAAAGCCGCCGGAGACATTGACCAAGTCAATTTTGAGGCGGCAACATATGAGGGCTACGGGCCGGGCGGCGTTGCGGTAATCGTGAATGTGCTTACCGACAACCGAAACCGTGCGGCGGCTAATGTTCGCAATGCGTTTACAAAGGGTAACGGAAATATGGGGACACCCGGTTGCGTTTCGTTTATGTTCAACGAGGTGGGGCAGATTATGGTGGAAACGGACGCGGCAGACGAAGAAGAACTAATGCTTCTAACTGCAGACGCAGGTGCAGACGATTTTATTCCGCAAGATGGCGGCTATGAAATCCTTACGTCGGCGGAAAATTTTTCTGCCGTGCGCGAAGCAATTGAAGCCGCCGAAATCCCGATGGTTTCTGCCGAAATAACCATGTTGCCCCAAACATACGCAACCCTCTCCACGCCCGAAGACCTGAAGCACATGAACAAAATGCTGGACTTGCTGGACGACGAGGACGACGTTCAAAACGTGTATCATAACTGGGAAGGATAAGAACCCGTGGTAACACCGTCCCAATCCAAATAATCCTCAATGAATTGTTTGCGCAAAAGTTTTTGCGGAATAAACTCGTTGTACTTGCCCTTTACCTGTGCGTTGTCGGGGAGGGGCAGGTCGTACATATTTATATCGGAGCGCGTTAGTTCGTGGATTTTTTCCGTTAGTTCTTCGGGCGTGCCGCCGAATTGAACTTCAATGTATGGGCTGGTCATCCACGGGATGCGGTTCAGAATTTTTGCGTGTGAAAGCGCGTAGTGCAGGGTAAAAAGCTGGCGCGTTCCAAGCCATGGGAAAACGGCGAATTTTTTGTTGGAAAGCGGCGTTACCAAGTTTGTTGAAATTCCGCTGTTGCGGGCAATGTAACGGATTTCTGCAAGGCGTTCGCGGCAACGGGGGGAAAGATACGCATACATTTCGTCACTTTCCAGCACACTGCGAATTTTTTGCGACAACACGGTATGGATGTCAATTACGCCCTCCACGTCCCAATCCACGACGGAAATTCCGGGCACGCGCTTCACAAAAATCACCTTGCTTTTTTCGTTTACATCCACGGTTTCCCAAGTCATGCCGGCAAGGGCAAAGCGTATTCCAACGGGATAAACCTTGTCCACCGTGCCTATCGTGCGGTTTTCGTCCTTCACAAGCAGATACTCGGGCGCGATAAAAACTGTGAGAAACTTGTGCGAATTTACAATTTTTTCGCCCTCGCGACCAATGATAATTCCGCCGCGTTCGGTGCGTTCCAGTTGGGAAATTTCGACTAGATGAGAAAGCAGGTCGCGGTAATCGTCCTGCGGAATGTGACGGAAAGAACCCAGCGAAAGCAACGCTTGCGCCAGTGCCGCAGGGGAAAGTTCGCCCGCGCTTTTAAGGTGCGAAAGCGTTTGGTGATACAACAAATTGTACGGAAAACGGCGAGGCGGAATAGGCTCCAACCAATGTTCCCGCGTGTACAGTTCGACTATCGCAATGGTGCGCAGAAATTCCCAGTTAATCGGCCCCAAAATGTCGGACGAGTCGATTTTTATGCTTTCAACAAATGTGAACAGCAACTGCGGAATTTGTCCGCGCCGCCCGCACCGTCCAAGGCGTTGCGCAAAACTTGCCACGTTCATTGGCGCGCCCACCTGCACCGCTTGGTCTAACGAGCCGATATCAATGCCAAGTTCCAGCGTAACCGTCGCGCCCGTTACAATTTTTTCGTCGTCGTTTTTCATTTCGTCCTCGGTTGTTTCCCGCAGAAGCGCGGAAACATTCCCGTGGTGTACGCGGTAGATATCGGGGGCTTTGTGTTTCAGCGCGATTTCCCGAAGGTTCGCGAGAATAAACTCCGTCTCTTCGCGGCTGTTTGTGAAGATGATTGTTTTTTTGTCCAGCGTTTGCTTGAACAGATATTCAAAGTGTTCGCGGTCGCCTTGGTCGCCGTAATTTGCTACGTTCGTGGTGCTTCCCGCCGCCCTCATGGATGCCCCGATTATATCCCCTGCCCCACTCTTTTGCTCTATGTCGCGCTTGTCTGCGAAGTTCACAAACCGCTCAATGTGCAAGCGAATCCGCTTTTTTCCTTCTTCCGTAACGGGCGCGGCACAGGCGCGTTCCGTCCCCGTGTTAAGCCAATTTTGCGCCAGCGATAAATCGCCCAGCGTGGCAGAAAGCCCGATTCTGCGCGGCACAACGCCCGTTAGATTTTGCATTCGCTCCAGCACACAAAGCAACTGCACCCCCCGCGCATCCCGCATAAAATAATGAACCTCGTCAATAATCACAAACCGCAAATCCGAAAACATAGAAATACACGCGCCCCGCTTGCTTGAAACCAAACTTTCCAGCGATTCGGGCGTAATTTGCAAAATGCCTTTCGGATTCTTAATAAGCTCCTGTTTTTTCGCAAGCGAAGAATCCCCGTGCCAACGAGTCACGGGGATGTTTGAGTCAAGCAAAAGTAATTCCAGCCGCTTAAACTGGTCGTTTATAAGAGCCTTCAACGGCGAAATATACAGCACCCCAACCGTGCGTGACGGCGCGTTATACAACTCCGTTAAAATAGGAAGAAACGCCGCCTCCGTTTTGCCGGACGCCGTTCCCGACGAAAGAAGCAAATTATCATCCGTGTCAAAAATCGCTTCTGCCGCGGCAATCTGAATCCCGCGGATTTCCTCCCATTTGTTCTGATAAATAAAATCCTGAACAAATGGCGCATACCGTGAAAAAACATCCATGCCTGTTTGCTACCCCATTTCGGCTAAGCGTGATGATGGCCGTGTTCATGCTCCTCTTTAGGCGGCTTTAGTCCTTCGATAACTACTCCGCTTTTCTGCGAATAATCCCACAACGCCGCCTGTACCGCTTCTTCCGCAAGCACAGAGCAATGCGCTTTTACGGCGGGAAGCCCGTCCAACGCGTCCATCACAGCCTTGTTCGTGATTTGCATAACCTCGGCAATAGTCTTGCCCTTCACCAACTCCGTAGCCATGCTGGACGTTGCAACCGCCGCGCCGCACCCAAACGTCTTAAAGCTTGCGTCCGTTACAACGTCGCCTTCTATTTTCAAAAAGACGCGCATTATATCGCCGCACTGAACATTCCCTACCGTTCCCACACCGCTTGCGGCCTCAATTTCGCCCACGTTGCGCGGATTCATAAAATGCTCCATTACTTTTTCGCTGTATTCCAATTAAAAAACTCCTCTGTGATACCTTATATAAATTCTAAGTTCTAAGTTCTCGGGCCTCTGCCCCGAACCCCGCAAACTTTTTGAAAAAAGTTTGAACAAAAACTTTAACACGTGACTAGCGATAAGCTGTATCGCGATTTCCGAATCGCGCGTATGCGCGATTCAAGTTAAAGTTTTGATGAAACTTTTTCAAAAGTTTCCGGGGGTGTGGGGGCAGAGCCCCCACGGTCTTATATTTATTGCTTTAAAAAGTCATCATAAAGCGGTGAAAGTGCGCGTAGTTTTTGGACGGCGGGGCATAGAATTTGCATGAGTTTTTCTATGTCGGCCTCGGTGTTTCCCGCGCCGAAAGAGAAGCGTAACGCGCCGTTAGCAAGTTCGTGTCCAAGGCCTAGAGACATCAAAACGTGGGACGGCTCTAATGCTCCGGAGGAGCAGGCAGAGCCTGTTGACGCGCAACAGCCTTGCATATCCAAGTGTAGAAGCAGGGCTTCGCCTTCGACAAAACGGAAAGAGAAATTTACGTTGCCGGGCAGGCGTTTGTCACCGAGCGGGCCGTTTAAAACGGTGTGCGGAATTTTCTCCGAAATCTCGCGGATAAGCCTGTCGCGCAGTGCAGAAACACGCGGCAATTCGCACGAAATTTCCTTCGCGCTAATGTCGATTGCGGCACCCATTCCTACTATTCCCGCTACGTTTTCCGTACCTGCGCGACGGTTTCGTTCCTGTGCGCCGCCTTGGAACAACGAAAAAATTGGCGTTCCCTTTTTCACATACAACGCGCCGATTCCCTTTGGCCCGCCGAATTTGTGTGCGGAAAGCGCGAGCATTTGAACGCCCAGCGTTTCAACGTCGATTGGGATATGCCCTACCGCCTGAACAGCGTCCGTATGAAGCGGGACGCCGTGACGGTTTGTAATTTCCGAAAGAGCTTCCATCGGCTGAATCGTACCAACTTCGTTGTTTGCAAACATGATGGAAACCAGCGCGGTTTCAGGGCGAATGGCGGCGTCAAGGTCTTGCGGGTTTACAAAACCTTCGCGGTCAACGGGAAGGTATGTTACTTCGCAACCCTGTTTTTCCATGTGTTTGCACACATACAAAATGCCGTGATGTTCCGTAGCCGTTGTGACTATATGTCGCCCGCGCTTAGACGCTTCAAGTGCGCCTTTAATTGCCCAGTTATCCGCCTCCGTGCCACCCGACGTGAAAAAAATTTCATTGGGCGCGGCGTTTAACACATCTGCAACAATTTGACGCGCTTCGTCAATGGCGGCACGAACCTGCCGCGCAGGTTTGTAAACGCTGGACGGATTAAAAAAATTTTCGTTCAAATACGGCAACATCGCTTCAAACACGCCGTGTTGAAGCGGAGTTGTTGCCGCATTGTCAAGATATAGCATATTATTCACCGTAAATTTTAAATGAGATGCTTTCGATAATCACGCTTGATATCGGGCGGTCTGAGGAGGTTTCCGTCGTTGCAATGCTGTCCACAATATCCAAGCCTGTTACAACGTGGCCAAAAACCGTGTGTCCGTAACCTTGCCCGTTCCATTGCCAGTCCAGCCAAGGCGTTCCGCCGTTTTCGATGAAGTGTTTAAGCCCTGCGGCGGGGTGAACATCTCTTACATATATATGCCGCCCGCCGGAAAATTCTCCCGCAACTTCGTCTTGAATATTTATAAGGTACTCGAAATCTTCGATAGAGGCGGGATGAAGCGCGTTGGCTTGCACAATATAAAACTGGCTTCCGATTGTGCGCCCGGGCCCGCTGTGCGCGGTTGCAAGTGCGCCGCGGAAGTGATGAACATTAAAACTGCGCTCCAGCCCAAGGCCGTCTTCAAAAATACTTTCGCCGGAAGTACCGCGCCCAAGGGGGCAACCGCCCTGAATCATAAAGCCGGGGATAACGCGGTGGAAAATCAACCCGTCATAAAAACCTTCACGCGCAAGCGTTTTGAAATTCTCCACCGCAAGCGGTGCTTCCTGCGGGAAGAACCGCAACGTAATATCGCCGTGATTTGTGTGCATAACTGCAAGTTCTTCACCCGCCGTAAGGGGCGAAAGCTGTAGCGGCACAGAAGGACGGCCAAGAAGAGCCTCGTAAATTGTGCCGTCAAGTGCCTGCATATTTCCGCCAATCATTGGCGCGTTAAAAACCTCTCCAACGCCGCCGCCTACAAGTTCTGCCATGTCAATACCCTCGCCTTCAAATTCTGGTGTTGCTGATGATTCCGCATTTCCGATAATGCCATCCGTGTTCGCAAGGAAGTTGATTTCCTCCGCTTGTGCCGCCGCGCTTGTGCCGCTCTCAGCCTCATCACACGCCCCAAAAACCGCAAGCGATGCCGTGAGCGCGAACACTAAAAATAATTTCTTCATAAATACATTACCTACTTTCTTTTTCGTTAGTTTTTCCCAATACTTCCAAATTATATCGCAAAAATTCAGGAAAATCAAACCATCCCGCAATATGAAAATATAAAATGGTAAACGCAAAAGGCTTCCGACAAAATCGTCGAAAGCCTTTTATTCTCAAGAGCTAACGGGGGGACTCAAACCCCCGACCATCGTTATGCTACTGTGTCCCATAATGTAGCGGGTAACATTTATCGGCACGTCTCTTATTCCGGATTTACTCTTTGGCGTTCCTATTCTTTCCGCTTTGCTTGTCCACATAGATATTGGTTTTGGAAATGAATCGCGATGTTAAGCAAGTCGCCGCATATTTTGAAATCGTGCGGTTTCATTCAAAATTCGCGGCCGAATACCAAGGAGAATAAAAAACTGCGCGCAAATGAACGCGTATTCATCTTTTTGCGGTAGCAACCACCACAACCGATTTCCGCGTGTTTCGGTAATTACGCCGAGTTCTTCACGGGCGCGACGTAGAGTTTCTTCCTTTACACACTGCTCTGCGGTGGCGTTTACCACATCATTTTTATCCATAGGGGTATTTGTTAGAGTGTTCAGCAAAAATTGTTTTGCCTTATCTCTTGGCCGAATTTTTGGCATGAACGACCCGTAGCCATTATCACCGTTTGACTTGCCGATATTAAGCAACTCGTCGGCGGTTACATCGTACTCGCCAAGCCAATCAAGATTTACGATATTTTCATCGTTAGTAACACCGCTCAACTCAAGAACCGGATGGCTTTTTAACAGGAAGTAATATATCCGTGCACCCCTAACTAAAAAATCGCGCAATTCGCGCGGTTTTTTGATTGCGATTCAGCGGTTATCGCTAGTCCAAATTTAAAGTTTTTGTTCAAACTTTTTTCAAAAAGTTTGCGGGGTTCGGGGCAGAGCCCCGAGGTTTGTTCTTTAAAATTTATTTCGCATTAGCCAGCATAAGCCGTAAGCGGTTTTCTTGGTTGATTAGGCTTGAGCCGGGGTCGTAGTCCAGGGCTACTATGTTTGCAGAGGGGAAGTTGTCTTTTATTTTGCGGCTCATGCCCTTTGCTACTATGTGGTTGGGCAGGCACCCGAAGGGCTGAACGGCTACGATGTTGTTTATGCCGTTGTGGATTAGTTCAAGCATTTCGGCGGTAAGAAGCCAGCCCTCGCCCATTTTAACGCCGTGGTCTAAGTAGCCGTCACACATTTTTATGGTGTGGGTGAATTCGTGATGGGCGTCGAAGTTGCCGTTCTTTTTGATGGCGTTAATCATTTCGCGTTGCTTGCGCAGGAAGAAAAACATTACAAGCCGCAGAATTATTTTTCGCTTTAACGAGCCGCCGTAAAGTTTTGTTTCGTGAAGCATACTGTAGAATCGGTACATGGCGAATTCCATCATGCCCGAGTTGATTACCTCAACGCCTTGGTTTACAAGATACTCTTCCAGCCCGTTGTTGCCAAGCGGCGAATACTTAATGTAAATCTCGCCGACAATGCCGACCTTCATTTTCTTGCGAGAAGTGTCCCGCGCCACCAGCGAAAAATCGCGCAGGATATCGCGGAAATTCGCGCCTGTCTTCATAAATTTCGCGCCGCTCATTTGCGAAATAAGCCGCGAAACCCAATCGTCTACCACGGCTTGCGAACTGCCCTTGTCAATCTCATATGGAACGCACTGGTTATGCACCCTCATTAAAATATCGCCGTACAGCAAACTTAAAATTATGTTAAGCAAGTCCCGCTTATTCAAATCTATTCCGCCCGTGCTGTCGGGGTTGGACACGTTAAACGATGCAATTGGCACATGACCAAAACCATTCTTGTACAACGCCTTGCGCAACAGACTCAAATAATTTGACGCACGGCAACCGCCGCCTGTTTGCGTAATAAAAACCGCCGTTTTATCCAAATCATATTCGCCGCTTTTCAGCGCGTCAATCAACTGCCCGATAATCAGCAACGCAGGATAGCACATATCATTATGCACATTCCGCAAGCCTTCTTCCGCAATCTCCTTATGGGACGTTTTCAGCAATGCCGTTTTATATCCCGCATTCCGTATCGCACCCTCAACCAACTCAAAGTGAATGGGCAGCATCATCGGCACAAGAAGCGTGTGCGTTTCCTTCATCTCCGGCGTAAATTTAACTATCGGCAAATTGTGCAAATTTTTCAGCTCCATTCTCGAAAACTTCTGTGCCTGATAGGTCGTTTGTTTCGCGGGTATTACTCCCCTTCTCCGATATTATGCATGAATTTAAATGAATTATCAATGAGTTACATATACGCCGCAAATTTTACCATGTGCGGAAAAAGCAATCAACAGCGGAGATTTCTACCTTTACAGGATTGCACAAGAATGTTAAAGTTCTGAGTGGCGGACTTCAAAAAGAAGGCGATTATTGATGGATGAAATTATAAGAACATTACGTGAGCGAGAAAATTTTGTTGTCGGGGGACATATCGGCCCTGACGGGGATACGATTGGTTCGTGTTTCGCGCTGGCGAATGCGCTTCATAAGATTGGGAAAAAGGTGCAAGTGGTGTTGGAGCCTTTTGCGCGCAAGTATACGATTATACCGGGGCGAGAGTTTTTGTTTTCGGGTGATTTGGATACGCTTGCGCCCGATGTTTTTGTTGCGATTGACTGTGCGGATGTAGACAGGCTTGGTGCGGCGCGTTCGGTTTTTGACAGGGCGGATGTTACAATTTGCATAGACCATCACGAGACTAACCCCGGTTTTGCAACGTACAATTATATTGAAGCGGAAGCGTCTTCCGCAAGTGAGATGACACTGCGCGTTATTGACGGTATAACCGAACCCACGCCCGAAATTGCGGCGGCGGTGTATGCGGGAATGGTGTCTGACACGGGCGGTTTCAGGCACAATGCCACGGCAAAGTCTACGATGGAGACTGCGGCGCGGCTTATGGAAATGATACCGTTTACGGAAATTTATAACGAGCTTATTCACATACACCGTTTTCAGGCGGGCAAGGCGTTGGGGCTCGCGCTTATGAACAGCAACCGCACGGAAGACAAAAAAATTGTGTTTACGTTTATGACGCGGGAACTGTTAAAAAGTATAGATGCGAACCACTCCGATCTTGACGGCGTGGTGGAATATATGATGGGAACACGCGATGCCTTGGTGTCGTTTTTTGTGTACGAAAAAGGCGTAACCAACAGCGACACGGTTAAGGTAAGCTTGCGCTCTAAAGGGCCGAATGTGGGGCGTGTGGCTATGCGTCTTGGCGGCGGCGGGCATGGTTTGGCGGCGGGTGCAACCGTTGCGGATTCTGTTGAAAACACCTTGAAACGCGCACTTTTGCTGGCGCAAGAAGAAGTGAAAAATTTTGAGGGCGAGCAAATTATAGCGGAGGTGAAGCCTGCGGGACACACGGGTGTAATAAATATCCGCAAGGAGAAGGGCTACACCTCTCACGATGTTGTGGCGGTGGTGCGAAAAGCCGTGCAAGCAAAAACAGGGCATACGGGAACGCTGGATCCGGACGCAACGGGGGTTTTGCCCGTCTGCGTGGGGCGTACCACGAAGCTTGCGGAATATTTCGCCGCTTCAGACAAAACTTATATCGCGGAAATTGTAACGGGAATTACAACCGACACAGGCGATATCACGGGCGAAGTTCTGACGCGCAGCGATATGGCGGTGGACTATGAAAAACTGAAAGCCGTTGCGGAGTCTTTTCGATTTAAAGAACGCGGCGAGTATTTACAGACGCCGCCAATGTATTCCGCCGTGAAAATTGACGGGCAAAAATTATACGAACTTGCGCGAAAGGGCAAGACAGTGGAACGCCAACCGCGTCCCGTAAAAATTCTTGATTTGCAGATGCAACCGCCCCGCGAGGACGGAAAAATTTTCATGGAAGTGACTTGTTCCAAGGGGACTTACATTCGCAGTTTGTGCATGGATATCGGTGACATTTTAGGTTGCGGCGCGGTAATGGGCGAGCTGGAACGCACAAGAAGCGGGATGTTCTCCATAGAAAATTCGTACACGCTGGAGGAAGTAAAACACGCGGCAGAAAACGAAACGCTTTGCGATTTGCTTCTGCCTGTCACGCAGGTTTTGCCGTTCCCAATCGCCCACGTAACAACGGAGGGGCTTGCCCGCGCCCTAAACGGCAATGCATTGCCCGTAGAATGCGTGATTTCGGAAACCCCAATTGAAGCGGGTGCGAAATGCTGGCTTTACACCAAAACAGAAAACAGCCGCTTGATAGGCCTGTTCCTGCGCAACAAAAACAACTATCGCGCAGAAGTGATGTTCTGATGGTCGCGCCGTTTGAAAACTGCGTTTTGACCATTGGAAAATTTGAGGGCGTTCATCTTGGGCATCGCGCTTTAATTTGCGAGGTTGTGAACCGCGCCCGTGAGTTGGGCGTGCCGTCCGTAGTTGCCGCTTTCGACCCGCACCCATTCACGCTTTTGCGCGACCCCTCCTACAAGCCCATTTTCACCCTCCCCGAACGCGTCAAACTAATCCGCGCCTTGGGCATAGACCACATCGTCACCTTCAATTTCGACCACGCCCTTGCCGCCATGCCCGCCCACGATTTCTGCAACAAAATCGCCGCCGACCTACACCCCCGCGAAATAATCGTTGGCGAAAACTACCGCTTCGGCAACAGCCGCGGCGGCTCAATCGAAACTTTGCGCGGCATTGCTGAGGTTAATATTTTTCAACAAAAGACCTTGGGGGCGTTGCCCCCAACCCCCCACAAGCCTTTAAAAAGGCTTGACCCAAACTTTGAAACGGAGATTATTAGCACATCGCGGGTGCGGGAGTTTTTGGAAGTTGGAGATTTTGCGCAGGCGGAGGAATTATTGGGCTTTCCGTTTTTTGTGTCGGGGGTGGTTACTAAGGGCAAGCAGCTTGGGCGGGTTTTGGGTTTCCCCACGCTTAACCTGTACCCTGACGGGGATAAATTTCTGCCGCAAAACGGCGTTTACGAAACCCGCACAACCATCAACGGCGTTTCTATGGTTGGCATCACAAACATAGGCTTGCGCCCCACCGTCTCATGCCCCATCGAAACGCAAATTTCTGTCGAAACCCACATACCATCCCTAATCGCCGCACCCAACGAAATGTACGACAAGCACATTCAAGTAGAATTCACGCGCTTCATGCGCCCCGAATGCAAATTCAACAGCGCGGAAGAATTATCTGCACAAATAAAAAAAGACCTCGGGGGACTCCGTCCCCCAATCCCCCTGCAAGGGGACAAGTCCCCTTGACCCCTAAATAAAACCGCGCATACGCGCGGTTTTGGAACTGCGATACCGCTAATCCATATTAAAGTTTGGGTCAACCCTTTTCAAAGGGTTGCAGGGGTTCGGGGACGGAGTCCCCGAGAACTTACCAGCAAAGGAGATATGCAACATGAGAAAAGTTACAGACGCATTTAATTTTTATCAGGGCAATTGCCCGAGGGAACTGGCGGATACATTTGGCAGTCCGTTGTATGTATACAATGAGAGGATTTTTCGGCAAAGATGTGCCGAAATGGTGGGGCTAAGTAAGTACCCAAAGTTTGCGGTAAATTATGCGATTAAGGCCAATACGAATTTGACGCTTTTGAAGATTGCGCGGGAAGAGGGATGCAGGGCGGATATCTCCAGCGCGGGCGAAGTTGTTGCGGCAATGGCGGCGGGCTTTAAGGCTGACGAGATGCTGTTTGTTGTAAATAATGTCTCCGAAAAGGAGCTTTCGTATGCGGTGGAGAAGGGCATTACGGTAAGTGTGGATTCGCTTTCCATGCTGGACAAACTGGGCAGAATCAACCGCGGCGGCAGAATCGCATTGCGTTTTAATCCGGGCGTGGGCGGCGGTCATCATGAGAAGGTTGTGACGGGCGGCGACGGTACAAAGTTTGGCATTATGCCCGCGTATATTCCGCACGTACGGGAACTTCTGGAAAAATATGATTTGAAATTGATTGGCATAAACCATCATATCGGCTCGCAAAATTGGGGCGATTTGTATTTGGAAGGCGTTGGCTCTTTGTTGGAACTTGCGCGTCAATTTGACAGTCTTGAGTTTATCGACCTTGGCGGCGGTTTTGCCATTCCGTATCACAAACAGGACGGCGAAAAGCCGCTGGATTTGAAAGCCGTTGGCGAAAAACTGGACGCGCATTTATTTGATTTCGCAAAAAGCTATGGCAAAGAAATTACGTTTTTGATTGAACCGGGCAGATATCTTGCGGCAGAATGCGGCGTTTTATTGGGAACGGTTCACGCTACAAAAACGAACGGCGCGACCCATTACGCGGGTACAGATTTGGGCTTTTCTGTGATTAAACGCCCGACCCTGTACGATTCGCACCACGATATCGAAGTTTACCGCGCCGCTTCAGAGCCGCCGCTTGATTTCGCAAACCCGCAAACGATTAATGTCGTGGGCAACCAGTGCGAATCCGGAGATTATATCGCCCGCAACCGCGAACTTCCGCCGCTTTACGAAGGTGATGTTCTTGGCGTGTTAGACGCAGGCGCGTATGGATTCTCCATGGCGTGCCAGTACAATCATCGCCCGCGTCCTGCGGAGGTTCTAATCCAAACCGACAACACGCCACGAATTATCCGCCGCCGCGAAACTTTTGAGGACATACTTGTGACAATGAAGGAGTTATAACTCCTTCTCCGCGATAAGCATAAAGTGCGGATACCATAATTTTGGAATGGCGTTGATTTCCACGCTGAACCCCGCGAGTTTTAAAATGGATTCAATTTCGTCGGGGTACACGTTTTCGTAGTTGGAAGCGTTGATAATTTTGTCGTGCATTTTACTGCAAAAATTGCCGAATTTTTTGTTGGAGTCTATATCTTTGATTAGGACGACATCAAACAATTCGGCAATTTTTGGTAGAACTTCCTGCCAAAATTCGGGCTGTAAGTGGTGGATTACATCGCAAAGGAAAATTGCGTTGCGCTTGCTTTTGTCCACCTGCGACAGCGCGTCAAGAATATCCGTGTGTAAAGAAATATCGGGGTTTTCGTTTTTCGGCAAATGCCCCGTATAGGATATGTCTGCCGCAAAAACCTTCATGCCAAGTTCTTTGGCAAAGTATTCGCTCCAAAAAAGCGTACCCGCGCCAAAGTCTACAATGTATGAAATTCCGTGTGTCGCCATTGCGGGCGCGATTGCCGTTTTCATTTCGTCAACGGGAAGCACAACTTTTCGTCCGTGATATTTTAGAAAATTGTACAGCTTTTTGCCCGAACACGCCCGCAAAATTCCGACCAGCCCAACCGCCGCCAAAATTGAAAATTGCGGATACAATAAGAGTCGATACCGCGCCTGCACAACGCCTAAAAGTAGCACAAGCGTGTAGCCAATCACGGTTGTAAGCAAGAAAACAAACACGGCGCGGTTCTTTTTATCGAATGTAGCAAACGCCGTACCCGCCGCAGTTAAAAACATGATTACGAAAATAAAAAGCGTGAACCCAATCCAAAGCAACCACGCCAAAACGCGGCTAACGCTTGCGGAATGTTCCTCGTAGTAGCTGTTGATTGCCCAGCCCAAAACGCCCTCATCTCCGAAAGTGGCGCGGGCTTTTTGATGCAAAATGCTCGGCAAAACAGGCCGCACATCGTTGAACATTTCGCGGGCATAGCGCGACATTTCTTCCATCACGATAATCTGATTGTTGTCGTGTTCTTCCATCAAACGGTCGAATTTTTCAAATACAGGGTCTAGCGTGAAGTTGCCCGCCCCGTCCGTTGACCACGCAAATGCCATGTACATTCCCGTAGAATTTACGGTTTGCACACGGAAAATATCGTATATTTCTATCCGCACAACCGCGTGGCCGGAGGCGTATACCGCAAGAAAAACGGCGGAAAAAACCGCCCATCTAACGAACTTTTCACGTAAGTTTGCCCGCCATTCCCGTTCGGCAATAAGCATGAAAATTTCCACACAGAAAAACGCGATTAAAAACATTATGCCAATCGGCTTGAAAAAATCCGTGAACGCCGCAAAAACCGCCGCCATACAAAGAAGCCATATCTTTTCTTTTTCGCTCCGATACTGCCCTGTATAAAATCGCGAAATCGCATAAAACATACATAGAAACAGGAACATAAAAATCGGGTCGGGCGAGGTTATATTTGCCCACACAATCAAATTTGGGTTGAAAATAAAAAACGCGGTTGCGCAAAATGCAACAGCAAAAGAAGCAAAACGCTTCACCGTAGCATAAAGCAAAACCGCAGAAAAAATATACAAAATGTAATTCAGAAAAATCATGTTGCGCACTTGCGCACCAAAAATATCATACACAAACCGCGTCACCGCAAAATACGGAAACCATCCCGGAAAACGCGAATAATAAAGCTGATACCAGTTAAGTTCTGCCCAGTCGCCCCCCGTAAGAAACAGCCCGTACTGCGCCAAATACATATAAACCTCGTGCGCCCTGCCGAAGTCTTGCATCTGTGCAGTCATAAAAATCTGCCGCGAAAAAATGCGCAAAAACAGCCCAATCAGAACAATAGCCGCAACATAAACCCATTGCACAATTGCCGCATCTTCCTCCGCTTTCAGCGCGAAAAAACCGCCCAATATCGCCGCCAAAAAGTACAGCCCCAAAAAACTGCCCGCAATAAGCCCCGACGCCCCAACCCCGCTTATAAGGCTAAAACTCGAAAACGCCAAAATCCAAAGAAAATTTATAACACAAAATAAAATATACAGCCGCGGTACGGATTTCATGTGACACTTCCTTCCAAATCCAGTTTATCACTGTTTCGGACTTGTTTCAATAAAATGTCACCGAATGACTCCATGTCCCATACAAATATAGTACAAGAAAGGTGTGAGATTAATGAACGAAACAAAAATAGTAGAACCAATGTGGGCGGGCGTGGAAGTGTTGGCGGCGACAATTTGGCCGCCGTACCCCGGCGTGGTTTTGCGACGCGGAATGCAAGGCCCAAGCATCAGGCAGGTACAGGAACGCTTAAACGAATTGGGCGCAACCCCGCGGCTTGCTACCGATGGCATATTTGGCGTACTAACGGAAGCGGCGGTTATGGCTTTCCAGCGCACACGCGACTTGAATCCTGACGGCGTAGTCGGCCCGCTTACTTGGAATGCGTTATTTTCGACCCAACCCGTCACCCCACCCGCGCCCCCTGCGCCGCAACCTGTTTGGCCGCCGTATCCCGGCGTGGTTTTGCGACGCGGAATGCAAGGCCCAAGCATCAGGCAGGTACAGGAACGCTTAAACGAACTGGGCGCGACCCCGCGTCTTGCTACCGACGGCATATTTGGCGCACTAACAAGTGGGGTATGGTAACGATACTTTCCCGAAAGACATCAAAATTTTAAAAACGGTGGTCGGATAAATTGGGTAAAGTTTGAAGAAAATATATGCAAAGAATAAAATAGTAGCACAGGATTATATTGCACCTGCGCTACTATGACTCCTCACCATCAATGGCTTACAATTACATTTAAGACTTGTAACCACTTCCTGACAGCGGGATATTTGACAAAAAAGATTTCATATCCTCCGCTTCTTTAATTTTACGCTGAATATCGTCAACATCGAAATTGTTGAGCAAATCCTTGTGGTTTTCGATTAAACGAAGCCACTCATCTTCCATCGCATCAGCCGCAGTATTGAACGCAGTTGTTGTGTCCTCTAGCCAAAACTTACTGATAAAACCTTCATACTGCTTGAGGGCATTGGATTTATCGTATTCCTTGACTAGCTTTTTTGCAACACTTTTTTGCCATCCACCAGACAAAATTCCGAAAAATATGCCTGTTACCAAAATTGCCGCAACAATAAATAATGTAATCGGTCCACCAATTGCCGCGACAAAAGGCATGACAGCGGCTGTTCCACCAAGGCTAATACCTATTGCAGAGAGAAGGCTAACTCCTTTTGCAACAATAATGTAGCCAGCTAAATTGCCAAGAGTAGATGCCCATAAAGCCAATCCACCGAAACCAGCGCATTATTGCGTCCGAGGCGGCTTAGGTCTTTGCACAACATAATCCCAATTTTACCATCTTCCATGTCGGCAATCATTCGTTTGAACGAAGGTCTCTCAAATGTAGTCCCTGAGATTCCATCATCTATTGGCATACCCTTATTGATACAATGTAACGATTGCCTCGGCGCGAAAATGCAAAAAATTAAGGACTGGCAGGGCAATCGTTAAAATGTTTATTCAATCATTGCCTAATATCTATAATATCTAACACCCAATTGTTGTAACAGCCCAACCCTGTCGTGAATGTGCGGATGGGTAGAGTATAGAGCTTTCAGAAAGGACTTTTGTGGTTCACTTCCACCAATAGCGTCCAACCCCTGCGCCAGTTGAAGCCCATACCCTAATTCATGTGCATATCTATCTGCATCAAATTCATTCTGCCTACTTGACCACATTAAAAACATCAAGCAAAATTTTGTCCATAACCAAATAGAAACAGCAAAAAACATTCCGAATAAAGCCGAAGCCCAAGAGCGATTCCGCCATCCAAACATTAAAGAAGATGCGGCTATTATAACCGCTATAAGTTTTGATATCAAAATAAAAGCGGAAACAATGATATTTCCGCCGCCTATTANCAATTGAATTTCTGTGTGCCGATGCGCCAAATGACCTACTTCATGAGCAAGTATCCCACAAATCACATCATCCGGCAGTTTGAATAATCCTTCTGTTACACAAAT
>WQSG01000028.1 GCA_009788055.1 Defluviitaleaceae bacterium | reverse complement strand
CGACGACGCGAACGTGGAGCGTTCGCTAGGAGCAACCGACGCAGAATTGCGGAATTTTGACCGCAAAGGCGGCGGCGAACGGTTGCAGGACAGGTCTAATAAAAAAATCGGGGGGAATGGACATGAAAAACATTAGAACATTCAAAAAAACGCTGGCGTTTATGCTGGCGTTTGTGCTAATTATCGGCACGATGCCGACGACGGCGGTCGCACCGCTTGAATTTGTCGTATGCGAAAATTACGCACACGCGGCGGTTGCACCAATGACGGCATTAGCGGCAAGCACAGCAAGCCCGTCCGCGCTTAACTTGCCTACAGGCAACGGCATTTTTCTCGCACCTGTTGACAGAAATATCCCCGATGACGCGGTTCGCATTGAAACGGAAGAACAGCTTAGGGCGATTTCAAACACACAGGGCATATATTATTATTTGGCAAATGATATCCATTTGACACAGCCATGGACGCCACTTGCTACTTTCCGCGGAACTTTGGACGGGCAAGGCTTTAGTGTTTACAACGTGTTTTTTTCGGCTAGCCATGGAAACAGCATAGCCTTTGTGGGTTCTGTACCAACAACCGTAGGCCCTAACAGACCCGTAACAATTCGGAACTTAGGACTAAACTTTGCGGAAGGCGGTATCAATCTTGATTTAAATCTCGGTTCGGGTAATACGGTATCGTTTGGCGGATTCTTTGGCCATGTAAGCGGTACTACGATAATCGAAAACAGTTATATTTCCGGAAATATAACGGCGGTTACTGCGCCTGCCGTTATGGTTGCAAACATTGGCGGTTTTGTTGGTAATATTTCCGGCTCGCCCGATATTACCATACGAAACAGCTACACAGCGGGTGATATATGTATAACAGGCGTTCCTTCAACCATTCATGTGGGCGGCATGGTTGCAAGCCCGAGTAATGGCACAACCACTATCGAAAACAGTTTTTCTGTCGGCGAAATTTCGGCAGTAACCATGCGAAACCAAGGCTCACCTTCTATATCTGCGGGTCGATTTATAGGCCAGAAAGGCTCTGCCGCCCGCGCAACTATTTCAGACAGCTTTGTGGCGGGCAATATTACAGCTCTGGCGGCATACCCTTCGATACCGCAAACAAATGTACGCGCCTCCGATTTAATCGGGCTTCCGAGTATCGCGCCTACCTTAAGCAATACGTTCCGTTGCCCCGCGATGGAATTTACCGCGAACATCGTAACCCGCCGCGCCGAAGTTGCGCAAGCGGATACATTGTTACGTTTGTTTGGTGCGGCAGGGCTTTTCTCTTTCGCGCATATTTCTACCGCACGGGGATTGGATATTGCAATCAACGGGCGCGTGTACGACACACACGTTGCGGAAATACAATCACTCGCGCTGTACCAAAACGGCGTGTTTGTGCGCAATGTTTCCGTTGAAGCGGGCGGCACTTTTGAAACGCCGATTAGACTTAATGCCCATGGTGTAAGCGAAATTACATTTGTCGCGACGCTAAACGGGGAGTGCTTTCCGCTTACACGCAGAGTAAGATTGCTAAGCCCGCTGGATGTTGAAATTCCCGCCACAACACGCGCACAAGAAATTGAGATAATCGGCAGTGTGTACGCGGGCGCGGAGATTTCGTCCGTGAATGTTTTGCTGGATGGTTCGTCTATCGGCATGGTGAATGTTTACAGCAACCATAATTTCCGCACAACCGTAGACCTTGGCACGGCAGGGGAATATCAAATTACCGTTTCCGTAAGTTTGGACGATTTGGAATTTCAAAATACGGGAAGCGTAATTTTTTCAACCCACACATTGCCGACAGGCGACAGATTTATCGCGCCCATTGACAATGACATCCCCGAAAATGCGCGTCCAATTTCAACCGAAGGACAGTTGCGGGCAATAGCCGCAAATTCACAAAATTATTACGTTTTAACAACCGACATACACCTCACCCTTCCGTGGACGCCGATACCAAGCTTCAGGGGAACGCTGGACGGGCAAGGTTTCAGTATTAACAATTTGTTTTTCGAGGGACAGATTACAGGCTCTAACTTTGGATTGTTTGGAGAAACAACAACTGTTGTAGGCAATCCTGCGGTAATTCGCAACTTAGGACTCAACCTTGGTGAGGTGAATATATATTCGGGCGGTACAGCCGTGCTTAATGTGGGCGGCTTTTTGGGGCACGTGCCCAACGCCGCCGTTGCGGTAATAATCGAAAACAGTTTTGTAACGGGAGATATAAACGTACTCCACGACACGGTGGCAAGCGGCACTCACAACCTTAATGTGGGCGGCTTTGTGGGAAACCTCGCGCAGGGTCGTGCGGAAATACGTGACAGCTACACCAATGTTGATATCACGGCAACTTTTGACGCAAATGTTGCAAACAGCAACGTTAATGCAGGCGGATTTTTCGGCGTAATCGGTACGCCCACAACTATCGTTGTTTCAATCGAAGACAGCTACGCCCTTGGCAATGTAACCGCCATAAACAATACGGCACTCGCAGGCACTACCGCTTTTGCACACGCGGGTGGGCTTACAGGGCAAATAATGGGCAGTGGCATAAGGCCGATTATTCACAATACATTTGTGTTTGGCGACATCACGGCACGTACAGCAACAAGCGGAACACGCCGCGCAGACACAGGCGACTTGATAGGCCGCTTCGCCGCACCGGAAGCCGCTATCCGCGACTTGGTAGTAAACAGCTTCCATGCAAGTGCGCAGTTGCTTACCTCGCAGTCAGTTCCAATAGCAAGCCACGTGATTAATCTTGCACAGCCCGCGCATCATTTTACTCTGCGGCAATTAAGCGGCGGAGTACCTTTCACATTTCACGTTCCCGCAAGAACAGGCGTTAGAAATGTGAATGTGTCGGGGCGCGTGGTGGAAGACGATATTTCACAGCTACGGGTGTACTTGGATAACGAATATTTGCGCACGGTAAATGTTGGTGCAAACAGCGCGTTCAGCACAACCGTTGAACTTGGACGCCCCGATTTTTACGATATTACGGTTTCGGCAGTAAGCGGCGGCGAAATTCTTGCGTCAACGCGCAGGGTGGAATTTTACGACCCGTTTTACGATGCGTTCGGCGTTACAGGGTTCTATGCGTACAGCCGATGGACGGCAACAAATCTTGTGCGCCCCGACGGTACAATTGGTGTGCTAACGTACTTCACGCGGCAACCTATTACTTTCGCAGTTGACATTGACGTTCCCGCCGACCGTTCCATTTCCGAAGTAAATTTAATTTTTGACAATGGCGTAACTTTCCCAATGCACCCCGCAAACGCAAGCGGCGACAGGTGGATTTTTGTAGACAGAGCCCCTGTGATGGCAAACTACCAACACAACAGATTATATGGCCACGGCAGGGTTACGGCAGAAATTATCTGGAATGTTAAAACGCAGTTTACGGAAGAATACACAGAAGTACGCGACGTGGACATGAACGCAATCATACGAAATATAATACGCAGCGAACCCGAACCCGAACGTTTCCGCAACAGCTTGCTTATGCCAAACAGCGTTGTAGGCCCGGGGCTTACCACAAATGCGTATATTCTGCGCTCCAACCAAGAGCCGAACAGCGGTGCAATTACGCGTAACAGCGCGCCGCGAAATTTCGTGCAAGGTTTCAGACTGTATCCGGGGCAAGGCAACGGACAGTGGTATATTGACGTCACCGAGGAAGCGGTAGGAAGAACCTTCGTCTTTTTCGCACACGAAAACTCACGCGGCACGGAAGTTATAATTGCCACGGTGAACGCGGCAGGGCGTTACCCCGTTGGCAGGTCGCTGAACCACTTTTATTTTTACACCTACGAAGAGGGCGGCGAAACAAGATACATGGTTATCGACGGCTATGTTGTAATGCGCAACACGGTTGAAGGGCGTTACCGTTTTATCATCGACCCGTCTGGCTATGTATATGAAGCGGTTTTAAGTAATCGTTTGCAAGGCGTACGCGCTGAAATTTTCAAGCAAGGCGTTGACACACCGTGGAACGCGGAAGATTACTTCCAGTTAAACCCGCAAATTACGAACGCTATCGGCCATTACGCGTGGTATGTTCCCGAAGGCTATTGGCAAGTACGTTTTGAAAAATACGGTTTTGAACCTACCCAAAGTATTTTCATGCCCGTGCCGCCCGAGCATTTGGAGGTACACATCGGCATGGTTTCCCTTGCCGAGCCGCAAGTGGAACGCGTAAGCGGCTTCCCAACGGGCATTGAAATCGCCTTTGACAAATTCATGTGCGAGGAAACTCTTATTGCAGAAAATTTCACCGTGACTTTGGAAAACGGAGATGCGGTTGACGGCGAAATACTCTTATTAAACCGCGAAAGCAACTTCCTTCGCAAAGACTATCTGCACGGCGAAATACAGGAAGACGGCTTCCCCGCACACAGGAAAAACGTACGCGATTTTGCTTCCGTTGTGCGGTTTGTTCCCGCTACCGAACTTGCAGGCGAAGTAACGGTTTCCATCAGCGAAAACGTGGCAAGCTACGCGGATGTGACAATGGCGGCTGATTACACCGCCACCGTTACAATCGTCCCCGAGCCGACATATATCACCGCAACAAACCTGCGCGTTGGCTTTGGTGAGACAGATGAAATAATCGTAACCGTCGGCCCGATTGCGGCGGTTGAAGGCAAAACAATAACCGCCGTTTCGGATAACCCGTTTGTTGCGGAAATTCAAACCTCAATCGTTACCGTGGACGCAAACGGCAACGCCGCGTTTGAAGTGAACGCACTTCTTCCCGGTTCGGCAACCATTACGTTTGCCCTTGAAGGCACTCGCCTTGAAGCGCAAGCCGCCGTTATTGTTGCCATGCCCGAGTGTATCCGCGTGGCGGATATGTGGTATGTATACGAAAACGACCCTGCATTTATGGCGGAAAACCCCGACTTCATTGCGGAACTGCTGGAAGCCCTCGACATAGCCGCAACAGAAAGCCCCGCAATCACATCCGAAAACAACCACAGCGGAATGTTCGGCATTTTTGAAACCTTCCAAGTGGAAGCAACAGGCTTCCCCGCACCGACATTCGCGCTGGATTTCGCGCCGCAAGGCGTTACCATCAACCCAACAAGCGGCGTAATAAACATTGCGGGTGCGACAGCAATAGGCGAACACGAATTCACAATAATCGCAACAAACGGCACTGCAACCGACGCAATCCAAAGCTTTACGCTAACCATTACGGAACTGGAACTTCCCGACCCTGTAGACCCCATCGACCCCGAACCCGCCGCGCCGCGAATCACGTCCTCCAACGCACCCGCAGGCACACTGGGCATAACCTACGGCATAGACGGCAAGGGCTTCCAATTTGTCGCAAGCGGCTTCCCCGCGCCAACATGGACGCGCACGGGTTCACTTCCGCCCGGTTTATCGCTTACGGCGCAGGGCTTGCTACACGGCACGCCAACACAAGCGGGACGCTTCACCTTCATTTTAACCGCAGCCAACGGCATAAACCCCGCCGCTTCGCGCCACGTAACCGTGGTAATCACAGAGCCTACGCTTACGGTTTCAACGGCATTTGCAAGCCCGGGCGACGAAGATGTAACGGTGCAAATTCGCCTTTCCGACAACCCCGGCTTTTCCTCCATGGCACTGGCTGTCAACTTCCCCGCCGAACTCACGCTTACAAACATACAAACCTACAGCGGCGTGGAAAGCATTTACCGCGGGCAACTTGGTGACGTAACCATTTCAGACGGCTTCTTCGCGGGTTGGATGGGCGACTATGACGGCTTCACCAACTTCACAGGAAACGAGGCCATTCTAACCCTCACATTCGACGTAGACCCAAATGCGGAACTCCACGAAATTCTGCCCGTAACCGCCGCATTTAAAAACGCATTCGGCACGGAAGAACTCCCCGAAAACACACATGGTGACGAAATCCCCTTCCGCATAATAAACGGCGGCGTAAACGTGCGCCACGCCCGAATCGGCGACCTTAACGGCGACGGACGCGTAACCTCCGCAGACGCAACCCTCCTTGCCCGCCACATAGTTCGCCACATAGTAAACATCGACCTGCGCGCCGCCGACATAAACTGCGACGGCGACATCGACGTCCTAGACCTACTCCGCCTTTCCCAAGCCCTTGTCGGAAACGTCACGCACCTCTGCAACGAGGGCGGCTGTGTGAAATGCGAATAATAATTTTGTAGGAGTTTCATGTGAAAATATCTGTTGTAATCCCTGCGGGCGGAGCGGGTTTGCGTTTTGGCGGCGAAGTGCCGAAACAGTTTTTGCAATTGGGCGGCGAGCCTATTTTGAAACGTACGCTTGCTGTTTTCGATTCGCACCCGAATGTAAATGAAATCGCCGTTGCCGCTCACGAAAGCTATTTCTGCGAATTGGAAAGCTACAAAATCGGCAAGTTAAAACACATTGTGCAAGGCGGGGAAACCCGTGCGCAAAGTGTTTTTTCTGCATTGCAAGCAATTTCGCCTGCCACGGACGTTGTGCTTATCCACGATGGTATCCGCCCTTTCGTGACCCACGAAATAATCACAGCCGTGGCGCAAGCCGCGTTAGAACACGGCGCGGCAGTCGCCTGTTCGCCCGTGACAGACACAATAAAACAAGTAACGGGCGGCATAATCACCGCAACCCCCGACAGAAGCACCCTTTGGCAAGCGCAAACGCCACAGGGTTTTACATACAGCACCATCATGCAAGCCTATGCCGCCGCCCACGCCGACGACACACTCTCCACCGCCACAGACGACAGCGCGTTAGCCGAACGCATCGGCATTTCCGTTCACGTAGTCCCCTCAAGCCCGTCAAACATCAAAATCACAACCCCAACAGATTTAATTATCGCTCGGGCATTGCTGGAGTATAAAGAGTAAGACCGCGGGGGACTCCGTCCCCCGCTCCCCCTGCAAGGGGACATTGTCCCCTTGACCCCTATCTTGAAACCGCGCATTCGCGCGGTTTCGGTTAAAGTTTTTTGTCGAACTTTTTTTCAAAAAAGTTCGTGGGGTTCGGGGCAAAGCCCCGAGAACTTAACCAAGAGGAGACTTCCAAATGAAAAAAGTAAAAATTTACACAGACGGCGCGTGTTCGGGTAATCCGGGGCCGGGCGGATATGGCGCGGTTTTGATTTACGGCAGTCATCGAAAAGAAATTTCGGGCGGGGAGGAACAAACAACAAACAACCGCATGGAGATTATGGGCGTGATTAAGGGCTTGGAAATGCTGAAAGAGCCTTGCGAAGTGGAGCTTTATTCGGATTCGCGGTATGTAGTGGATGCGGTGGAAAAAGGCTGGGCATTGCGCTGGAAGGAAAATAACTGGATGCGCAATAAAAAAGAAGCCGCATTAAACACGGACTTGTGGGAAATTTTGCTGGAACTTCTGCGCAAACATAAAGTGACCTTCCACTGGGTGAAAGGTCACGCGGGTAATGCCGAAAACGAACGCTGTGACGAACTTGCGCGGGGCGAAATTCAGCTTCTTAAAGCTTAAAGTACCCGACAAGCTGTTGCAAGATTTCTGCCTGAGAGTTTAGCTGTTCGGCGGCGGCGGCGGTTTCTTCCGATACCGCAGAGTTGGATTGTACCACGTTAGATATTTGCGCAATGCCTGTGCTTACTTGAGAAATTGCCTCGGCCTGTTCGCCGGAAGCGATAGAAATTTTGTTGATGATTTTAGAAATTTCATCCGCACCGTTTACGATTGTGTCAAGTGACGTTGAGGTTGACACCGCAATTTCAGAGCCGGAATCTACACGTATGATGGATTCTTGAATAAGGCCTGTTGTTTCGGTAGCGGCGGCTTGACTGCGTGCGGCAAGGCTGCGCACTTCTTCGGCAACAACGGCAAAGCCTTTTCCGTGTTCGCCTGCGCGTGCGGCTTCAACAGCGGCGTTAAGCGCGAGAAGGTTTGTTTGGAACGCGATATCTTGAATCGCCTTGATAATCTTGGAAATGTTTTGAGACGCATCTTTGATTTGCTCCATGGCGGTAAGCATTTCTCGCATGGATTGGTTGCCCTCTTTCGCGTTCTCTGTAGAGCGGCCGGAGAGAGTGTTTGCCGTGGAAGAATTATCTGCATTTTCTCTGGTTTGCTGTGTGATAACGTCGATGGAAGCGTTAAGTTCTTGCACAGAGCTGGCTTGAGATTGCGCACCGTTTGCCAAATCCATCGCGCTGGAAGAAATTTGTTTCGCGCCGGAAAGCACTTGTTCGGAAGCGGCATTTATTTCGGACATGGTTTTGTGCAACGTGGAAGATATATTGTTTACAGCCTGTTTTACAGGTGCATAGTCGCCCACAAAGTCCATGTTTATTTTGCTGTTCAAGTCGCCGCTTGCAAGCGCGGCCAAGCAATTGTTTATCTCCTTCATGTAGTCATCTGTATCTTTTATGAAGAAGTTGATGTCCTCTTTTATTACGTTAAACACACCTGAGTATTCGCCTTTTAGCCGTGCGTCAAAATGCCCCTCGTTCATTTGTCCTATTACAGCTTTTATTTCCGAAATGGGGGTGTCAACGGCTTTACATATAGAGTTAAGCCCATTAGCAATGGTGTTCCAACTGCCTTCAAAACGCGTAACGTCAATTTGATAATCCACGTTGCCCTTAACGGAAATTTCATTAGCGATGGTGGTAATTTCCCCGCTTACGGATTCCAACTGACCTACTACGCCGCGTATCTCGTTTGAAACCACGATGAAGTCGCCGGGGAAATCGTCAACTTGCACTTTCAAATTACCATTGCCTATGTTTTTTATAATGTTGGTTATGACTCCGATGGTTTCAACTTCGCTATCCATCAAGCCATTGATAGACAAAACCAGTTCGTTAAACGAATTTTGGTACTTGTTTGCGTCAACCCTGTAATGCATTTTGCCCTTGCCGACATACTCCTCTTTAACAGTTGACAAGTCGTACACAATATTTTTGATGATATCCACCATACCGTACACGTCTTTTGTCATTGTACCAATTTCGTCTTTGGGCAGGTTTGTTCTGTCCATGTTTATATTTAGATTTCCTTTTGCTACCTCTTTGATATTTTTTGTAAGAACATCAACAGGTTTAAGCGTTCTTGTTATCAAAACCAAAGCCAAAACGGCGGTTGCAACAATGCACACAGCACCTATCCCAATTATCTGCATCATTTGCATAGACACCGCGGCTTCTGTTGCCGCCGCAGAAAAGCCCACAAAAAACATACCAATGGGATTGCCCGCAAGGTTGTGAAACGGGAAATAAAATGCGTAATACGTTTCGCCATACAAGTTTATGCTTGTTGTCTTGGCGCGGTTTTCACCCAAAACAGCGTCAGGAACTTCGCCTGTTATTGTTGTTCCTATGGCGCGGTTTCCTGCGTCGTCGCGCACCGTGGTTGCCACGCGCTCTGTGCCTTCGCTTCCGCCGAAAACGGTGATTTCTGCACCAAAAATATTGCTTAGGCCATCTACAAATTGGTCGGTATGAAGGAAGTACAACGCTGTCATCGTACCTCTTATTTCCCCGCGATACGTTATGGGAACGGTTGTGTTAAGCCCCATTGGCATGGTTGCAGTGGACGAATATGACGTTGTGGTTCTGCCTGCCAAAGCGGCATTACCTGCGGCAGAATTGTCTATATCGTTGTATTGGCCAAGGCTGTGCAAACGCAAAACCACACGCCCTTCACTATCACGCACTACAAAACTATCTACCCCAAAATCTGCCGCTTGAATATTAAGATAGCTGATAAGTGCTTGTCTTGATTCGGCTCTGTTGTCTTCATTGTTGTTCCAGTCTTCAATCAGATTAATAACATTGTAACTGCGGGCAATACCCGTTGCGGTAAGCCGTGTGGCTTCTTCGATATCCGCAATTTTAGACGTTACGGAACGTGACGATATCTCCAACCGCGCTTGCGTCAGTTCGTCGGCAAGCTGTCTTGTTTCGTACGAAACAAACACAACTATCACCAAAACCATCACAACAATTGCGCCAACAATGGGCACCGTCAACTTACTTTTCAAACTGCTAAACATTAAAAACCCCTCCTGTTTTTTTAGCCGAATAACGCAAAGGCGTGTGTCTTCTGCAACACACAGAAAACACACGCCTTATATGTCAGCGCACGAAAATACAGAGACATTATTTTAAACATAAAACAACTAAACACGTTGTTTTCCCCCTCAAAATTCTCTGTAGAATCCTGCACACAATCGCATTATAATTGGCTAACTTTTCATATCGCAGGGATTATAGCATAGGGGTTTTTGCTGTTTCAAGGCACAAATACAAATACAGTTTGCACCCACCACCTCCTCCTCGGTTAATTGAACACAAATTCGCCGCTTTGGTAGAAATGTGTTTCGTTGCCGTTTTCGTCTATGCCAAAAATATTCATGTCGGGAGTGCCAAACATGAAATCTACATGAACAAGGGAGTCGTTACCGCCTGCAGCAATAAATTCTTCGGTGGAAAGTTCGTCGCCGCCCTTTAAGTTTTTGGGGTATGCCTTACCGAGGGCAAGATGAGAGGACGCGTTTTCGTCAAACAATGTGTTGTAGAAAAGCGTATTCATTTTGCCTATCGGAGACGAGTTTGAAACTATGGCAACCTCTCCCAAACGTCCGCCGCCTTCGTCAATTTCTATGATGTTTGCAAGGGCGGATTCGTTTGCGTCTGCGCGGAAGCTTTCGACTTTGCCGTCTTTAAACGTCATTTCAAAGCCGTCAATTAAATTGCCTTGGTATGAAAGCGGCATGGACGCAACCACTCGCCCGTCTGCACGCATACGGTCGGGCATGGTGAAGATTTCTTCCGTGGGCATATTCGGGAAGAACGGTATGCCGTCTTTGTCTGTGTCGCCGCCACCCTCCCACACATGGTTTTTAGCAAGCCCGATTGTAATATCTGTGCCAAGTTTCGTTGTGATTCTCAGTGCATCGAAACTTTTTTTGTTCAAAAAATTCACGCGCTCGTCAAAAGATTTTTTGTGTGTTTCCCAGTCTGCAATTGGGTTTTCGCCGTCTGCCCTCGCACCTTTAAGCAAATATTGCCACATTTTTTCCATCGCGTTTTCTTCGGAAAGGTCGGGGAAAACTTTTTTTGCCCATGCGGGCGAAGGCGTTGCGATAATCGACCAGCGACGGAAACTGCCCATCGTAAGGCGTGTATGCTCCTTGGTTGCCTCGCGGGAAGACTTTGTTGAACGGCGAAGCCTGTCCGCGTCCACACCCGCAAGCACATCAGGGTCGGACGAACGCACATGAAGATACACCGCGCCCCTGTCGTCTTGCTCCTTTAGCTTATCCACGCGCCACTGCGGGAAGCTGTCGAAAATTTCATCCGCGCCCCGCAGATACGTCGTGCGACTGCATTGGTCGTCCAGCCAATCCATTCTCACTTCACACGCGCCTGCGTCATACGCCGCTTCCTGCACCATGCGTCCAAAGCACGCATCATCTACCGCGCAACTCACGATTACAAGCTGACCCTTCTGCACATTTCCGCCCGAACGCACCAAAAGTTGTGCGTATTTTTCAAGTTGTTTTTTATCCATTTTTTGCTCCTCTGCATTTTTTCTACCTGAACAGTTTTTTTCGTAATTCAGATTAATTATATACCTATTATGGATAATTTTGCAAAGATTATGCTATACTTGAAAAAAATCCCAAGGAGGCAAAAAAATGACGGATGTAAAAGGAAAATGGGCGTTAATCACAGGCGCAAGCAGAGGAATAGGATATCTTGCGGCAAAATTTATGGCAGAACGCGGTTGCAATTTGGTTTTGCACAGCAGAACCGAAGAGCATTCCGCAAAAATATTGGGCGAAGTAAAAGCCCTTGGCGTTGACGCATACGCAATAGCCGCAGACCTTGCAGACCCCGCACAGGTTACAAATATGCTGAAAGAAATAGACGCAAAAAACACCCCCATCGAAATAGTTTTAAACAACGCGGGCGTTCAAGTTGCCTACCGCACAGAATTTTACGAAACCCCAATTTCAGACTTCACCACAAGTTTCCAAGTAAACACCATCGCCCCCGCCATGATTTGCTATCACTATATGCCCAAAATGGTAGAGCGCGGTTTTGGGCGCATTGTAAACACCACCAGCGGAATCCAACTTGACCCGCAACAAGCGGGCTATTCTGCAAGCAAAGCCGCCCTTGACAAATTCACAATTGACATTGGCACAAAGGTACAAGGCACAGACGTAATGATAAACCTTGCAGACCCCGGCTGGTGCCGCACAGACCTTGGCGGTCAATCCGCACCAAACCCGCCGGAAGCCGCCCTTCCCGGCGTAATAACAGGCGTTTTTGTAAACGACAAAAAAAGCGGCAGATGCTTCGCCGCAGGCAACTTCATGGGCATGACCATCGAACAAGCCGTAGCCCATGCCGAAAGCAATTTGAACAGTCCGTATTAGGATTGCAGAGCATCGTTGCAGATAATAAACGACAAAAAAATCCGCGAAATATGCGGATTTTTTTGTTTATTTTTTTTAAAACCTATTCAAAAATCAATGCGTTTGCCTCGGATATGTTGCTTTGGAATGCTTCCAGTGCTTCAAAAACGGCGACGTCATCGCCTACCATTGCGGCGGATAGAGCGAAGTCAAGCTCCGTCATTGCGTCGTAAACGTGGTGTATTGCGGCGGCAAAAGACGCGAAATATACGGCATGACCATCGGGTACATATGGAGAAATGTTCCACAAAAGGTCTAGGGTTAGCCCAACGTATTCTTGAACGAACCCGAACATTTCTACCCACTCTGCCATCTCTTCGTCTGTATCAACTTCGTGAAACTCGTTGACCATATGCCCCAGAACTTCAATTAGTCCGCCATACGCCGCTATAAATTCTTCCATCGCGTTTAAAAATTCATCTTCGTCGATGATATTAATTTCCATGGTGATATCCGAGTCTTCGTAATTCGGGTCGGGCTCTGTAGGCTCGTCTGCTTGATATGGCTCGTCATCCAAGATATACGGTTCTGTTACCGTGGGTTCATTTGCTGTCGGTTGGTTTCCGCCGCCGCAAGCCGCAAGCGCGAAAATCATCACAAGTGCTGTAAGTATTAATTTAATTTTCATTTTCAAATCCTCCAAGTTTTTATTTTTACAACCGTGCCAGTATATACCAACTGCATTATTTTTCAAGCCCCAGTTTTACGTAGCTGTCATACCGCGCCGCGCTGATTGCCGCGCCAACCTGTTCCTTTACCGCGCAATCGTTTTCGCGTATGTGCAGGCAGTTTTTAAAACGGCAATCGCCCGCGAATGGGCGGAACTCTCTAAATAAATGCGCCAATTCGCCTTTTTCGATATGCGAAATGTCCAGCGAAGTGAAACCGGGTGTGTCGAAACAATAGCCGTCTGCGTCACTTTCACCCAGCGGGAAAATTTCCGTGTGCCGCGTGGTATGCTTTCCGCGCCCAAGTTTCGCACTTAATTCGCCTGTCTCCAACTGCACCTTGGGCGAAAGCGCGTTTATCAAACTGGACTTGCCCACCCCCGACGGCCCCGCAAATAAATTAATTTTGCCCGCCATCTCGCGCCTTAACTCCTCAATCCCTACCCCACTTTTCGCCCCGGTATACACAACGGTATATCCCGCTTCTTCATAAATATTAAAGTCTTTTGGGAGAGGGGGGGTGTGGTGGGGAGAACCTTTTTCTTCAGAAAAAGGTTCTCCCCACCGCGAACTTTCACTTAAATCCACCTTGTTCACGCAAATAATCACAGGAATATTCTCGTGTTCCACCATTAGCAAAAAGCGGTCTAAAAGCCCCGCGTTAAACGGGGGATGCATCGTCGCCACGGTGATGATTACCTGAGAGATATTTGCGGCGGGCGGGCGGCGCAGTTCGTTTTCGCGGGGCTTGATTGTGTGAATGGTTGCGGTTTTTTCGGTTGTGATTTCAATTTCGACCCTGTCACCGATTAGCGGCGTGATTTTGCGGTTACGAAAAATCCCCCGCGCAGTGCAGGTAAAATAACGCGGCGATGCGTCCTCGGTTTTCACCGTGTACGCGCCGCCTACGCCCTTTATTATAATTCCGCCAACCACTAGCGGCTGTCCTGCACTGTCCAAATTGCCATGCCGTTTTCATCCAAGAAATGTATGCGGAAAACGGTGGGCGACAAATATTGAATGCCCACAGGAAGGGTCGGGTTAAAGCTTGTGCGCGGGAAAGTTGTGTTGGTAACGGTAGTCTCTACGCCATCCGGCGTGACGCGCTGGATATACAAATGAATATTCGCCATGTCCTCGGGAATCACGGGCGGCAAGTTGATGTGCATAATGCCGCCGACAAGCGCGAGCGGCTCGGGTGCAACGGGTTCTTCGGGCGTGGGTTCCTCGGGGGTGGTTGGTTCTTCGGGTGTTGTCGGCTCTTCGGGGGTTGTTTCGACCGGGTCGGTTTCGGCGGGATGCTCCTCCGTAGGCGTTTCCGTCGCGCCGTTTTCATCTGTTTCGGGCGGTTCGGCAGGCGTTTCGGGTTGCTCCGGCGGGGCTTGAATTTGTATCGGCTCGGCAGGGCCGGTGCTAATCACAAAATTTACAACAGAATCCTGCTCCACACGCGCACCCGGTTCAAGGTCTTGGCTGATAACCTGCCCTGCGGGAAAGAAATCGTTTTCTTGCCGCGTCGCGTCACCCAAAAGGTAGCTTTCGCGCAAAAGTTCAAACGCGGATGCTTCCGTCTGCCCTATCAGGCGCGGGACGGCGGTAAGCCCGTCGTCGGGGGCGGCGGTTTCTTCTTCGCCGTTTTCGTCATCATCAAGCGCGTCGGGGTCAAATATGCCGCGGCTAACGATTATGCCAACGGTATCATCAGGCGTGCGCAGACGCTCGGGGTCTACGCGCTGTCCGATAACAAGCCCGTAGCATTCGCCCGCGCAGTCCGCGTTTTCGCAAGAAAATTCATCGCCGCAGTAGCCTTCTTCGGGTAGCGGAACAAGCCCCACGGCGCGCATTTCAATTTCCGCAATGATTTGCATTTGCCCCATCACGTCGGGAACTTCAACCATCCCCGCCTCGGAGTGAAGCACATTGGCAAACAAATGCCACGCCAAAACAAAAATAATAACCGCAAGAACAATTCCCATAATTATTCCGCCATACACGGCAACGCGGTCGGCTTCCTTGTCGCGTTCGGTGGGCGGCGGTACAAATTCGTCGTAATATTCCTCTGTAAATTCGTAGTCGTTGCCGTATTCCTGTCCTTCAATATACTCGTCGGACGCGGCAAAATCATGCGTACCGTGTGACGAAACCAATTCAAAACCGCCATCCTCAACGGCGTCTTCGGTTTCATCGGGCGATTCTTCGCCGTCCAAAAATGCTTGACGCAATTTTTTCTGGCGGCGCACAGCCTCTCTGTTTTCTTCGCTGATACTGCGCGTAGGAGAATCTTCAACGGTTTCCTCGCTGATAAACTCGCCTGTATTGTCGGACATGGCGCGTTTTAGGTCTTCCATCATATCATCAATCGTTGTGTACCGCTTAGATGCAGATTTTTCCGTCGCCTTGCTGATAATCCTTACAATACTTTCAGACACATTCGGGTTGAATTTCAAAATATCGGGCAGAGGGTCATTTATGTGCTGAAGCGCGATAGACACCTCGTTGTCGCCCTCGTATGGTAAGCGGCCCGTAGCCATTTCAAACATAACAATGCCCAGCGAATATATATCAGATTTGGAATCTATATACCCGCCGCGGGCTTGCTCCGGCGAAAAATAATGCACACTGCCCATACTGCCCGCCGCCGCATTTAACGTAACAGACTTTGCCGCCCGTGCAATGCCGAAATCCGCAACTTTAACAATACTCGTGTTTGTAACAAGAATATTCTGCGGCTTGATATCAAGATGAATAATATTGTTGTAATGCGCTTCAGAAAGCCCTTCCGCAACCTGAATTGCTACGCCAAGGCTCTGCTCATCGTCAAAGGGCGATTTCTTTATGATAAGCTCTTTCAGAGACGCGCCGTCCACATATTCCAGCACGATATACAAAATATCGCCATCGCGCCCATGGTCGAAAATACTTACTATATTTTGATGGTTCAATGCCGCCGCCGCACGCGCTTCCTTGGGAAAACGCTCAATCAAATTTTCATCCGTAAGGTAGTCCTCTTTTAAAACTTTGAGAGTAACATACCTGTCCAACTTAGTATCGTGCGCACGATAAACGACGGACATTCCGCCCGAACCAATAACATCATCTATTTTATAGCGGTCTGCAACCATATGCCCCGTATTAAGCTTCAATGTTCACCCTCCTATCTTCCGACATCTATCAGAACGGCAGAAATATTGTCTGTGCCGCCTTTTTTGTTTGCTTCGTCTATGAGGTATTTTGTGCGGTGTTCTACGTAGCCAAGGCCGTTTATTATGCGCATCATAGAGTCTTCCTCAAGCATATTGGAAAGCCCGTCAGAGCATAATAAAATAGCGGCGGCATCGCCAATTTCGCGCACAATGCCATCCACTTCAAGAACGCCGGGTACACCAAGCACCTTTGTAAGAACATGACGCTTGGGGTGCGATTTCGCTTCTTCTTCCGAAACGCGCCCCGTTTGCAAAAGTTCATTTACAAAGGTGTGGTCTGTTGTAAGTTGGCGCATACCGTGCAGATTAACAATGTACGCACGGCTGTCGCCTATGTGAACGATAAATACTTTTTCGTTTGTGATAACGCAAGCGGTAAGGGTTGTTCCCATGCCGCTCATAGCTTCGTCAGATTCTGCTTTCGTAGATACTGCTTTGCCCGCGCTTTGTGCCGCGCTAACCAGCAAATCCAAAAAATTTTCCGCCTGAACAAAATCCTGCGCAGGAAACTTGCGAATAAACTCCGTAAATGTTTCCACCGCAAGTTTACTTGCAACATCGCCAGCCTTGTGCCCGCCCATGCCGTCTGCAACAATAAACAGATTAGGCAACGGCCCGATAGGCTGGTTGTGAACAAATATTGCGTCTTGGTTTTGGCTTCTGGTAACGCCAACATCTGTTAGCCCGGCTGCGTACATAAAGCACTCCTGACATTGCAAATATTTTTACAGTCTTCCCATTATAGTAACAATTTTCAACAATCACAAGGTTTTTTGGGAAATTTTCTTAGAAAGTATCGTTTTTGTTATCATCCAACGTGTACAATTTGCCGCAAATTGCCGCCGTTAGCGGAATCGCAAGAAGCATTCCGAAACTGCCCACCAAAGCGCGCAAAAATTCTACTATAACCAATTCCTCGTTGAACAGCATAATCGGCACGGGTTGCGGCGGCGCAGAGATTAAAAGAATCAGCGACAGCGAACTCCCCAAATACGCAAGAATAAGCGTGTTTAACATCGTACCCAAGATATCCTTGCCAATGGTTATTCCCGATTTAAAAATCCCCGCGAAGCTGGAAACGCCGCCCGTTTCTTTTAATTCCCAAAGGGATGAAGAAATTGACATTGCAACGTCCATTATTGCCCCAACCGCACCAAGAATAACCCCCGCAAAAACAATTGCCCGCAAATCCACAGGAACGCCAAGATGAAGCAAAAACGCAACATCCCTGTCAAGCACACCCGTCAATTGCAAAAGCACATCCATCACCAGCATGATTAGCCCCGCCAAAAACACGCCGCCCAAACAGCCCAGCATTGCCGAAAGGGATTTCTTGTTCGCCCCGATTACCAGCAACAGCGTCGAAACAATCGCATACACACACACAATTATCGCCGTGATATAAATATTACGCCCCGCCAAAATTGCGGGAATGAAAACCCAAAAAATTGCCATACAGGTGAACCCAAGCGCGACAATCGCATTGAAGCCCTTTTTTCTGCCGAACAGCAAAACCAGCCCAAGGAACACAATCCCCAGCACAATTATATAGTTTATGCGAACATACCTTGCAAAATTATAAATACCGTTCCACGCCTGATAAAAAAGCACCACGTTGTCGCCAACCGAAACTTCCCTGTCGTTCATCGTGAAAAAATACAGGATTTCCTGTTGCGCCGTTACAATTTCCCCGCGCCGTTCCCCTCGCGTTATTCGGACATTAAAAATGGTTTCCGTTCCGCCGCGCTCTTCACCGCCCCAACCGGGCAGGTCGTTTTGCGCAACAATTTCCGTTACAACGCCCGTGTAGTACGCAACTTCTTCCAGATACTCAAACACCTCAAACTCGCCGCGCACAAGCCTGTTTCCCGCAAATAAAAATAACACAGACAGGATTACTACTGTGATATATACGCTGTTTAGTTTCATATTTTTCATGCCCCCAAGCCTAAATGCTCTTTTAATGCAGATTGCAATATTTGCGAAAAATTCACGTTTTGCTTTTCCGCTTCTTCATTCAGCCAAGAGGGCAGTGTAAGATTTTTTCTTACGGTTCGGTTGTCCAGTTTTTTGCGGTATGCGGTTATATCTGCGTCAACAAGCGCAACCGTTTCACCGTTGCCGCACGATATATCCGACAACGCAGACGGAATAGGCAATTCCCGCCCTTCGTCCTCTTGGCAAATGCACCAAATGCTTATGGCATCCCTTGCCATTTCGATTGCTTCAATAACATCCTTGCCCTGCGTATCAATTTCGCAATCCGGAACGGAAGCGATAAGATACTTTTCACCTTTTGAAATAATTACGGGGTATGCAACTTTCATGTCAATGCCTCCGATTCTTTATGAAACGGTTATTTTATGCCGTTCCTTCTTAGTATTTTTTTTGCCAAAGTATCGTCAATTTCTCTGTGATGCCCTACAGGTTCGATTCTTTTTCCGTTGGTGTATATGTCGTGGTTGCTTCCGTGTCGCATAAAATACCAACCATTTTGCTCCAATTTTCTTATTAAATCTCTACGCTTCATGCGGCAACCTCCCGTGCGCATATTATGCGCATTGAAAATATCATTGTCAATGTATTTGTTTTTGAATAATAAACACGATACAATGAGAACAATAAAGCGAAGAGGTGACGGCTATGGAAATAAAAGCATGGGACGGATTTAAAAAAGGCGCGTGGACGGAAGAAGTAAACCTGCGCGATTTTATTCAGCGGAACGTGACGCCGTATGAGGGCGACGATACTTTTCTTGCGCCCGCAACGGAATGCACGGCAAAATTATGGGCGCAAGTTTGCGAACTTATAAACGAGGAGAACAAAGTAGATGTGCTGGATGTGGAAACATCCAAGCCGTCGGGCATAACAAGCCACGGCGCAGGGTACATCAACCGCGATTTGGAAAAGATAGTCGGTTTGCAAACAGACAAACCGTTAAAGCGCGGAATAATGCCCAAGGGCGGCATCCGCGTAATAAAAAGCGCGTTAAAATCCTACGGCTACGAGTTAAATCCCGTGGTTGAAGAAATTTACACGCACCACCGCAAAGCGCACAACGATGGCGTTTTTGACGCATACACAGACGATATGCGCGCCGCAAGAAGAAGCGGAATAATAACAGGCTTGCCCGATGCATACGGGCGCGGCAGAATAATCGGAGATTACCGCCGCGTGGCGTTGTACGGTACGGAGTTTCTTTTGCGGGACAAGGAAAGCCAACTGCGTCAAGAAGACCTTATGCGCCTGTCGGGAAAGATAATTGGTTTGCGCGAGGAAATTCAATTACGTGAAGAACTTTCCGAGCAAATTCGCGCATTAAAACAGCTTGCGGAAATGGCGAAAACATACGGCTGTGATATTTCGCAACCCGCCGCGAATGTAAAAGAAGCAATCCAGTGGACATACTTTGCTTTCCTTGCCGCCGCAAAACAGCAAGACGGCGCGGCAACGTCCCTTGGGCGCGTGGCTTCATTTTTGGACATCTACGCGGAACGCGACCTGAAAAACGGCACGGCAACGGAATCCGAAATTCAAGAATTGATGGACCATTTCGCAATGAAACTGCGCATGATTCGCTTCCTGCGCACGCCCGAATATAACGCGCTTTTCAGCGGCGACCCCACTTGGGTAACGGAAGCAATCGGCGGAATGTGCGAAAGCGGGCGCACTCTTGTTACAAAAAATTCCTTCCGCATGATTCACACTTTGACCACTTTGGGCCCCGCCCCCGAGCCTAATTTGACAATTCTGTGGAGCAATAATTTGCCCGCAAATTTCAAAAAATACTGCGCAAAAATTTCAATCGAAACAAGCTCTTTGCAATACGAAAATGACGACTTAATGCGCGGCTACTGGGGCGATGATTACGCAATTGCCTGTTGCGTTTCTGCAATGCGCATAGGCAAGCAAATGCAGTTTTTTGGGGCGCGGGCAAACCTTGCAAAAGCCCTAACCTACGCCATAAACGGCGGCAAGGACGAAAAAAGCGGCATACAAATCGCGCCTGAATTTGCACCCGTAACATCTGAATATTTGGAATTTGACGAGGTATACCGCAAGATGGGTTGCATTCTGGATTGGCTTGCGCAACTCTACATCTCCACGCTAAACATAATCCATTATATGCACGACAAATACAATTACGAATCGTTGCAAATGGCGTTGCACGACATGGAAGTTTTGCGCACACACGCCTGCGGAATTGCAGGGCTTTCCGTAGTAGTCGATTCCCTTTCCGCGATAAAATACGCGAAAGTAAAAGCCATCCGCGACGAAAACGGACTTGCCGTAGATTACGAAATCGAAGGCGATTACCCCATGTTCGGCAACAACGACGACCGCGCCGACAAGATAGCCAACGACCTTGTAAAACTTTTCATGGAGAAATTAACGAAACAACGAGCCTACCGCAACGCCGTCCCCACAATGTCAATCCTAACAATCACATCAAACGTGGTTTACGGAAACGCAACAGGCTCTACGCCCGATGGGCGCAAAGCGGGCGAGCCTTTCGCCCCCGGCGCAAACCCCATGCACGGGCGCGAAAAAAAGGGCGCAATAGCATCCATGTCCAGCGTCGCCAAACTCCCCTACGAATACGCCCAAGACGGCATTTCCTACACCTTCTCCGTAATCCCCAAAGCCCTTGGCCGCGAAGAAAACGAACGCATTACCAACCTCTCCAATATGCTGGACTCCTTCTTTTTTGACGGCGGCCACCACATAAACATCAACGTCTTCGACAAAGCCACCCTCCTGGACGCAATGGACAAACCCGAAAAATACCCGCAACTTACAATCCGCGTAAGCGGCTACGCCGTCAACTTCATCAAACTCACACCCGAGCAACAGCTTGAAGTTATCCATCGAACTTTCCACGAGAGTATTTAAAAAAACCGCGGGGCTCTGCCCCGCACCCCGCAAACTTTTTGAAAAAAGTTTGAACAAAAACTTTAATTTGAACAAGCACTGCACTAAACTATGTCGCATTGCTAAAACCGCGCGTATGCGCGGTTTTAAGATAGGGGTCAAGGGGACTTGTCCCCTTGTGGGGGTATTGGGGGTGAAACCCCCAAGGTCCAGGTCTTTAAAATAGGAGATAAAAATGTACGATAAAGACGCACTGGGATATATCCACTCGATATACACGGGCGGAATGGTGGACGGGCCGGGAATACGAACGGTTGTGTTCCTTTCCGGCTGTTCTTTGCGTTGTATGTACTGTCACAATCCTGATACGTGGTTTAGGATGCGGGGTAATAAAAAGAGTGTGGGCGAGTTGCTGGAAGAGGTGGAGAAGTACCGTTCGTATTACAAATTTTCGGGCGGAGGGATAACTATTAGTGGGGGCGAGCCTGCCGACCAGCCGTATTTTTTGCAAGAATTGCTGAAGGGTTGCAGGGCGAACGGGATTCACACGGTACTGGATACGTCGGGCTGTGCGAATGCGGAAATTGCGGCGGAAGTTTTGCCGCAGGTGGATTTGCTTTTGCTGGACTTTAAAGCGTTTAACGCGGAGCTTTATTTTCGGCTTACGAAGCAGAAAATTGAGCGACCTATTTTAACGCTGAAACAGGCAAGGGAGTTGGGGCTTCCTGTTTGGATTCGGTTTGTGCTTGTGCCCGGCTTAACGGATAATTTGGACGAACTGCGGGAGATGGCGGCGTTTTTCAAGGAGTTTGCGAACATCGAAAAAATTGACGTTCTGCCGTTTCACAAGCACGGCGAGCATAAATGGGCAGAACTGAATTACGAATACGAACTGTCGGAAACAGAGCCGCCCTCCGCAGAATTTGTGGAGGAAGTTCAGCGCGTTTTCGACAGTAGCTTCGACAGCGAATCTATGATGTCTGTTGCCTTTGGCGGGCAACCGACTACGTAGTTCTTGAACCCGCAAGTACAGTTGCCAATGCCCAGCGCGTTGGCTTTTGTTTTGCCTGTAAAACCTTGGCCAATACATATTTCCGTGTTCGCGCCGCCCGTGCGGTGAAGGGCGAAAATTAACGCGGCATAACAAGCGGAACACGCAGAGTTTTGCGTGATGGATTTTTCGTGGCGGGCGGCAAGGCGGGTGGAATTTTTCAGGGAAGTGGCGGGTTTGTTGTCTGCGAACAATTCCGTTATGGGGGAGGTTTCGGGCGAAAAAAATTCGCCAAGCCCCCAGCCCTGCGCAATTTTCAGATACTCGATATCAGTTGGGCGGTAGCCGATTAATTCTGCACAGAAGGAGTCCACCGTAACAGGGTCGCGCCCTGCAATCACGCGGTTTGCGTAGAATGGGTTGCCGCCTTCTTCAAAAGTTAAATCGCCGCAAATTCCGTCCACCACGCAGTAGCCTGTTTTCACAAGCGCGTTTAACGCCGCAATGGGTTTATGCAAACCAATCGTGTGGAAACGCCGCTTCTCTTTGTCGGGAATACAGCCCTTTAAATTTTTCATGTTGCACGTTAGGCGCGTTTGACAATGGGATTTTAGAACGGGTACGTTTATGAGAAAATCAGTTTCAAGTACGCGGCGACAAATTTCCATGCTAACGCCGCCATACTCCAATTTTTCGCATGAATCCTCTTTCAAATCGAACAGCGAAACGCCGTATTTTTCTCGTAGCGGTTCGTAGCCGCAGGCGCGGAAAGCGTGGCGCGTGTCGTCGCCAATGCACGAACTTTCAACAATGGAAATTTTCCCTGCCGCCACACCAAAGTCTTGCAGAAATCGCAGTATTCCCGCAACAACTTCAGGGTGAGTTGTCGCGCCGTCGCTTGCGGGGCGCGGCACAACAAGATTCGGTTTTATCGCAACAGAAAAATCCGCTTTCAAATATCGCGAAATATCCGAAGCGGCAAGGGTTTCGTATGTGATTTTTTCAATTTCCGTGCCGTATGCAACAACCATTTTAAAGCCTCACAATTTCGATACTGTAAATATAAAACGGCACGGATGCTCCGGGTGCGTTTGTTGTAATACGAATCGCACTCCATTTTTCAACATCCGTGCGGCTCATGATATGCGAAAGCGAAAATTCGGAATCGCTTGAAATTGGCGTATTGCATTTCCACACACAGCCGGGTATGCCTTGCAACATGATGGTAGAACCAATCGGGGCGTCGCCGTCAATGCGCCCGTTTACCGTTATTTTATACTGGTTTCCAACCCTAAGTTTCATGCGGGCAATGTTAATGTCAATCCCGTCCCAGTCTCTGAAACGGTTTCCGATATGCAACGCCGTTGCATCGCCGCGCTTGAAAACACGCGCTGTGGGATAGCCCCAGCAAAACAAAAACGGTGCGTCTTTGCCCAGTGCTTCCGCTTTTTCCATGCCCATAAGTTCTGTGTCCTGCTCCGCTTCCAGATAATACACGGTGCTTCTTGTATCCGTTTCCGTTTCCGTAATTTCTTCACGCCGCGTGATAAGCACGCCGTCAATATAAAAATCCATGAGGGGCTCAAAATTCCCCCAGAAAACCGTATGCACATGAAGCGTCAAATTAAGTTGTTCTTCTTCCAAAATATGAGACACCGCAAAAACGGGGTCGGGCGCGGTATGCTGCGTAATTTGCCCGTCCTCCGGAAACGACGCAATAAGCGCGACAGACCAAAACTTATTGCCAATCGGCTCTTTAGTCCCTACCCTGCCCGTAACCGTAATCCTGTCCCCTGCCATAAGCCCCGGAATTTCATCCAGCTTAATATCAATACCCGTGGCGTTAATATCCCTGTCATAAATACATATCGTTTTCACATCTTCAACAATTTCAATGCGCCCGTTTGAAGGAGCCTCTTCCCGCGTAAGAACCGGCCCCTCTTTCGCAAACACGCCCGCGCTCACATTCGCCAACGCTTCTTGCAGGTCATATATTAGTAACACTTTTGCTCCTCCTTTTACCCCTCAAGAAACCCTGTAATATCCTCGCACACCATTTCAAATTCGCTGTGCAGAAGGTTGGCGGTTATGTTGCTGAGGAAAGTTTTTGTCTCTTTCGTCCAAGTGTGTTTGTTTAGTTCTTCTAAGGCGGCGCGGGCGGCTTTTTTGTTGTAATTATCGCAAGCGTCTTTTATTTCGGTTAGGTGTTTGCGAAGCAAGGAGGTGTCTTCGTCGGAAGGGATGGCAGATGCATCTTCCTTGGGTTTGACTTCCCGCACCACGGCGCGAAGTTCTGCAAGAAAGGGGGGGGTTGTTTGCATGATGATATCGTCGGATTTGTCGCGCCCCGCTTGTTCTAAGCTTCCCGCCATGCCTGAAAGCTCCATGCGTCCCAAATTCGCCAGCGCGGATTTCATGCCGTGAACGTTTATTGTGTAAATTTTGTAGTCTTCTTCCGTACGCTCATTTTTTGCAATGATTGCGTCGATTACGCCAATCGAGCGCGACGCGTCACGCAGAAAGGACTCTATAATGGCGGCGGAAAAATCTATGGGGCCGGCGTTTTTTGCAGACTCTTTTGCGGCGGCAATAACCTCCGGCGGTTGCTTGTCGCGTATTAATTGCATCAGATAAATGTTTAATCTTGTTACGTCGATGGGTTTTGATACGAAACCCGCAAAACCGTTTGAAACAAACAGTTCGGCTTGACCAAGGATTGTGTTTGCGGTAAGCGCGACAATAGGCTCGTCGTAGCCCAGTTCGCGCAGGGCTTTTGCGGTTTCAATACCGTCCAGCCCCGGCATCATGTGGTCCATAAAAATAATGTCGTAGACCTTGCCGTCCTTGATTTTTTCGATACACTCAAAGCCGTTCATTGCCGTGTCAACCATAAGCCCGTAAGGTATCAGCAAGCCTTTGGCAACAAATAAATTACTTTCAACGTCGTCCACAACAAGTACTCTGCCATAAGGCATGGGTTCGTATTCAAACTTGTGACGCCGCTGGAAAGCGCGTTGCGAAAGCTGGAAGCTTTCAAGGTTTTTGGCGACATCTTTGCCCAATTTTTTAGAGTTGCCGATTTTTTGCGGCAACCGAACATAAAACGTAGACCCCACGCCAACTTGAGACTTTGCGGAAATTTTGCCATTCATTATACTAATCATGCTGTTTGTGATGTTCATGCCAAGCCCCGTGCCTTCGATTAGGCGGTTGCTGGACTCATTGAAGCGGATATATTCGCTTTCAAAAAGGGACGCAAGCTGGGCTTCTGTCATGCCTTGGCCTGTATCATGAAGTTCCACAAGAAGTTCAGAACTGCCTTCGCCTTTTTGCTGAACCGAAAAATGCAGATTAACTTCGCCCTCCTTGGTATACTTAAACGCATTGGACAAAATATTGCTTAAAACCTGTTTAATGCGCAACTCGTCGCCAATTAAAACGGTGGGCATATTTTCATCTACGTACAAATTGAATTTTATCCGTTTGCTTCCTATATGCATCATGTTTAGCTGGACGGTATCAAAAATTAAACTGGCTGTATCATATGCTTTATCAAAAATCTCCATTTTTCCTGCTTCAACTTTGGATAAATCCAAAATGTCGTTGATAATGGAAAGCAAAAGATTTGACGATGAACGAATTTGCAACAAAGCCTCTTCCATTTCCGGCTGTTGCGTATGTTTAAGAAGCTGGATATCACAAACGCCCATGATTGCGTTAAGCGGCGTACGGATTTCGTGCGACATACGGGCAAGAAATTGGCTTTTTGCGCGTGATTCTTCTTCGGCTACTTCAATACGTTTCATCTCTGCAATCATGGCTTTTATTTCGCGCAGGTCGCGCAGATAACACGCCATAATCGGATTATTCTGGTAGTCCGAATACACCATTGTAACTTCGCATGGTATGTATTCGTCCGTTGCCGCGGATTTATGATTGTATTCAAAACGAATCGCCTCGGAGGTGTTCACCCATTCAAAGGAGGGAGGTATCGTCATGGGCTTGCCCTCCGGCGAAACCAACGGGAAAATTTCGCGGTAGCGTTTAAGCGCGTCTTCTTTGCTGTCAAAGCCGAAAAGTTCTACTGCGGCAAGATTGCAGTCCAACGCCGTAACGTTTTCGCGCACAAGAAAACACGCAAGGGGCGTTGCATCCAACATAAGCTTTGCCCGCTTGTCCGACTCTCGCGCCGCGTCCACTGCCTTGCGCACATCAGAAAGGTTCAAAAAATATGCCATAACATGGGGCTGGTTGTGGCGTATTGCGCGAACAAGCCGAACTTCGCAGGGCAATTCTTTTCCGTCCGCACGGTAGAAGTCCCATTCATACCGCGAAAAACCTTCGTCAAGCGCGTGTTGCATATACCCATGCTCGATATGTTCGTCCTCGTCTTTCACGCGGGAAAGAAACGCGTTCTTGTCCAAGAATCCAAACATATCCACCACTTGGCGGTTGCAGTCCACAATTTCGCCGTCATCGTCCCACAGTTCCATGCCCACGGGCGACGTGTCCATGAAAATTTGCATATTCGCCAAGGCTTCACGTTCGCGCTCCGTGGCTTCGTACACGTCCGAAAGGTCGCGGAAATATCCCATTACAACCTCGCCGCCGCTGTCTTCCACGCGCACAAAAGAGGCCTCCGTATACATAAGTGAGCCGTCTATTTTTTGACGGATAAACTCATGCTTGGAAGAACCCTGCTGAAAAGCCTCCTGCAAGTATTCCTGAATAAGCTTTTTGGAAGACCTGCCATTTGGTTGGATAGGCGGCATCAAACGCAAAAAATGCTCCAGATATTCGGCTTTCTCTCTAAAACCGAACATCCGCACAGCTTCCATATTGCAGTCAATGGCACTAAGGCTGCTGTCAAAAAAATTAACCGCCATAGGTACAGAGTTAAGCATAAGAGAACTGCGTGCTTCTGCCGTGTTTACTGCATTAACCATGAGCCTAACCCACCTTTTTTTACTTGCCTCTAATTGTTAACTGAACCGATTTGAATTGCTCGTGAATGGCTTGGAAAACGTTTGCGATTTCGGGGTCGAAACGCTTGCCGGAGTCCTCCATTATTATGTCAACCGCCTTTTCGTGGGAGAAGGCAGGTTTATATGGGCGTTCGGAAATAAGAGCGTCGTAAACATCTGCGATTGCCATTACGCGCCCTTGGATTGGTATTTCTAAACCTTTTCTGCCATGCGGATAGCCGGAGCCATCCCAGCTTTCGTGATGATATTCCGCAAAAAGAAGGGCATTTTGCAAAAATTCGTCTTCGCCGTTGCGCGCTATAACGCGTGTGATAAGTTTGGCACCATTGGAGGCATGGCTTTTCATCATAGAAAATTCTTCCTCTGTAAGCCTGCCGGGCTTGTTTAGGATTGTGTCCGACACACCAATTTTGCCGATGTCATGCAAAATTGCGCATATGCTCATCATTTCGGAATCCCATTCCTTAATTTCTTCGGAATAGACGCCTTTTTTCTGCATTTCGGCAACAAGTACTTTCACGTATTCAGAGGTGCGTTCTATGTGTCCGCCCGTTCCCGAGTCGCGGTTTTCCACTAAGTCCGCCATAATGAAAATCATATTCTGATGGCTTTTTTCCAATTTTTCCGTGTGTTCTTTTATAAGAAGGTGAACGTCTGTGTGAAGCTTTACGCGGTTAAGAAGCACGGGCGTGGAAAAGGGCTTTGTAACAAAGTCTACCGCGCCGCTTTCAAAACATCTTGCCTCAACTTCCGGCGAACGCACGCCCGTTAAAAAAACCACAGGGATGTTTTTGTAGTCCTTTTCTTGCCGCAATTGCTCCAGCACTTGAAAGCCGTCCATCTCCGGCATTTCAATGTCCAGCAAGATAAGGTCCGGCTTTACTTTTTTTAGGATGGCAAATAACCGCGCACCGGAGGGGATTGTCATTACATCGTAAATATCCTCCAAGCTTTCCTCTGCCTTGGACAGGTTTGTGTCGTTATCGTCAACAACAAAAACTGTTTTACGCATGGTTACCCCCTACACACGGTGTTGTATTTTGTATTCCAAAAGATCCATCATAAGTTTTTCGTGCTTTGTCGGGTCCGCCCCCTCGTAATTGAAGCCGAAACCGATATCATACGCGTATGTGCGAGTGGTGGTGTTTACCTTGTTGCGCACAAGCCTTGCGGGAATCATATAAATTTTATCTTTGCCAAGGGCAAATTCCAACGTGTAAATATCACCAATTTTCGCGTCAAGCGCATAGTCGCTGAAAAGCCTGATGCCGCTTTTGCTCATGTCAACAGACACCGCGTCGCAAACCCAGCCGTTAGAATGCAACTTCGTGTAATCGTCTGTATACTCGTGCAAGCGTACTTTAAGCGCGACTTCCAAGCGGAAGTTTTTACGTAGCGGTTCTTCCTTGATTGGCGAAACCACCCTAAACTCCAGTGCCTCGTTAATCGCCTCTTTTTGGTCGCTTATTTTTAAAAGCTTTGCGGTAAAAGAATAAGCTTTATCCGCCACAGTAAAACTAACCGTTGGCTCCGCTTCATGATATTCCGCATAGTTTCTGGAAATTGCGGGGCTAACAATATAGAACTGCATATGGTCTATGTTTCCGTCAAAAATTCCCTCTACAACATCGTCCTCCGCAAATGTAAAGGTAAATTCCGTCCCTCTTACCACTTGATGAATGTACATTTTGTTCCCCCTCTTGGATTTTTTCTTAGATTTTTTCTTATTGTACCGAAATTTTGTTGCGGGGACAATACAAATTTTTGTGTTTTTTCTTGAATTAAAACGCAAACCGTAGCATAATGCCCATAGTAGGGGTGATTTTTGTGCAAGATTTTTTTGATGGACTGATTCCCAAAATCCAAGAAGCTGTAATTAAGGATTTTCAAGATATTCAAGAGCAAGTTGGTAGTGAAAAAATATATGCTGTTGTGTTGGGTACAGATAGTTCTTGCGTTACGCTTGGATTATGTGTAAACACTATCGAGCAAATGAAAAAAAAGGATATTGACTACGCTTATAATGATTTAGATGCTTATTTAAAAAGTCTTGAGCAATATAATCTTTCCGATGATGAAATAGACGAAATCAAAAATGAACCTCTCCCAACCACAAAATGGACGCCGGAGGAATGGGTGTATGAAAGCAAAGAAATGGCGACCGCTACTGTAAGCAAAATGCTACGTGATGAAAGCAAGGTTATCTCTGATAAAATAAAAGCCCTCTCTGATGAAACCGGTTTTGTAGCAGATGAAATTTATGATGAACTCCATGGTGGTTACTACAAAAAGTTTATCGAAACTGTTACAACGGCTTTCCGTAATTTAATACAATCAAATGCTTTTGGGCTTGCCCCCGAAAATACAACATATTTTCTTCATATGGTTGATGACCACCGAGCAGAAAAAATCGCAAAAGATTCCTCAAAAGTTTTGAATGTAAAAAATGTTCATGAAGAATTTTTGAACCAAACGAAATTTTAATAACAACCCTAAATAAGCATTTTCAACAGTAAAGGATGGTGAGGAATGAAGCCCACATATTCCAAGCGGGCGGCAAAAGCCATAAATAAAATCAGCAACCCATTTAAGCAAAGCATTAAAGAAGCGATTGAGAAACTCCCATCCGGTGACGTAAAAAAATTGCAAGGATGTAAAAACGCTTATCGGCTTCGTGTTGGGGATTACCGCATACTTTTTGATATGGACGGTAAAATTGAGATTACAGACGTTCTCCCAAGGGGAGCGGCTTATAAAAAATGAGAGGGTGCTTGTTATGACAGCAACCAGACAGCAACTACGTGATATTATAGATGTCGTAGATTCAAACGAGTTAGACGTTTTGTATCAAGTGTTAATTAAATTTATCCCTGAAGCAGTACCCATGCCGGATGAAATAGAGGCTATACGCTTGGGACGGGATGAGATTCGCCGAGGGGAAACAGTACGCCACGATGAAATTGACTGGAGCTAAAAATAGAGGATGACCGGTTAAATGAGCCGGCAGCCATGTATTTTAGTGGGCTTGTTTCGCAATCCCTTTAATAGCATAGCAATTGATTAACGGAAAAAAAACCGCGTAGTAAATTTATAAAACCTTTTTGAAAACCATCGAAAAATATTCGGTGGTTTTTTTGCGGCGAAATTTTTTAAGTATTGACAAAAGTGTACTAGTGCATATAATACACATAATACAAAAAATCCACGGATGGAGGTGTAAAGGTGTGTTCAAAATAGATTTGAAGAACAGGAAACCGATTTACGAGCAAGTTGTAGAAAACTTTAAGCGGCTTATAATTTCGGGCGAACTTGGCGAAAACTCGCGGGTTCCGTCTATTCGCGATATGGCTAAGGAGCTTGGGGTAAATCCGAACACGGTGCAAAAAGCGTATCGGGAATTGGAGGGGCAAAGATATTTTTACACGGTCGCGGGGCAAGGAAGCTTCATTTCCGCACCGCCCGAAGCAGCGGGGGAAATTGCCGCGCTGTATGAAAAACTGGCGGCAATTGTGCGCGAATTGATTTTCCGCGGCGAAGGCATTGGCGAAATAGGGCTTTACATTAATGGACTGGGGAGTGAAAAAGTAAATGATTAAGGTTGAAAATTTGACAAAAGAATTTGACGGCTACACCGCGCTTAAAAATTTCTGCATGAATGTGAACAAGGGCAGTATATACGGGCTTGTTGGCGTAAACGGTGCGGGAAAAACAACCGCGATTAAGCATTTGGCGGGGGTTTTTAAGGGTGACGGCGGACGCATTTTAATCGACGAAATCGAAGTTTACGACAACGAAAAAGTCAAGGAGCGCGTGGGCTACATCCCCGATGATTTGTATTTTTTCCCGCAATACAATTTAAAAATGCTGGGGAAATTTCACGAGAAGCTTTACAAAAACTGGAACGAAAACCGTTTCACGGAATTAACACAGCTTATGGGGCTGGATGTAAAACGGCGTGTCGGGCGATTTTCCAAAGGGATGCAGAAACAAGCGGGGCTTGCGCTGGTGCTTTCGTGTATGCCCGAGGTTCTTCTGCTGGATGAGCCTATCGACGGGCTTGACCCGATTGTTCGCAAAAAGATATTCCAATGGATAATCGAAGACGTTGCAGACAGACAAATGACAGTTTTAATTTCCAGCCACAACCTCAAGGAAATGGACGGCATTTGCGACACAGTGGGCATCATAAAAGACGGGCAAATGCTAATCGAGCGCGACTTAGACGAGCTGAAAGCCGAAATGGCAGACAACACAGAATTTGAACATCAGCCGCCGTCGCTGGATGAAATTTTTATCTATGTATATGAAAAGGAGGCCGCACAGTGATTAATAAAGCATTGTTTACCGAGCAAGTGAAAAGATTTTGGCCGATTCCGGTGCTTGCCACTTTTGCATATTTGCTTATAGTTTATCTGCCGATGGCGGGCAATATGAACGATAACCCGTGGCTGGCCTCGCGCCAACTGGTGGATATCGTTTCCATGGGCAATTTTTTCATGATGTTTACTATGGTACTTACCCCTGTTATTACGGCGTTTTTTATGTTCAACTGCTTCTTTAATAAGAGGGCGGCTACGGCTTTCTATTCGTATCCGATAAACAAAAAACAGCTTCTTATTACAAATGCGGCGGCGGGTGTTTTGCTTAGTGTTATCCCCGTGCTGGTGTTTGGGCTGGTGCTTTTTATTCCGATAACTTTTGCGTCGGAAATCGACCCGTTTCGTTTGTATGCAGAGGGCGAAATTGGCATGACTATCAGGCACTCTGTCGGGTTTGTGTCCCATGGAAATATTCCAATCGGCGTTTTCCCCGGCGGTGAAGTTGGCGGTATGTTTGATATGCCGTGGGTTCACGAGGTAATCAATACCTTTCCCGTGGTTTTAAGCCTTATTATGCGAATGGTTATTGTAACCGTGTTTTATTTTGGCTTGGCTTGGCTGGCGTTTTCGCTGGCGGGGCATGGAATTATCGGGCTTCTTATCGTGGGCGTTCTGCCTTTTGTGCCTATGGTTTTGGTTGCGTCCGTTGACGGTCTTTTGATGATGTATGTTTTTGGTCACGCAAACGAATCCGGAAATTTCATGAATATGTTTTTTGCGTATCACAACCCTGCGGCGTGGGGTACGCTTATCCGCCCAAATGTGCTTGAACATACGCAAGCCGTGGTTATCCCCGCGATTGTGTATGTCGTTTTGGGCGCGGTAATTTTTACGGGTGCGTATTTTGTAAGCCGCATTCGCAAAACCGAACGCACAGGCAACTCCGTTGTGTTCGCGCCCGTTAGGCACGTGCTGGTTTTTGGGGTCGCGCTTACCACAATGATTATCACAGGCGTAGTTTTCGGCACGACAATGGGCGGGCTTCTTATGGTTCATGTCGGCTTTGTTGTGGGCTTCGCGCTGGGGTATATCGTGGCACAAATGATTGCAGAAAAATCTTTTTACATTGCGGGACAGCTAAAATATCTGCTGCATTTTTCAGGCGTTGCCGTCGCGCTTTATATTTTCATTCTTGTGTTCACGCAGTTTGGTTTGAATTTTCATGTGAACCGCGTCCCTGCGGAAGATGAAATTTATTCCGTGTTTGTGTCTGATGCAAGTTGGTTCAATTTGTCTGCCGACGAGTGGCGCGTGATGTCAAACAACGACCCCGAATTTATTGCGGCGGCGCGGCAGGCGCACCGAACCATTCTGGACGGGCGAAGCGAGTTGCACGATATCCCCAATTTGCGCGGCAACGCCCGATACGTTCGCGAAGTAGACGGCGTTATCGTTTCGCGTGAGCCTTTCTACATTAGATACATTTTGCAAAATGGACGCTCTGTGGCGCGGCAGTATTCGCTTACGGGTTCGTTTATAGAAGACACAGGCCTTAACGAATTTTTGGACAGCGAACCCGTAATTCTTTCGCAGTACCCCGCTTTCAGAATGCCCGAGGTTATTCAAGCAATCAATCTTGAATTTTCGCATTTCGTGTTCAACGAGCAACAAGACCGCTATCGCTGGGAATTTGATGACCGCGACAGAATCTTTATCGACGACCCCGCGCAAATTCAAGCCGCGCTGGAAATAATCGCACAGGGCGCGGTAGATGCCGCCCGCTTTACCCGCGCCAACAACAGGCAAATCCATAACTGGCACCACCGCGGCAGCCACTGGTGGGACACCGTACACGAAGACGAACAACAACACGGCATTCGTGTCAACATCTGGTTTAACATCGACTGGGACATCGTAGACCAAAATCGCCGCATTCCCTTCTGGCGTAACCCACACATCTGGGGCGAATCCGCTGCACAGCTGTTTGAACTGGTACACGGATGGGGGCTGGAGTAAAGATTTTTAATGGTAAAAGACCGTGGGGACTCCGTCCCCACACCCCTGCAAGGGGATGTTATCCCCTTGACCCCTAAACTAAACCCGCGCATTTGCGCGGGTTTTTGATTGCCGAGGTCTTCCAAAATATTTCACAACAAAAAACGACTTGACCAATTGTTTGTTTCTGCATGAAATGGTATAATTCGGGCAAAATCACATAGACCCCATTGGGGCTATGAATACAGGTTCAAATAAAAATTTGCAAATGGGGTTTTGTCATGAGAGTGTTAAAAATGAAGGCTTGTGTTGGTTTAGCATGGATTCTTGCGGTGGTGTTCGCGGTTTCGGTGTTTCCGGTGCAAGCTTTTTCTAATGAAGCGCAAGCGCAAGCCGTGCCGGCGTCTGTGGAAATGCGCGGGCTGTGGGTAACAACGGCGTATAATTTGGATTGGCCGTCGCGGCGCGGATTAAGCAACGCGGAACTTAGGGCAGAAACGGATGCCATTTTGGCGCGGGCGGTTTCGCAAGGAATTAACGCAATTTTCTTGCAAGTGCGCCCCACGGCGGATGCGTTTCACCGTTCGGAAATTTTCCCGTGGTCGCACTTGCTTTCGGGAACGCAGGGCGAAGCCCCCGCAGACGGTTTCAGTCCGCTGGAATACTGGATTACCCGCGCACACGCGCTGGGAATTGAGGTTCACGCGTGGTTAAATCCGTACCGCATAACTTTCCCAAACCAGCATATTACAGACCCCGCAAATTTGTCTGAAAATCATCCTGCGCGGCTAAATCCGAGTTTGGCAATTGCATATGGAACTTCCCTGTTCTTCGACCCCGGAAATCCTGCGGCGCGTCAGCTTATTTTGGACGGCGTGGAAGAACTTTTGCGCAACTATAATTTAGACGGAATTCACCTTGACGATTACTTTTACCCAAGCCGCAACTTCCCCGACGGCGCGACATTTGCGCGTTACGGCGCGGGGATGGACTTGCACGATTGGCGGCGCGAAAACGTAAACGAGTTGGTTCGCGGCTTGCAAACAACGGTGCGGGAAACAAACCCCCGTGCGCGTTTTGGCATAAGCCCCTTTGCCATTTGGAAAAACGAAGGCTCTAACCCGTTGGGCAGTGCGACACGCGGCAACGAGAGCTTTCACTCCATGTACGCCGACACGCGTCTGTGGGTGACAGAGGGCTGGCTGGATTACATCGCGCCGCAAATTTACTGGTTTGAGGGCAACCCCGCCGCTTGCTACGAAATCGTGCTTACGTGGTGGGAAGACCTTGTTCGCGGCACGGATGTCAGCCTGTACATCGGGCATTCTGTGTACCGCGAAGTTTTGGAGTGGCAGAACTGGCAAGGCGAAATTGTGCGCCAGCTTGAGCGCAACGCCCGTTCGGATGTGGTTCGCGGAAGCATTTTCTTCCGTGAGCGGCATATGAACAGCCATGTTGGCGAAGCAATCGGAGAGTTCTACAGGCGCGTTATTCCTGCGGAAGTTCCGACGCCGCCCGCAGACGCGCCAACCGTTTTAATGGACACGCTGATGGTGGTGCAACCACGGGCAAACTTCCCCGCAATGACGGACGCGAGTAATTTTTATTTCTTCGGCTCTGGCGTGCCTAACGTGCCGATTTATGTAAACGGGCAGCTAATCACCAACCGCACTGCGGAAGGCTTTTTCAGTGTTTTTCTGCCGCTTACGCATGGGCAAAATTCGTTTACGTTCACGCAAGCGGGGCAAAATTCCATTACCCGCGTGATTACAAATAACCCGCCTGCCGCCGCCGCGCCGCCCGCAACAATGGCGGTTGGCATAACAAATGTTTTCCCCGCCGCCAATGAATATGCGGTTTGGGGTACGCAACTCACGCTTTCGGCAACCGCGCCCGCAGGCGCAACGGTTACGGCAGAAATCGGCGGGCAAACCGTGACCCTTTCCCAAACCACAAACACAGGCCGCACCGCAACCGCCGACAATATAATCTCTGCGCGGTTTGAGGGCAGTTTGCTTCTGAATAACGGCGCGGTGGACACCGTTCCGCAACAGGAAGCCAACCCTGATGCAATCATAGATATCGGCCGCCCCGTGTACACTTCTTACTGGAACGGTCAAACCCATACGGCAACAGCGGCGGGAAGTATTCGCCAGCTTGGCACACACGCCCCGTTTTTCGCGGAAGTCACCGCCGAAACGGCATGGGCTTTCCCGGGCGCAACCACCACGGGCGGCTCGCACTGGATGCTTCAGCGCGGACAGCGTTGCCGCGTGACGCGCATCAGCGGAAACTGGACGCGCCTTGCGTCCGGAATATGGCTGGAAAACGCGAATATCCGCACCTTCCGCGATACCGGTTTTCTGCCGCCCGTTGCGCAAAACACGCCCGAGTTTAATCTCGGTTTCTTCTCCGAAGGGCGATACGTTGTGGGCGAATACCGCGACGCAATCGTTTGGGAAGTTCCGTTCCATCCCGCCGCCTACGCAGAGTTTAACGGCACAGAATTAATCCTAACTTTGGGAATGAACTCGCCTCTTCCGCCCGTGTTTTTCAACCCGACGGAAGCTATGTTTTCCGCAATAAGAATCGGCGTTCACAACGGCGCGCCCGCATATTTCATGACCCTGCGCGAAGGCGCGAACCTCGAAGGCTTCTACACCGAATACTCCAACGGGCAGCTCGCACTTATTCTGCGCCGCCGCCGTTCTCTGACACAGGGCAACTATCCCTTCGCGGGCTTCACATTCGTACTTGACGCAGGCCACGGCGGCAACGACCCCGGCGCAGTAGGCCCAATGGGTGCGGCAATGACAGAATCAATGCTGGTTTTGCGCCACGCCCAACTTCTGCAAGAACGGCTGGAAATGCTGGGCGCAAACGTAATCCAAGTACGCGCAAACGACACCCGTTTTGAACTAATCGACCGCGTTCACGCAAACCGCGCCGCAAAGCCCGATATGTTCATCTCGCTACACACCAACGCCACCGCCGAAACCACCAACGCCACAAACATCCACGGCTTTACCGTTTGGTATCGCAACCAAAACAGCCGCCCCGCCGCCGCCACTTTCATGAATTCCATGCGATATGTAAACCCTATCACCAACCGTAATAATTCCCCAAACAACGCAAATTTCTTTGTGACGCGCCCTGTATGGTCGCCCGCAATTTTGCTGGAAGCCAGCTTCACAAACAACATTCACGACTTCTCTTGGATGATTAACCCGCGCCGCCAAGTAGACTACGCGTGGGGCATTGTCAACGCCCTTTTGAGATATTACGGCTGATGAAAAAAATCGCAATGCTGATTATATGCGCCATCGCGGTTGTGGGATATGCCATGCCCGCGATAAGTGTGCATTTGTCCGTACTTGGCATACAGGAAACGTACAACTTTCGCCTTTCCTCGGCGTTTGAAGACGGCGGGCTGTTGTCGCAACTTAATTTAGCGGACTCAGACCTCGCGGATATTTTGACGGAAAATGAAGCCGTGCGCAATATTTCCCGGAGGATATTCGCGTCTGTTGCAACATACTTGCTTTCGTTGCTCTTTTTTGCGACTGCCATTCTGCTTTTTTTCACAGAGAAAAACAAAAAGCGCGTACCAATTAGGCTTGCCCTAATCGGTGACGCGCTTATTTTTCATATTGCTTCCGCGCTTTTAATTCGCTCTGTGCCGCCCATGGTTGCCCGCGAACTTCAAAGGCTTCTGTGGTTTTTGGCACGGTTCATAAATGTGGACGACATTCTACAAATCGAACTTGCAACGGGATATTGGGTCACACTTTCCGCGATAGCGGCGGCAGGAATTTTAATGCTAATACCGTGGGGGACTCCGTCCCCCTCTCCCCCTGCAAGGGGACAAATGTCCCCTTGACCCATAACTAAAAACCGCGCATTCGCGCGGTTTTTGAATTACGACACAGCTTATCACTAGTCCATATTAAAGTTTGAGTCAAGCCTTTTCAAAGGCTTGCAGGGGTTCGGGGACAGAGTCCCCGAGGTTTTTCCCATCTACACAATCTCATCCAAAATCCAAACGTAGATGTGTCTGCGGCCGAAGCGAAGTGCGTCGGCAAGGTCGTACATGAAAAGGTCGATTTTGTAGCCGCGAATTGCACCGCCAACATCGGCGGCAATTGCAAAGCCGTAGTTTTCTACGTAAAGGCGAGTGCCAAGGGGGATTATGTTGCGGTCAACGGCAACTATGCCGTGTTCAACGCGGCGACCGCTTGCGGTTATGCCGTACCATGGGTCGTCGGGGTGTTTGCCTGTGCAGCAATAACCTGCGGTGTAGGCGGTTGCCTCCATACGAACGCGGCGTACATAGTGGAAATCGGGCGCGTTTACATCGGCAAGTGCGCCAAGCCAGCCCGTCCCAATATCAAGAATCGCGTTGATAGGCTCTGCCAAGATTTCGGTGCTTCTTATTTCGCGGCGGTCTTCCACGCCGGCAATGTACAAAACGGAGGTGGTTATGGCTTTTTCGCCGTATTCACCCACTACGCGAAGATGCTCGCGCCCGCGACTTACGGAGTTGGTATGGTTTAAAATAGTTTCGTAAGGCAGAGGAATCAGCTCCAACTCGTATCGTGTGCGCCAAGAGCCAAAGCTTAAATTGTCGCCGTTTTGAACGACTGCGTACATATCGCCGTCAAAAACCAGCGGGGTGGATGTTTCTTGTTGCAGTTGCCTGTGTACCTCTGCAATAGTTGTGCCGGGCGGCGATACGCGACGTGTCGGCACTTCGCCATCCAATTGTACATAGTACTCAATTTCTCTTTCAATTGTAATTTCAATTCCGTCCCACAACAACGCATCGGGTGCGTGGCTTAAACGGTCAGCAGTGCCTGTTGAGATGCCCGCTTCATGCAGAAAGCCCCCGACGGTATCCGCCCCTACAAGAAATTCGTGGGTTTCGTTCCCATCGTGCCAAACTACCTGTGTTAATGCAGATTCCGCCGCGATGAAATTAATCACGCCCAGCGGAAAGACAATTACCGCGATGACAGCGAGTGTCAAAACTAGAATCGCCTTGATGCTTTTCATAGAAAGCTCCCTTCAAATTCTGTGAAATTTTCACATGAAAAAAGGACATCTAAAATATCCTTGTAATCATTTCGTGGTAAATTGTAACAGTTATTTAATATCTTTGCAATAACTTTCGTTCGCATTTTCCAACAAATTCCAAAAAATTTGTTTCGACATGATATCAGAAATTAAACACGTCCTAAAATCCTACCTCCAAAAGCCGCCCCGCAGCCCTAAATCCCAGCGCGGTATAAAGCCCGTTCGCCGCCGCATTTCCCACATCCGTATACAGCACAGGCATCTGCCCGTCTTCGCGTATCTTCTTCGCAAGCGCGCCCACCAACACGCGCCCGTATCCCCTACCCCGAAACTCCGGCGGGACATACACCAAATTAATCCGACACGTTTCACCTGTGCCCGTAAGCAATCCCATTGCAACTGCGCGTGTGGTGTGTAATACGAAAAGACGGATGATGTTAAGTTCTCGGGGGGAGAGGGAACTTTGAAAAGTTCCCTCTCCCC
>WQSG01000027.1 GCA_009788055.1 Defluviitaleaceae bacterium | reverse complement strand
GGCTGGGCCGGCGAGTGGGGGCGATTGCTTTCGCTCGCTATGATACGCCTGCGGCGTACAACCGCTCGCCAAAAGCAATCGCCCCCACTCGCCGCCCGCGTAGCGATAGGGTAGGAAAGATTAGATTAGTGGGCGGTAGGCGAAAAAAAGACAAGGGGACGGTTCATCCGTCTTACACGAAAGGGCTTGATTCCCATGGATAAATCCATATATTGTGAAGGACAGATGAACCATCCCCTTGTCCACCTTTGGATGTGATTGGCAGGTGTAATCACAAATGAATAAATTTAGCTTGAGGCAAATTAATAACTTAAGTGTTGGAAATAATTTAGCCATGGAAATTCCTTCAACGTCTGATGATGCGAGAGCCTTTATTGTTTTAGGTGCATATCGCTATGATGAAAACGGACGTGCAACTGCAGTTTCAAACTTTTTAAGCATTGACGATAATACTCGTTTCTTTTTGAGAACAGGTGAAATAGAGATAGAGTATATTGAAAATGATTGGTGCATTGCTGATGAAGATATAATAAATTCTGTGTACATCAATAACATAAAGAGCATAAAAGAGTTGGAATATGAGTTATCAAAGCTTTTGGATGATTTCTCCGGCTTGGATGTGGCATGGAAATGCGACTGCCCAATATGACAATACCTATCCGCTTCAAAAACCTAATATTTTCTAAAACCACTCAAAAGACAAGGGGACGGTTCATCTGTCGTGACATTTCCTTGATGGTGAGGGGGTATATATCATGCAACAGCATAACAACAAAGACATAGAGTCATATGTTTTGCGAAGCTATAATGATAGAAACGAACATTCTGCAGAAAGTTTCTTTTTACATTCGGGACACAGATGGTGTCTCTTATCGACATTAACGTGGGTAGCACCCAATGTCTTTGTTATTTTCGACAGTGATTTTATCAGGGTATTACCGATGAATGTGGCAGTTGTGATTATAATGCCTGTTGTTGTTGCTTTTACATTCATACAATCGAAAGGCAAATTTAACCGTTACATGGATGGTACTGAAAAGCAGTGTAATACCTCAGCAAACAAGGCTTCTACATTTGGTATGTTGGGGGCTATAGGTGGTGTTGGAGTTGCGAGGATTGTTTTGCCAAACGTTATGAGTCATACTCAAGGGATTATAATTAGTCTTGTTTTTTGTTTGCTCGTCCTAGGGTTTATCTCTTGTGCGTGTGTGCAGTACTACAAAGTCCATTTAATACGAAAATTTTGTCCCAACCTCAGATGCAAAAAAGAATGAAAGGGAATAACTGTGACAGGAAAAGACAAGGGGACGGTTCATCCGTCTTACACGAAAGGGCTTGATTCCCATGGATAAATCCATATATTGTGAAGGACAGATGAACCGTCCCCTTGTCCACCAGAACGTAGTCATCCCGTGATATATGCAAGGAGGGTAAAATGACGATAACAGCCGTTATAAAGAAGGTTGCCGACAAAAAACTGGCGGCAGTAGGATTCAAAAGAGTTAAACGCCCCGAATATGGTTCTGGTATGTGGTTTTACGAACGTCAAGCAAATGGAGTTAAGTATGAAATGTACTTTCAAAAATCAAACTTATGCAAAGGGATAAGATTAATTTTTGTTGGCAAGTGTCCTGCTCACTCCGTGGAAAGATTATTCGATATAAATAGTCTTCCGCCATTTTTATCAAATTATTTCAAAATTCACCAGCCGGGCATTTTTGTTGAATATGCCGATGAAAAGGAATTGGAAGTCATCATAACGGAATTGACGGACATTGCGATTGAAAGGGTAATCCCACATTTTGATACTCTCAAGGAGCAGTTTATGCCGACTATCCAAAAAGACAAGGGGACGGTTCATCCGTCTTGTCCATGAGGGGAGGTTGACTTCAGTGAGCGGTTGTACGCCGCAGGCGTATCATAGCGAGCGAAGTCAACCGTCCCTCTCGCCCGAGAATCTGTGGCAGTTCTATACATAAAGCTCCTGTGTTTGGGGGCAGTAGCGAATCATGCTTTCTATGAAGATGGCGTAACCTTTTGTGGGGTCTTGGACAAAAACGTGGGTTATCGCGCCTATGATGCGGTCGTTTTGGATTATGGGGCTGCCGCTCATGCCCTGTACGATGCCGCCTGTTTGGCGCAGGAGTTCGGGGTCGGTTATGCGGATTACAATGCCCTTTGTTTCGTCTGCGGCGTTTTGGTTTATGTGTTCTATTTCGATTTCGTAGTGGCGAACGCAAGTGCCTGACACGTTGGTTAAAACGGTTGCAGGGCCTTCTTCAATTTGGGTTCGGCGGGCTATGGGGAAGCGTGGGAGTTCGGCGAAGTCTTCGCGCACGGACGGCTCCAGTGTTCCGAAAATGCCGCTTTCGCAATTGGTCGCGATGCTTCCCATGGAGATGTTTGTGTTTACCGTGCCTTCAAGTTCGCCGGGGTTACCGCGTGCGCCGCGATTTACGGATGTCACCGTGGAGGGCATGATGTTGCCGCTTCTTACGGAAAGAAGCATTTTTGTATCCACGTCCAAAATGCCGTGACCCAACGCGCCAAATTCGCCCGTTTCGGGGTTGTAAAATGTAAGCGTTCCTATGCCCTTGGTGGAGTCGCGCACCCACGCGCCGATTCTGCGAACGTCGTCGGTTGCGGCGGTTTCGGGCGTGATGGGTATTTCCATTTCGGTTTCGTCGCGGCGAACGAGGAAGATAATTTCGCCCGTGCTTTCCGCTACATATTCGCTTAGTTCTTCCTTGTTGTTAATGTCTGTGCCGTTTGCTTTCAGAATTAAATCGCCGCCGCGCAAAAGATTGTCGGCAGGACGGTGGGTTTCGCCGCCTTCTCCCGCAAACGACCCCGTGCCAAGCACCATAACGCCGTCCGTGTTTATGCGAACGCCAATCGCGTGGCCAAGCGGAATAATCTCCACCTCCGGCACAACATCCAGCGTAATGCGCCGAAACGGCACACCAAACGCACCAATAGTCATCTCTGCCGTGCCTTGGCTGCTGGTCTGAATTGTAAGCGGACGCCCCAAACGCACCGCTCCAATTTCCGAAAGCGGTGTGTCGTTTATTTTTGTAACCGCCGCCGTCTCGTGAAAGGTTGCCGAAAGCGGCAGGCCAATACTTAACCTGTGCGTGGTAAATTCCGTCAGGCGTATTTCTCCCGGAAAACGCAAAAGATATGTGAAACTACCCAGCCCATAGCCTGTTATCACACACAAAAGTAATATTGCAACAATTTTTAATTTGCGGTTCATCTTATCGCCCCCGTTTTATTTATTGATATCTTTGCCGTTTTTGGTTTCGCTTATACGCAAAAAATTCATGTTTATCTTGACACAAAAGAATGCCTGTATTACAATATTTTTCGTTGCACGCAGCTGTGGCGGAATTGGCATACGCGCTAGACTAAGGATCTAGTGGTCCTAGACCTTGCAGGTTCAAGTCCTGTCAGCTGCACTAGAATGCTCTTACTTAAACCGGCACTATTAAAAAATGTGCCGGTTTTTGCGTTACGGCGGTTTTTCGCAAAATCCGCCAATGAAAGATGGGCAGCCGATTGGGGCTGCCCATTTTCATTATCACGAATCTGCCGCTCGACTTCCCCCTTTAGCGTGAACAGATTTGGGTCGAGCAGCGTATCAAAGGGGGCGGCATATTCTACATCCAGACCTGTGTCTTCATGAACCAGTATCCGCTCGAATAAGGCTTGGTTAAAGCACCGTCGCTCAAAATCTTTCGCCAGCTTGTAGGCTTTGCCGCAATCATCCAAAAGCGCAAATACATCATTGAGATTGCCGGAAACTTCGTCATACTCGGCTTGGTAGGCGTTCACTTGGCCGTTGACACTTGCAAGTGTTCTGCCTATGCGGTCTTGCTCTTCCTTTAATAAGTCCAGCGATATGGCATCGGCTTGGAAGGCTTGAAGCACCTTGCGGCGTTCGCGTTCCAGTTTTTCCTGCTGTTTCTTTAGGCGTTCCAGTTCGATTTTGGATTCTTCCGATAAATTTGCGATTTTGTCCATAGCCCAGTCTTGCAGTAGCTTACGAAATGCCGACGTGAAAGAAATCCGCTGATAGAAGGCTTCTATCTGCCTTTCAATTTCGTCTATGAGCAAAGAACGCTGGTCGCAGTCGTTTCGTTTATTGTGCTTGGCGGAGCAGACAAAATATGGATACCGCATCCCTGCCCTCGACTTAGCATTGTGAATTATCAGCCTAGCCCCACACTTTCCACAGTACACTGTGCTTTTCAGATAATGCTCATGAATGCGAGTACGTTCACCGTTTAGGCGGATTTTCAGCATTTCCTGCACCCTATCCCAAGTCGCTTCATCCACAATCGGCGTGTGCCGACCTTCGTGTTCCACACCGTTGTATCGGACGATGCCTTTATAGTAGGGATTTGTGAGAATGGTGTGCAACATTCGCTTGCCTATGGGTTTTTCCGGAAGCCTGCGGGTGGCAGGTGTAACCAGCCCCAAATCGGATACATGGTCGGCTAGTGCTGTTAACGCCCAATCGCCCGTGGCATATTCGTTGAATGCCAGCGTGATAAGGGCGGCTCGCTCTTCGTCAACATCTACGCGGCTGTTTCGCCTGCCGTTTTCGTCTACATCACGGATGTTTTTGTAGCCAATTGGAGCCTTGTTAGGTGTGCCGCCGCCCTTGGCCTTCTGGTTCAAGCCTTTTTTTACTTCGGTGGATAGGTTGCGTGAATAAAATTCTGCTATCGAACTCATTATGCCGTGCAACAGCATACCGGATGGCGAATCGTCAATGCTTTCCGAGGCAGACACTAACTGCACATTTGCCTCGCCTAAAGCACGGGTTATATCAATGTCATCACCGCGGTTGCGGGCGAGGCGGTCAACTTTGTGAACGATTACATAATCCACCCTGTCTTTGTTTTCCTTGATAAATTCAAGCATTCGCTTGAGTTCGGGTCTGGCGGCAGAGCGAGCAGAAGCACCTCGGTCTACAAATTCTTTGCCAATCATCGCACCCATAGACATGGCTTTGCGTTTGTTTGCCTCGCGCTGAGCCGGAATCGAAAAACCTTCATCGTCCCCGCCACCTCGCTCCGCCTGCCCTGCTGTGGATACCCGCAGATACGACACGGCGAATTTCGGTGTCATGCTGTCCGTCAAGGCTTGTAAAAGATTATTTGGCGTAGCCGACCTAATTGGTGCAGGGGCGGCTACGGCTGCATTTTGTGCATACACATGGATTACCTCCCAACTTTCTCAGATTTATTAAAGATAACAATGCTACTTCACCAGCGTTAAGCATAGCGCGCGTGGGCCACGGAATCAAGGCTCAATTGCGCGACAATGCCCCAAGCCCTTTAATATCCCTCGCTTAAAAACTTGGCACAGATAGGTTGTGTCCGGTTAAGCCCCGCATAACTTCCCGTTCCCTTGGCTCTGCTCTTTCAATGTTTGTTTTTGGTGTTTGTGTTTCGCTTCACATCTCAATCGCTGATAAAATCAGCGTTTGATGGGTGGCCTAAGCCAAAATCTGCTAAACCGGCACATTACGCTTCTAGCTTCCTGATTTTTGCAATAGCCTTCTCGAATCCGGCAGACAATGCTTTATCTTCCGAAATTTCCTTCCGCGTAATGCCTATGGCATTCAGTGTATCGGTTAAATCGTTTGTATAGCAGTATTCGTAGTTCGCAAGCTCATACAGAAACATCTCATAGATGTAACCATGGCCTGTAGTGTCGGCGGCGATTGCCTCTTTTCGCTCCCTTTCGTGCCTAGCAAACATCTCCTTGAGTTTGGGCGCGTTTGATTTTAGGCAGAATGCACCGATGTCATCTAATCTACAAATTTTATCGGTGTCGTCCAGGGTCAATCCGAGCTTTGCCAACTCCTTTTCGAACTGCTCATCGCCAAAGGCAAAAAAGAACGGAAACTGGTTTACTTCTTTTTGGTGTTTAGCCTCCAAAGCCAAATAGCTGTTCGTAGCGTTTTCGCCCATAGCAGATGAATCTTCCTCACGCACGCCGTTAAGCGGCGGCTTTTGTCCTGATTGTTGTTGCATAATTTAATCCTTTCACCATTAACATTTATAAGCGAGCAGTGCCGTAGTTGCGGTGATCGTAGCCGGTGTTTGCCGTTCAGCCTATCTGGACCAAATCTTTAAGCACGGCTTGGTGATGGTTCAAGCAAAACAACTCATACAGTTGAGCATTAAGCTTCCATACAGCGGCAGCGTGTTTAATGGCATCCCTCATTTTATCTTCAGTAACATTGAGTGCATTGATTTGCATAACCTGATTCTCCTTGTTTTTTATTTTTGTTGACTCGGCTAAAGACTTGGCGCAGATAAACTAGGCGCCGACAAACTTGCGTTAAACTACTGCTTCTTGGCTTTGCATTTTCACTGTTTGTTTTTGGTGTTTGTGTTTGTTGCGAACCGCAAATTCCGTCAAAATCAGTGATTGGTCAGTTTTTGTTGATCGTCATGTGCAGAAGACCTTTCGCACACGCTTACATCAGAAAATTCCGCTGGCTTTAATTTGCCTTTGAAACCGGCAGATGAACCCATTGCTCCCCATATGTCATCTTCGATGTTCGTCATGATAGTCTCATCTTCTTTTGCGTGATAGTAGACATACACAATTTCATCACCATCAGCGGGTTTGTCATCAAGTCGCCACTTCGCCATAAAGCACTCAGCGTAGGTATTACGACTATATAGAGCATCTCCCTCATTGAAAGACGCACTGACCATACGCCGTAGCGTTGTCGTACCGAGAAGGGTCGCCTTGCTTTTTCTCTGTTTTTTTACCATATGTCCTCGCCGGTTTTCACGGTAATCTTACATCTGACAACAACATAGCGTTTTGTGAATACTTCGCTAACTTCATCGGGTACATCGATACCGTCATACTCAGGATTGGCGGTCTTCCAATCATCTTGGAATTCTTCCCACATCTCCGTTCCCAGAATTTCTCGCGCATCATACACACACCACGCAACATTGCAGATAGAGTCATCCTCTAAATCCACGATTGCAAACCAGCCACCCATATTTATTGAGGGACCGCGATACTTTTCATCTGAAATTTTGTCGCCCACTTCAAGCGTCTTATTATTTCCACCCTTTCCGTCTAGAGACGACTTTTTCGTTGATTGTTTTTCCATAGTAATCCTTTCACCATTAACATTTAATAAATCAGCATCGCCATAATGCAGTGCTTCACAGGTCTTTGCCTACGCCAGCTTATCTGTGCCAAGTCTTTAGTGTTTAAGTGTTCAAGCACTTAGTGCAGCTAAATACAGTCAAATTGGGATATTTTGCAGAAGCAATCGCTACCTTGCCGCGTCTTTGTTTGTTTTCGCAGTGTTAATGCGGTGCAAGAGGTCACTTGCTTGTTTTGCCAAATTAGGCTCATTACAGCTTTCGCAGCTTCTAATGGCTTCTTGAAGCATCACGGATGTCTCTTTGCTCTCATAGTAAATATCCTTTGCGATATGTATGATGTTTTCAGCTACCTCATCATCGCTTCGGACACCGTCATAAACTTCCGCATATTCATCGTAAATGCTCCAAAAATGGTCGATGTCTGCTGCCAACAGCCGAACATCCAACGGTATGACTTCTAATTGTTTCTCTTCCATACGAATCTCCTTTGTACTGTGTTAATAAAATAAGGTGCTGTAAAGTGCGAAACTGCTCTTTGCCACATCCCAATATTCTCATTTAGCTGTACTAAATGCTTGATGTTTCTGTGTATATTATTTTGGATACCAGCTTGCGTAAAACAAGCTGGTGTGAAATGGCTAAATTGTGCCATCTCTAAAGTGCATTTGTTATTTTTCGGAAGGTTCTTGTGAATTTTCCGATTGTGTGGGTGATTGCCCGGCTTTCCAGCTACTGTTGCCGGATAAATTCCGCAACAGAATCTTCCTCGCCAACTTATACTCGGGCCCGACAAAACCTAATCGGATCAGAAATACACGCATTGTGAACTTGTCGTTATCTGTATCACGCTCCTTGGCTGTGATGCGTTGGGATTCCTTCGCCATTTTGCATAGGGCTGTAACAAAGCGTAGATAGGTATCTACTTCGCCGTCTTCACCTGTAAGGATGAACCACGGAAAATGTATCTTCTCCTCACCGATAAGAAGAGGTAGATGGCTTATGCCAAGTGCCTTTTTTATCAGTACAGCTTTGCTGGCGATAATCTTCCGGATATTGTCTATCGCCACTTCGGTAAACTGCTCCCTCGGCATTTCGATTATCAACCTGTCATCGTCAGACGACCGGCGAGCAATTGCTTCACTGATCGTGACAAACAGGGCATCTTTCCGAATCACAACCTAAATGGTGATATTGACCCGCACCAACACCACAATCGTGGCAAAGGTCACCTCCGCGAAAAGTTGAAGGGTAATCCAAAGAATCACCAGCCTTAATTCGCTCATGCCTCCTGTTATTAATAACAAGGTGCGATACTGTACAGCGATTTTTCGGCATCATCGGTTGGATGCAGATTGCGCAGATTGCGCGCGTTTCGTTTTTTGCCATGTACTTCCTTTCCTTAATTGTGGTTTGTTTATTGAAACCATAAGATGCTGTAAGCCATAATTCGCAAAAAACCTTTATCTCACTTGTATGCTTGGCTGCATCAAGCTCTCGAAGTTAAATTGTCAAGGTGCTGCCGCCATCAGGGGTCCGGCATCGGGGGATGCTCAATATTGCCGCTGGCGAGTTAGGCGGTAACTACCCCGCTCGCCGTGTCAGCGGGAAGCGTCTACGGCACGGCATCCCCCGCTCTGCCAATAAATAGCGTTCTGAAATCCTTTGTCTCAAATACGCTGACTGTTACGCTGCATTTTTCTGTTCGACCAACTCCTCTGCACAAGTGCAAGGCAGTAACCACACCAACCGCATAGTCGGTGATAGTGTTCTTAACCATTCTCTCAGTAGAAATTTTGCACTAAATCCTATGTCGGGCGGTTCATTTCCGGGAGTCGCCAGCCACAATACCCCTCGGGGTGCAAACATCGGCTTTGACAGAGCTATGAGCGAAGAATTCTGGACTACTACTACATCAACTTGGACGGCTTGGGATACCGATATTTGGCATATCGAAGACGGTTCGTTGCCCACTTTGATAATGAACAGTGTGCCCACCACTAGTTCCGGCGCACTGACACTCGTCGCAGGAACAGCGACCGGTGAACCCGGTGATGAGGTGGAAATAACGGTGTCGCTTATCGGAAACCAAGGTTTTGCCGGGCTTAGCCTAGCGTTGGGTTATGACATCACAATATTGACTCCGCTCTCAGTCGAAAGAAATAATGCACGCGGTATTCGGTAGCCATATAATAGCCCCCGACGCGCGCACAGGGGCGTCGTGTGCGCGTTTTAATAGCAGTATGGGCTATGGATGCTCCTGCTGGGTATTGGCGTAATATTCGTCATATTCTTGATTTGTTGTGTTATGCTTGCTCCTTTCTTTGTTTTGTGTTGTTACACATACAGTCTTAGCAGGCTCAATGGGCAGAGTCAATGGGTAACTTTTTTGAGAATCGTTGCGGTGCGACACTAAGCCCTTGGGGTGAAAATGCTTAATTCGACACCTTGGTCATCTTAGGGCAAACGCAAAAAGCTATAGATGGTGCAACCCTAATTGACGCCCAAATGATAGGTGGCATATCTTTCGTGGCGTATCTACAGATTAATAGTGGCAGTTCTATAACACCAGGAGAGATTAAGCTGCTATTTGTACAGCGTAACGATGCTGGCGAAATCGTTGATCAGTTTGACATAGGCTATATTCCTGTTTTCTGCAAATATAGTAAAACTATTATGGAACCGGCTGGTTTCCACGACATTTCTAGCAAGGCGAAAGGTGAAACAATCCAAGCAGTTTTTAGGGTTAAACCCAGCAGTAATGGTTTGCTTTACGTGAGTGAAGAAACGAAAGTACAATTTTATATAGTAAAGAAATAAACAGAGTGTGGATGTTGGCAAGTGTATCAAAAAACTCCATATCCCAAAACAGCCCTCTGACCCCAGTTTAGAGGTGTCTAATCGCTAAAAATGAGCCTTGACTCTTGCCTATGAGCCTGCTTTATTAGTGGCGGGCGCAAGTCCAACGTAGAGGCATCGAGATTTCAACGTTGACAATATGTGCATGACGGGTGCATAATAGACCCATAGAAAGGAGTTGGTTATGATTTCAACTGCGAGAATATCGGTGAATGTAGATGAAAAGGTGAAGCAAGACGCACAACAAGTGTTTGGCGAAATCGGTATGGATATGACCACGGCAATAGACTTATTCCTAAGAACGGCAATCCGAGAGGGGCAAATCCCTTTCAGTCTTCAGACGGAACGAGCCTACCGTGAAGCTGCTCACAATGCTTACATCAAGGCTGAATTAGAGAAAGCTAAGCTAGAAGCCGCCGATCCAAATACCTTATGGGTATCACAGGATGAGATGAAGGCACGGCTAAGACAGCAACGCAAGGATAGAGACCTTGTACACGCTTGATTATTTGCCGGCAGCCATAATTGGCATCCTAGAGGCTGAAACTTATCTCAACGAACACAGCCCGAGAGCTGCGGAGAAGTTTGCGGAGGCTGTCGAAAGACAAACGGACCTCCTGCTAGAACATCCGTTTATGTGTTCAGTTTCCATCCATGATGAAACCTTGCGCTTAATGGTGCTGCCATACCAATACCATCTATTCTACCGTGTAGACGAATAAACAAAAACAATCCAAGTATATCGAGTACTCCGAGGAATGCGAGATATACCGAATCTGCTGTAGCAACACCTCAGCCTCTACGAGAAAGAGAACAGCCCCTTCGGGGGCTTTCTTGATTTTGCAAGCATTTTACATCTCCAAAAAATGTAGTCTGACCTCTGTAGCCCAATGACCTCCCGCCTGACTACCCGTGCTGACCGACAGAAGCCACAATTCCGCACATAGTCGGAAGGTAAGCGAATATTCGGATATGACTCCTTACCATGTTTTTCCCTTAGTAAGCTAACCTCGAGCGGGAGGTGAGCTTCAGCGTTTTATCTTATTGACGACCCTCCATATGGTCGTGTAGTAGCAGCCGTATAGCTTAGCTATTTCTACTTGAGTTAAGCCCTCATTATGCGTGGCGATTAAAGCGATTTTTTGACACCGACGACCCTGACGTGTTCGCCACGACTACCGACTACCGGTGTAACGAATGCAAAATTTAATGCCCTCAATACACAGCCGTTAGACAACGGGGTATTTGAAGGGTAAAAGCAAAAAAACAGGCTTTCCGATTCCTCGGAAGGCCTGTTTTTACTGACATTTCTACTCTCTGGGTGAAAGGATTTGAACCTTCGACCTCTAGACCCCCAGTCTAGCGCGCTACCAAGCTACGCCACACCCAGAAACATTGCCCGCAGGCAACGAAAGGTAGTATATATTGGGGTTGCGGGTTTGTCAAGAATCTGCGGGGCAGAAATGGAATTTACATAGCAGATTTTAAAGCGGCGGCGAGTTGGTCGGGGCAGGAGGTGCCGCGCACGCCGCACTGGATGCCGGAAAGGCTGGCAATTAGGTCTTCGGCTTTGCGGCCTTTGGCTAGTTCGGCAATGCCCTTTAGGTTGCCGTTGCAGCCGTTTGAAAATTTTACTTCGTTTACAATGCCGTCGGAAACTTCTACTTGAATTTCGTCACAGCATACGCCTTTGGTTTTGTAGGTCATTTTGTCAGCTCCTTAAATTCTTGTATTGCGGATTTGATTACGTCAATCGCGCCTTTCCAGAAATCGGCGTTTTCGATGTCAATGCCAAGTTGGTTGCAGCTTTCGGTTATTGACATTTTGCCCGAAACGCGGAGGAAATTATCATATTTTTTTCCGAAAGAGGCGGGGTCTTGGTCGTAGATTTTGTAAAGACCGTTTGCAAGCAAGTGTCCGAAGGCATACGGGAAATTGTAAAAACTGGACGTTCCGCTGTAATAATGCGGCTTTATTGCCCACATATATGGGTGAAGTTTTTGCGGGTCAAGACCGTCGCCATAGGCTTTGCGCTGTGCGGCAAGCATTAGTTCGCACAGTTCTTGGGCGGAAAGCGGGTGGTCTAACCGCGCCGCGAAAACGCTTTTTTCAAACAGATAGCGCGAATAAATATCCAAAATAACCTGCGTTGCGTCTTGCAATCCGATTTCGATTAGCTGTAATTTTTCGCTTTGCGGCAGGGTTTTAAGCGCGGCGTTTGTGACAATCATTTCGCAGAAAGTGGACGCTGTTTCTGCAAGGGGCATTGGGTATCCCGTGTTCAGAATGCCCTCTTGCATCACCTGCATACTGTGGTATCCGTGGCCCAGTTCGTGCGCCAGCGTGATGATGTCGGACAAATTTCCGCCGAAGTTTAGCAAAACGCGGAACTGTTTTATTGCGTAAATGTCGCCGCAAAACGCGCCGCCCACTTTGCCCTCACGCGGCTGTACGTCTACCCAGTTTTTGTCGAATGCAAGTCGCGCAACTTTTTCCATCTCGGAAGAAAATTTGCCGAAGTTTTCCGCAACAAAGGTTTTTGCTTCTTCATACGAAAATGTTTTTTCGGCAGACGCCCCGACAGGCGCGAACAAATCGTAAAAAGCAAGCCCGCTTTCGCTTTTGGAAACGTATTTCGCTTTTGCCTTCAAATAATCGCGGAAGCACTGGATGTCTGTGTCGATTGCTTCAAACATTGCGTCCAGCGTTTTGCGCGTCATGTTGCTGTCAAAGAGGGTCTTGTCCAGTGGGTGGTCGAATTTTCGCAAGCGGCTTAGAAGATTTACCTCGCCCTTGATGCCGTTCATTGCGGCGGCGCAGGATTCTTCAATTTTGGGATATGCGGCAAGTTCCGCTTCGTATGCCGCCTTGCGTACCGCAGAATCCGCATCGTATGCAAGGTTGCGGCACTCGTTTATGCCGATAATCTTTTTCTCGCCCGTTTTCGGGCAAGTAAATTCGCAGGTTAGCATGGAAATCAATTTGTCTTGCAACATCGACCACGCGCCCGAACCCGTGTTGTACATTTGCGCCGCCAAAGTTTCTTCGTCCTCGCTCATCATGTGGGAATATTCTTCCGCCATGTGCTGTAGCTGAAATGCATAATCCTCCGCGTCATGCTCCTTCGCCAGCGCGTTTATGTTACCGCCGTCTTTCGCAACCTTCGCAAGATATTTCGCAAGTCTCACTTTCATGCGGCTGGTTTCCGCATTCAGTGCTTCCAGCAGATATATAAACTTAGACGCCGCCGCGTTTGCCGTATCCGTTGCATACACAAAATTCGCATACGAACTTAATCTGTCGTTCTTGGTGACATATTCCTCCAGCTTCCGCACAAGCGTTACAACATCCGGAAACCCTATCAGCTCGCCCGAAAGCGTGTTCATCGCTTCCGCCATTTTGGGCAGTTCCAAAAAGTCTGCCATAAATTCTTCCGAATCAAATCCTGCATAAATTTCGTTTAAGCACCATTTTTCTGCCATTGTTATTCTCCTTATGCTAAAAAACCGCGCATTTGCGCGGTTTTTGTGTGGCGATGCACTGTAGTTCACCGCGGTTTTATTATCCGTAAAAATTTAAACGATATACGCCTTTAAGAGCGGAACAATCCGCGATGCGGTTGCTTCATCGTGAATGGTGAGTTGCAGCGGCTTGGACAAATCAAGGCTGAAAATGCCCATGATGGATTTTGCGTCAACAACGTAGCGGTCAGAGCCGAGGTCGATATCGCCCTCCAGCGGCGCGACTGTATTGACAAAGCCTTTAACTTTATCCACAGTGTCTAAAACAACATTTACAGTTTGCATAAGTGCCTCCCTCTTGTTTTCTGTTGTACGTATTGTAAATGCTGGAGCGTACACTGTCAAATATGCGTTGCTATCAGCCGCGCAACACACCCTAGCCCCTTAAATTATATCGTTATAGATTCTCTTTCATTCTGCAACGATTTAAGAAAATCGGTTACAAATACTCGCTCGTCAGGGGGGAGCGCGGCTAACTTGGCTTCCCTGTCCGGGATTTCTAAGGGGTTTATCAACGTTATCTCTCCCCGCAATACCTTCTCCCTAAGAGGATGCCCTCTGCGCTTCATAGTGCTCAAGTCATATTCGGCTTTAATTTTATCCCATGTGAATAGTTGACCTTCAAGTTCATATACAATATCGCGTTTTGATGATTCCATAATGTTCCTGCTTTCACAGATAGTAATTACTGTTGCTCGTCGTTTTTTTTAAGACTATTGGTAAAATCTCGTTTGTTATATCCGGATAGGTTAAGTTATCCGGGATTGAGTCAACGAAAGAGATTCGTTCCATTTCACTGTCGCATGGTATTTCACCCAATGTATGAACTTGTGCAATATAAACTTGACTATTCGCCTGTATATAGGCTCCGTTGATGATTCCTTCTGCCGAATAATCACAAAGCGGTTCGATGTCAAACTCTATTGCTCCTGATTCTTCATATAATTCCCTTTTTGCGGCTTCCAATGGTGTTTCACCGGTTTCAATATGCCCGCCTTGTGTTTCCCATGTTGTTCTTTCTTTGTGTTTGCTAAATAACCATTTGCCTTTATGAAAGGCAACAATATCAACCCATATATAATTGCCAAGTGTGTTAAACGGATATGATTTACATTCCATGATTACCCCCATATATGTGCATCTAATTGCTTTCTGTTACTGTGATTATAGCATGGGGGCAACCATGCTCAAAATAATTATTTTAGCAAGCCCCTTTACAAAGATATAACCATTCTGAAAAAACATTAGACCTGCCAAATACCCCCACCGATTTTTTTGCTCGCAAATTATCATACTACGCTGAAAGTTTGAAAACAGCAGTTGAAATTTTTTTCGATTGGCAAAATGTAATACAAATGTTATAATCCACATGGAAATTTATTGAAGGGAGCGCGTTTGATGACTGAAATAAAAAAAGAGAGCGGCGGTTTTGTTCGCATTGCAGACGAAGTTCTGATGAAAATTGCGGGAACGGCGGCACTGGAAGCTGATGGTGTTTCGCGCTTAACGTGGCGCACAGGGGGCAAAACCACACGCAAGAACCCTGCGAAATGCACAAGCGTGGCTGTAAAAAACAGGACGGTGACAGTCGGGATTTTGATTGCGGTATGTTTCGGCGCGAAAATTCATGAGGTAACAATAGATGTGCAAAAGCGCGTGAAATCTGCAATAGAGACGATGACGGGACTTACCGTTGCAGACGTAAACGTAACCGTTGGCGCAATTGTAGAGCCGCAGAGCAAAGCATGAAAAAAACAAGCCGCAGAACGGCGCGCCAACACGTATTTCATTTGATTTTCGGGTTGCCGTTTATCGGCGCGCTTGACGTGCCTACGCTTGCAAAAGCAAAGGCGGCGTACTTCGATTTTCTGGAATACAGCGAACTTGAAGAATACGGTTTTGAAAATCTAAAACGCCCCACGAAGCGCGATGCAGAATATATCGACCGCGCTTTTTGGGGTGTCTTTGAACGCCGCGCAGAACTTGACGGCGTAATAGAAAACTTCCTGCGTGACTGGACAATAGGCCGCTTAAACAAAGCCGACCTTGCCCTAATGCGTCTTGCCATTTACGAAATGCTTTGCGAAAAAGATGTTCCGCCCGCCGTTGCCGTAAACGAATCTGTAGAGCTTGCCAAGCTATACGGCGCGGACGAATCGCCCGCGTTCATAAACGGTGTGCTGGGCAATGTCGCACGGGCATGGGAGAAGAAGGAAGCATGACGGCTCGTACTGTTTTCACCGTTGCGCAGGTTAATAAGTATGTTAAAAAAACTTTGGAGGCAGACGCGCTTTTGGCGGGTCTGTTTGTTGAAGGCGAGCTTAGTAATTTTAATGCGCATTCGTCGGGGCATTTGTATTTTACGCTGAAAGACGCGGGCGCGGCGATAAGCGGCGTAATGTTCAAGGGCAGTGCCATGGATTTGGCTTTTGTTCCCCGCAGCGGGATGAAGGTAGTTGTTTTTGGGCGGTTGTCGCTGTATGAAAAAACGGGGCAATATCAGCTATACGTGGAGTATATGGAACCCGCAGGCGTGGGCGGTTTGCAACTTGCGTTTGCGCAGTTGAAAGAAAAACTGGAAGCAGAGGGGCTTTTTTCGCAGGAACGAAAGCGGGCATTGCCGCCTTTTGTAAACACGGTCGCGATTATCACAAGCCCCACGGGCGCGGCTGTGCGCGATATTATTAGAATTATTCGGGAGCGTAACAGGGCGGTTAAAATTATTCTTGCGCCCGCTATCGTTCAGGGCGAAAACGCGGCGGCAGACCTTGTTCGCGCTATCCGCGAAGTAAACGAATTCGGCGGCGCAGACGTTATTATTCTTGGTAGGGGCGGCGGCTCTGTGGAGGATTTGTGGGCGTTTAACGAGGAAATTCTTGCGCGGGCGGTTGCGGATTCTGCAATCCCGATAATTTCTGCCGTAGGCCACGAAACCGACTTCACCATTTCCGATTTCGTTGCAGACCTTCGTGCTCCAACCCCAACCGCCGCGGCGCAAACCGCCGTTTACGACCAGCACCAACTCTGCGAATACCTATCCGAAATGCAAGCGGAACTTTCGCAAGCCCTTTCGGACAAAATCCTCCAACGCCGCGTTGGACTGAAAACGCTTCTCGCATCCCTCTCCCGCGCCGCAAACACACGCCTTCTCCACGAACGCCAAACCCTTTCCCACATGGAAACTCTCCTTGAAAAAACATCACCCTTCACCATTTTCAAACGCGGCTACGCCCTAACCCAACACGAAAACACCCCCATCACAAGCGTAAAAACCCTTCACACAGGGCAAAATATAAAAATAACCTACGCAGATGGTCAGGCTTTTGCGACGATTGAAAAGATTAAGACCGTGGGCAAGCGTAAAAACCCTTCACACAGGGCAAAATATAAAAATAACCTACGCAGATGGTCAGGCTTTTGCGACGATTGAAAAGATTAAGACCGTGGGGGTTTCCCCCCCACCGCCCCCACAAGGGGACGAGTCCCCTTGACCCCTAATTTAAAATCGCGCATTCGCGCGATTTTAGGAATGCAATTTGCTTATCGCCAGTCCATGTCAAAGTTTGGGTCAAGCCTTTTTAAAGGCTTGCGGGGTTCGGGGCAGAGCCCCGAGGTCTTAAAAAGAGGAGAAACGTATGTCATTTGAAAAAAAATTAGAACGTATAGAAAAAGTGCTGGAGCAAATTGAGGATAGCGAAACGGGTCTTGAGGACGCCATTGCGTTGTACAAGGACGGCATAACGTTGGTGAAGGAATGCGGCGAAGTTTTGCAACGGTGCGAGGAAGAGGTGCTGGTTTTGCAAAAAGCAGCAGATGGGTTTGCGCTTGAACCGTTTGGAAATATGGAGGACGAACTGTAATGGTGGAAGGTACGCCGTTTTACGATATTGTTACTAATCGCCACTTGGTTACGGGAGTGGTGGGGCTGGTTCTTGCGCAGATATTGAAAGTCTTTTTCGATTACTGGCGCACAAAATCTTGGTCGCGGGCAATGCTTACCAGCACGGGCGGAATGCCGTCGTCGCACAGTGCGCTGGTTGTCGCGCTGATGCTTAGCATTGGGTTTTACGAGGGCTTTAGTACGCCGCTGTTTGCCGTTGCGGCAACCCTTGCGCTGGTTGTTATGCATGACGCATTCGGAATACGCCGCGCCGCAGGAAAACAAGCAGAAGCCATAAATTTCCTCTTTTCCCGCCTAGAAAAACAGGGCATAAAACTTGACACAAAGCTAAAGGAACTACTCGGTCACAGCCCACTGGAGGTGATGGCAGGCGCACTCCTTGGCATAATCGTGGCAGTTTCCGCTTACTGGATTTTTCCTGTTCACAATTAAAGACCGCGGGACTTCGTCCCGCACCCTACCCGCTTTTTTGAAAAAAAGCGGGGCAAAAAACTTTAACCTGAAAACCGCATATGCGGTTTTCAAAGAAGGGGTCAAGGGGAAATGAAGTGAGCGTAGCGAACGGCACTGTCCCCTTGTGGGGGTTCGGGGGCAACGCCCCCGAGGTCTTAAAAAAGCACAGAGGAGCAACGCAAATGAAAAAAGACAACCTAAAGCGTTTAAGTATCTCTGCGTTGCGGTCGGTGGCGGGGGATATTCGGGAATTTCTGATAAAAAGCATTTCTGATACGGGCGGGCATTTGGCGTCTAATTTGGGCGTTGTGGAGTTGACGCTGGCTTTGCATACGGTTTTTTCAACGCCGTATGATAAGATTATTTGGGACGTGGGGCATCAGGCGTATGTACATAAAATTTTGACGGGGCGAAAAGGGCGTTTTGGGGATTTAAGAAAAATGGATGGGCTAAGCGGTTTTCCGAAACCGTGCGAAAGCGAGCATGACGCTTTCGGAACGGGGCATTCGTCCACGGCGATATCGGCGGCACTGGGGCTGGCAATTGCGCGGGATGTGGAAGAACGCGACGAACTAATGGGCATAACCCCGCCGCAAGAACCGCACCGAAAAAAGGCGATTATCGCGGTGGTTGGAGATGGTTCGCTTACGGGCGGGCTGGCGTATGAAGGGCTTAACAACGCGGGCAGGGCGGATACGGATTTGCTGGTGGTTCTTAACGATAACCAAATGTCTATCAGCAAAAATGTGGGCGCGGTTGCGCGGCATTTGAACTCGTTGCGCACGGCAAAGGCATATCTTGGCGCGAAAGAGGATGTCCACTTTATTCTGGACAAACTGCCTGTTGTAGGCGCGCCTATTACGCGGGGGATTGAGTCTGCGAAAGATATTCTAAAATACGCTGTTTTGCCGGGTGTGCTTTTTGAAGAAATGGGCTTCAAGTACATCGGGCCGGTGGACGGGCATGATATTTCCGCGCTTGTTACGGCTTTGCGAAGGGTGCGCAAATTGCGCGGGCCGGTACTTTTACACGTTGTCACAACGAAGGGCAAGGGCTACGATATCGCGGAAGAACAGCCGCGAAGTTACCACGGCGTTGGGAAATTCGATGTAGAAACAGGTTTGCCCGAAGCGGAACAGGGCGAGCCTACATTTACGGATATTTTCTCCAAACACCTGTGCGAAAAAGCGAAGAGTGATTCGCGAATTGTGGCAATCACGGCGGCAATGCGTGACGGCGTTGGGCTTTCGCGGTTTAAGGAGCGATTTCCGAAACGATTTTTTGATGTGGGAATTGCGGAAGCACACGCGGTTACATTTGCGGCGGGGCTTGCAATGGGCGGGATGAAACCCGTTGTGGCGGTGTATTCGTCGTTTTTGCAACGGGCATATGACAATATTATTCATGACGTTGCAATTCAGAATCTGCCTGTGATTTTCGCGGTAGACCACGGCGGCGCGGTTGCGGGTGACGGCGAAACCCATCAAGGCATTTACGACATTTCATTTCTTTCGCACATACCCAATTTAACCGTGCTTGCGCCCTCTTGCGGAAGCGAGCTTAAAGAAATGTTGGACTTCGCGCTGGAGCAAAACGGCCCTGTAGCAATCCGCTATCCAAAATCGCCTTGCAAGCTCGATAACAGCCCGCTAGAAAAAAATTCTAAGAAAATTTCCTTCATACAGTTGCAAGAAGGGAAAAAAGTCGCTATTGTATCAGTGGGCGTTATGTTGGACACGGCACAAGATGTTTGTGAAAAACTTTCGCAGGACGGTTTTTCGCCCGCGTTATTCAGCGCGAGGGTGGTAAAACCCGTGTGTGAAGGGCTTTTAGCCGCGCTTTCGCAATACGAATACGTGTTCAGTTTGGAAGATGGGGCGCGTATCGGCGGCTTTGGCGAAAGAATCGGCGCGGCACACGCATTTGCATTCCCCGATGTGTTTCCCGAAACGGGAACAAGAAAACAGTTATTTGCGCGTTACGAAATGGACGCGGAAAATATATACAAAAAAATACACGAGGTGTTAAAGAATGGACAACGAAAGAGTAAGCAGAAAGCAACAGAACAAGCAAATTGAACGCAAAAAAAAGGCAGAACGCCGCACGGGTAATTTAGTTTTGTTTTTCTTGTTTGCGGCAGTAATTTTTGGCGTTGGTTATCTTATTTGGGACGGCATAGACCGCCGCACCGTTATGACATTCAACGGCGAAAGCATACCAACGGGCGAATTTAGAGTGTTTCATATGATGCTTGGCGCACCGCCGCAAGATGAAGAAATGCGCGAACTTGCATTCGACGGCCTTGCCAGAACCCTTGCCGTTTTGGACAGGGCAGAGCAACACGGAATCGAAGTTTCGGAAGAAGAACGCGAATTTTTTATGGAAGACGCCGCAGGTATGCGCGAGTGGTTTAATATGCAAGTTCCCAACTCTATGGGGCCTGTGAGTGTGGCACGCATTGCAGATTTCCTTTCCGTTGGCGGTGTGTTTAGCGTTGATTGGTTAGACCCCGGACCGCTGTTTTCGCTTCTTATGGAAGAATACAAGGGCGATTTTGTTCCGTCCCAAAGTGAAATTGACGAGTGGCTTGACGAACTTATGGAGGATATTCTAAATGCTTCCATGGATATGTCTGTCAAATATATTGTCAACGACAGCTGGGACGATATGTGGGAAGCATGGGAAGCGCACAATGCGGGCGACGCCACGTTTGACGACCTTATTACGCTTTTCCATCAGCCGCAACCCGAAGATGAAGACCTCGACAGCCCCGCATCCTTGGGCGAATTTGCGATGGCATTTAACGCATGGGAATTTTGGCAAGACATTATGCAACTGGAAGAAGGCGAAGTTTCTACCGTGTTTATGCTGGAAGAAGGCTTTGTGATGGTGCAAATGTATTCCCGAGAAATCAACGAAGAAACGCTTGAAGAAATCATGCAAAACGTGACCGAGGGCTTTATAACCGAAAGCCGCGAAAACGCTTTCTTTGAACTTGTTGACCAATGGGTAGCGGAAGCGGATATCAGCCGCAACGAGCGCACTCTGCGTCGCATATAAAATGACAAGCCGTGTAGTAAAAATTGTAGTAAACGACGAAAAAGACCCGCACTTTGAATATGCAAACAAGGTGCGGGATTTCTTGCGCAAAAACGGATACGAACCCGAGGTTCTGAAAAATTCAGAAATAGCCGACGTTGGCGAAAATTTTGGCGAAGCATTGTTCTGTGCCGTACTTGGCGGCGACGGAACAGTGCTTCGTGTTGCGCATTACGCCGCCATTCACGATGTACCAATGGTCGGCATAAACCTTGGCAATCTGGGATTCCTTACCGATGTAGACAAGGAACACGGGCTTGCCGCGTTGGAAAAAATTATCGCAGGCAACTATTCAAGCGAAAAAAGAATAATGCTGGAAGCCGAATTTGGCACAAGCAAAATTGTTTTGCTACCCGAACGCCTTGCCCTAAACGAAGTCCATATTGGAATAATGGGCAATCTTCTGGACTACTCTGTGTATGTAAACGAACAACGCATTGCATCCATCCGCGCAGACGGCATTATCATTTCCACACCAACGGGCTCTACCGCATATAATTTGTCCGCAGGCGGTCCGATACTTATGCCGGGCGGGCAAATGGTTGCCGTTACGCCCGTTTGTCCGCACAGTCTTTCTGCCCGTCCGTGGGTAATCGGTACTTCCGATACCGTTCGCGTTGTCGCAAAACAATCCAGCCAAGTGTTCATAGACGGCGACCTGCGCGGAAAAATCCCCCCCGGTGAATCCGTCCTAATCAAGAACTCACCCCACCACGCAACAATCATGCGCACAACTCACGTGAATGTTTACGCCACGCTACGGAAAAAGAAATTGCTATAGAAAGGGCGAGGGCTTTGGCTACAAACGGAAAAGTATTTATGCCTGCAAAAAGTGATATCATATTTAAATTGCTTTTTGGAGATGAAATTAACAAAGATTTACTTGTCGGTTTTTTAACGGCAGTGCTGAAACTTCCTGCGGGCGAATTCTCGCATATTCAAATTGCAGACCCGCAGTCCAAGCGTAAGTACAAAAAGGATAAGCTGGCAATACTTGATTTGAAAGTTACGACAAGCACAGGGAAAATTATCAACATTGAAATACAGGTTGATATTACGTCTTCAGTACGGGAAAGAATTGTATTTTACAATGCACGAATGATGGCAGAACAGTTAAGCAGCGGAGACGACTATGATTCTGTCAAAAAGACCATAAGTATAGTTGTTGCGGGCGGCGAGTTGTTGCCCGAGCATAAAAAATATCACGACAAATTTGTGCTTTACAGCGCGGAAACAAACACAACGTTCACGGATATCGTGGAAATACACACACTGGAATTATCAAAGCTTCCCACCGACCCTGATGGTACGGATTTATGGGGCTGGTTGGAATTTATCAATGCCGACAGCGAGGAGGAGCTGAATATGCTTGCACAAAAAAGCCCCAAAATGAAAGTCCCCGTTGGAAGATTGTTGGAACTAAACATGGACGCCAATACCCGCGAGCTGTTTGAAGCCCGCGAAAAACAACGCAGAGATAATTTGCACGCAACGCGGGAAGCTATGCGCACGGGAATGCAACAAGGAATGCAACAAGGAATGCAACAAGGACGGATGGAAGAACGAATCAGCATTGCAAAAAGCTTGCTGGAGCTGAATATGCCTATTGAAAACATTTCCGTGGTTACAGGGCTTACCGTCCAAGAAATAGAAAGTTTTTAACGCATGGGAAATTTAGAACTGTTAATTCTTGCGCTGGGGCTGGCAATGGATGCTTTTGCCGTGGCTGTTGGGCTTGGGCTTACAATGCCCAAGGCGGGGTATGCAAAGGCAGCTGTGGTGGGGTTGTACTTTGGTTTCTTCCAAGGGATAATGCCGGTAATCGGCTTTTTTGCCGCCACATTTTTTGCGGAATATGTAACGGAATTTAGCCACTGGATTTCGTTTGCGTTGCTTGCATTTCTTGGCTGGAAGATGATTTGGGGAAGCTTTGAGAAATCTAAATGCGAAACCTGTAACGAAAACGCTACCTGTAACAGAGACGTCTGCGAAGAACCCGAAGCCGCCCTTACGCCACGCACCATGCTTCCGCTCGCGCTTGCCACAAGCGTGGACGCAATGGCGGTTGGCGTTTCGTTAGCATTTTTGCAAGTGAATATCACTTGGGCGGCGTTGGTTATCGGTGCGGTTACGTTTGCAATATCTGCGGCGGGTGTGCGCATAGGCAATATTTTCGGCGCGAAATTCAAAAACAAAGCCGCCTTTGCCGGCGGCGTTATTCTGGTCTTAATCGGGCTTAACATTCTGCGCGGCGGGCTTATGGGGGGTTGAGTATGGCACTGAAAAACGAAGCGGGATACCAGCTGTACCTTGATGTTTTGGATATTTTGGAAAAAAATAATTACAGTTTGAAAACGGAAAAAGACGGCATAAGTACGAAAATTTCTGCCGTTTTCAAAAACAATGCCGCCTGCGGAAAGGTGTTTGTTGTTTCCGCGCCGCCCCAAAAGCGCGACACGTCGATGTACGCGATGTCTGCGCACGCCAAGCTGGTTCTGCAAAAGGACGCGGTTCGCGGCGGAAATTATGAAAACCTTACGGAAGGCGCGGCGGCAGACAACGACGGCTGTTTGTGGTACTTTGGCCATGATGAAACCGCATGGGTATCGCTGGTTGATACGAAACTCCCCGAATGGCGCGAGAAATCTCCGCTCTACCTTGAAACCGTAGCGGCGACGGAAAAACTGAAAAAGAAAAAGCCCGAAACGGCAGACGAATTTGCACAGCTTCAAGGCGAATTTGAAGCTCTTGCCGTAAAATTTACAAGCATTTCTTCCTACAGAAACGCGCCCGAACTCGCGGGCGAATGCCGAACATATGTAACAGGCCTAAAAGAAAAACTATACCAAAAAACCACAAAATCCTTAGACAAATTGAAAAAAACCTCGCCCTCCGAAAACTCAGGCGAACTCGTAAAAACCATCGCCGCCTACGAAAACCTCCTTGACACCTTCACCGCAATAAGAGACTTCGACGACGTAATAGACAAGATTTCCTTCTGCAACAGCGAAATCGCAAAGCTTTCCGCCTACCACGAGGCAGCCGCATACAAGGAAGCCGCCACAGAACTCTCCGACCTTGAAGAACGCCCCGAGACAGAAAAATTCTTCGACCAACTCCACCGCGCCCGCAAGTACAACAAAATCTCAAAAAAATTCAAATCCATAATCCCCTACGACAACTCCAAAGAACTCTCAAAAAGGTGCAAAAAACAACACGTCCACTTCCGCCGCAAAGTCCTAAAAAAATCCGCCCCCTTCATATTAATTCTCTTTGCGCTTGCCGTTATCGCGGTGGTTGTTTTAATTTTAACAATGTGAAGACCTCGGGGCTCCGCCCCGAACCCCGCAAGCCTTTGAAAAGGCTTGACCCAAACTTTGACGAAAACCCGCGCATTTCGCGCGGGTTTTTGAATTTCGTGGCAGTTTATCGCCAGTCAAAATTTAAAGTTTTTGTTCAAACTTTTTTCAAAAAGTTTGTGGGTGTGGGCAAAGCCCACGGTTTTGACTTTAAAAAATAGATTTCCGTGGAAAAAACTTACACGGGCTTTACATTTTCTAAGATTTATTCTATTATTTTCGTACTTTAAAGTGAGAGAGGTATCGGAATGAAATTTCCATTTAAATATATTTTGCTTGTGCTTTTGCCGTTTGTTTTAACGGCGTGTTCTTCGGAAAGTGAGGCGGCTTTTGCAGAGGTGCAAGCGCGAGTGGTTTCGGTTAATACCGCGAATGTGCAATTGTCGGATATAAGTAGCGAGCTTTCGTTTGCGGGGCGCGTTAGGGCGGAAGACCATATTGCGGTTATCGGGCGATTACCCGGCGGAATGGTGGATGCGGTTTTTGCAGACGTTGGCGATTTTGTAAACGCGGGCGATATTCTTTTTGTGATGGACGCGGTGGATATTCAAACCAATGTAAACGCGCTTACCGCGCAACTTGCCGCCGCCGAAGCAGGCGTAAACGCGGCGCGCACGGGTGTTGCGCAAGCCGATGGCGCGATGATTCAGCAACAAATTTTGGCGGCAACAAGCGGCGTTGCACAGGCAGAAATGGCGTTGGCGCAAACGCAAGCAAGCATAGAGCAAGCTGTTTTGGGTTTAACTCATGCGGAAACAACGTACAATACGGCACGAACCGCATATGAAAATACCCGCGTGTTGTATGACGCGGGCGTTGTTGCGCGGACGCAAATGGAGCAAGCCGAAATAGGGCTTTCGGGCGCGACAATCGGGCTGGAGCAAGCCCGCAACGGCTATAATTTGGCGCAACTTGCGTTACAGCAAGCCCAAACGGGACACTCACAGGCGTTGCAATCTTATTCGCTAATCACCACCGAAATGCCCGCCGAAACCGTGCAACGCGCACAGGACGGTCTTGCGCAAGCCATAGCCCAGCGCGACAGCCTAATCGTAAACCTGCAAGCCGTTACGGAACGCTTAGATGATGCAACCGTCCGCGCACCAATTTCGGGCGTAATCGGCTCGCGCAACGTAGAGCCGCGCACCATGCTTATGCCGGGTTTGCCGCCCTTCACCATAGTAAGCGCGGAAACAATAACCGTAGGCGTTGAAGTTACAGAGGTAATCATAAATCAAATCCATCCCGGGCAAGAAGTCACGGTTCACATAACCGCCGCCGCCGCCGAACCCTTCACAGGCACAGTGGCAACCGTAAGCCCTGCCGCCAACGAAATGACTTCAACTTTCTCCATAGAAATTTCCGTTGACAACAGCCACGGACTAATCCGTCCGGGTATGTTTGCGGAAGTCTTTTTCGTGCGGGAATCCGCAGACAATACCGTAGTAATACCCCGCTCCGCCGCAATCCTAACGGATGTCGGATATGTAGTCTTCCTCGCCCAAGACGGCCGCGCCGTACAGCGCGAAGTGTCCGTTGGCATAGACACAGGTACACAAATTCAAATAACCCAAGGCCTTTCCCCAAACGACCCCCTCATTGTAACAGGCCAGCAATTTCTGATTGACGGCGTACAGGTGCTGGTTGTGGAGAGTTTTTAATTTAGAACCTGTGTTCAATACCGCTCAACGCCGCCTGAAAGCACCGATTTCCCGCCGCTCTTCGTCAGCTCCTCCTTGCGTACCCTATAGGTACGCGTCGTCGGAAGCTTCCTTGATTGGCGAAAAATCGCCGCTTCCATTCGGCATTTCGGGTATTGAACACAGGTTCTTATGGCGGTGATACCACTTGAAAATAACAATCAAAGAGCCACCCGCAGGAACAGAAGAAGAAATTATTGTGCTGTGTCACAACATCAGCCCCGAACTTTTGAGGGTGCTAAACTCCATCAAAACCCCGAATAATATGCTGGTTGCAAATATAGATAATGAAATTCACAGGGTAAACCCTTTGGATGTTTTTTACATAGAATCGGTGGACAGAAAAACATTTCTCTACTGCGAGAGCAACGTTTACGAATCCAAACAAAAACTATACGAGCTGGAAGAACGGGCAATGAAAGATTTTTTGCGAATATCAAAATCCATCATTGTGAATGTAAACAAAATAAAAACCCTTATCCCGTCGCTGTCGGGGAATGGTGAAGCCGTTTTGACAAATAATGAAAGATTAGTGATTTCACGGCGGTATGTAAACGATTTGAGAGAAATTTTAGGAATGTGAGGACAGCATTATGGAGTTTAAAGATTTTATAAAGGGCAGTTGGCACGGAATTTCTTTTGTTTTCATGTTAAGTAGTTTGGCGATGGTTGTACATTCGCTTATTTTAGGGAACGGCGTAGTATCGACAGGAGATGTTATCGCAGTTTTTATTATGTCAATTTTTCTATATTTGCCAACTATTTTGCTGTGTTCCGGCAGAGCCTTAAAGAGAATTGAATTACTTGTACGTCATATCTTGCGCTTGCTGTTAATAATAGGAATTGTCTTGTCTTTTGCAACGCACATGAATTGGATTCGATGGGAAGAATCAGCTACAATTATTTTGTTTGTGGTGTTCATTGCGGCAATCTACATCATAGGACTGGCAGTAGAATTTTCCGAATCCAAAAAGCTGATGGACAGAATGAATGAGAAGTTAAAAGAACGCAACCTAAGATAAATATTTACCGCTTATGTCAGAATTTATACCGCTTATGCAACAAAAACCTACCGCTTACGTTTACCCCTGTTGAAACCGAAAAATCACCCGCTATACTTGAATTCAAGGGGTGATTTCAAATGAAAATACTTGTATTTAACGGAAGCCCAAAAGGAAATGCTGGCAACAGTAATACCATGCACGTAACTCGCGCATTTTTAGAAGGTGCGGGGTTTGAAGATGCAGAAATAATTGATGTGTCCAAGCAAAAAATCACCCCTTGTGCGGGCTGTTATGCCTGTTGGACGAAAACACCGGGGAAATGTATTTTCCGCGATGACATGGATACGATTCTTGAAAAAAGGGTTAGTGCAGATGTTGTTATTTGGTCGTTTCCTCTGTATTACTACAGCTTACCCAGCGGTATTAAAGCCTTGATGGACAGGCAACTGCCTATGGGTAAGGCAAAAATGGGAAGTGACCATGAAAGCGGCTCTCATGTTGGGCGTTATGATGTTTCACATCAACGTCATGTGCTTATTTCCACCTGTGGTTTTTGGACAGCAGAAGGTAATTATGGAAGTGTAACAGCGCAATTTGACCGCATATTAAAAGAAAAGGGCGTACATTATGACAGCTTGTTTTGCGCACAAGGCGGAGCAATTTCCAACCCTGATGCAAAGCGATTCTTTGATAAATACATGGAAACAGTAAAACAAGCCGGCGCAGAATTTGCAAAAGGCAAAATAAGCGAGGAAACATTGGATAAAATATCCACTCCTGTTTTGCCCAAGGAAATATACAACTCTGCGGCAGATGCGTCTTGGGGAATAGACCACGACAAAGATGATAAAACCCCACATGACAACAGCTTTGTTTTCACAAAACAAATGGCTGCATTTTACAAACATGACGGTACAGACCGTGTACTTGAAATGCACTACACAGATATAAACAAAACTTATCAAATAGTAATGACGGCAAAAGGTGCAGAAGTAATAAGTGAGGGTTTCAAAAAAAGCACCACAAGAATTGAAACACCATTTTCATTATGGAGGGACATATCAAAAGGGGACGCGGATGGTCAAGCGGCTTTATTCCAAAAGAAGTATAAAGTTGTCGGGGATTTTAGCCTTATGATGAAATTTGATGAAATTTTTGGCGACAGCAGCGAGTCTGCAAAAAAAGAGGTTTTTGCCGAGGAAAAATCGGCACTAAAAACAAACATGAAAGTGTTGCTGTTACCTTGGCTGGCTCTTTTAATCGCAAGCTCTTTTGACCCTATTATCGGCGGTGTGGTTGGCATAGCTGCGATTGCTCTTGTGCCGATGTGGTGGATAAAGCATCAACCTGTGATATACGAAAAAATCACACTTATATTTATGGGCGCAGTTTCTGCCGCCCTACTGCTTGGCGTTGACGTTAGAATGGTAACGGCAATAGGTAACTTTAGCTATGGACTAATGTGGCTTGGCAGTGCATTTACAAAAACATCATTGACGGCTCATTATTCCTATAATAACTACGATGATGGCGAGGCCCTCCGTAACAATCCGTTTTTCATAAAAATAAATCGGATTTTAACCGTTGGTTGGGGAGTTTTATTCTGCGCTGTTGCGCTATCTATGTACTTACTTGTGGGCTTGGGATTGCCGTCTCTTGTGGTAATGGCAATCCGTTATTTACCTATGGCGGCAATGGGAGCTTTTACAGCGTGGTACCCGGAGTGGTATATGTCAAGATGGTCCGGGGGGTGTTAGGGCGTGTTAAAAAACCCATCAAAATAATTTGCTTTTGCGGCGTGGTTTGATTTTATTTCTTCAAAGAAATTTCGCAGGGCATTGTATTGGCTCTTGAAGATAAAGCCGTCATTGTTTAGCATTTCTCTTATGTCTTTGTAAAAACGGTTGGGGTAGATTTTTTGCGTGTCGATTTCATAAAGGCTGCCGACTGCACTTGGCTGTTCCGTTACCCATGGGTAATCTGTGGCGATAGCGTCCAGCCGCACCAGTTCGCGACCTGTTTCATCTGTTTGAATATGTCCGTACTCGTTTAGTAAAAAATCTTTGTGTTGCGGCAAATCGTTGCACTCTGTGGTGAATTTTATTTCAAGAAGGCTTAAGATAAATTCTACCAGAAACGACGCGGGATGATTGGTGGGGTAGTCCAGTACATCCCCTTTTATGAAGCGTATGGTGGGGTGAATGGTTTTGAGATAGCTCCAGTATCCGTCGCCGCTGTCGCACTTGTCGAATAACTCCTGCAAAAACGGGGTAAAGATAAAAAATTGCACCTTGGTTGGCACCATGTCGTACAGCATGGCAAAAGTTTGGTCGCCTGTAGCTTTTCGGCTTTCAAAGAAGCCGCCTATTTTCCGCATAAATTTTTCCTCTTGCATAGAGAAAAATCTGGCGCAGAAGTATTCCTGAAACGAGCGGTGCGTGAATTGGTATTTTCCTTCGTAAAACATCAGGCACAAATTGGTACATATGTCGTGGGCGAAATCGGTAGCTTTGGCGGTCTTGTTGTTTATCCACAGTTTGTCGTAGTATTGTTCAAATTCTTCATCGGTAAATTCAAATTTGGAATCGTGATAGGTTTGAAAACAAAATTCGGAAAAATAATCTGCAACGGTGTCCACTGTCATGCCGCTTTTGTATAGGCGGGTAAGGCTTCCTTTGCTGGCGTCGTGAGTTTCGGAAAGGGTGATAAACGCCTTTCGGTAGAACAAATGCATTTTGGCGGGAATGCTGGCGAATTTTTCAAATGTCAACAGCAGAATGGTAAGCAACAGCGGGTTTTCGATAAACGAGCGGTGCGTACTGTAAAGAGAGCCTTCAATAAGACTGCGGAATTTATTTTTGAACTCGGGTTCATCCGGTCGAAATTCGATTTTGTCTATGAAATTAACGGCCTGTTCCTTGGTGAACGGCTCAATTTTAAGCACGGTAAAGCGCGAAAACGACACGAAAGACTGGTATGGCCGCGAGGATATTATATAAAAATTGCCGCTGTATTTATCTGTGAATGTTTCAAGTTGCTGTTCAAATCGCGGGCGGTGGTGGAAGTTAATTTCGTCCAACGCGTCGAATAACAGCATGAACAAACCTTTATCAAGCCCGTCGCTGAACATGGATTTTGTTACGCTTTTGCTTAGTGTCGCCACGGTTGCGTATATGAAATCGGTTAGGTCGGTGGCGTCGTAATCCTTCAGCGAGATGAAAATTGGTATGCGCTTGAAGCTTTCGTTTTCTTCAATCGCATTCAGCAACAAGTGCCGAAGCATCATGGTTTTTCCCGTGCCGCCCATGCCTTTTAAAATAATAAAATTTGAAATTTCCGTAACGGTTTTTGCCGTTATTTTTTTTATGATTTCGTGATTGTAGCGGCTGTGATTGCGGCAGATTCCGTTTGGCACATACAGGCTGTAAAACGGTTTTGGCTGGTTAAGATACAGCAAGGTTTTGACTTTATTATATTTTTCCGTTGCATTGGAAAGGTATGTATTGTACGCATCGGCGGTGGGCTCCGCAGTGTTTTCCGAAAAAGAAATGCTGTCTTTTGTATCAAAAAAGGAACGCATGAAGTTATCCGAAATAAGTTCTGCCGCGGCTTTTCCTATGCGATTATCAACCGTTGTGGTGTACAAGAAAATTTCTGCAAGAAAATTTGCCGGCACAAATTTCCGCCCGTTTACCATGCTTATCAGCCTGTCGCAATGTACGCCGTCATCTTGCCGCGCTATTTCTCGCAGGGCAAGTACCGCAATTTTTCGCTTGGCGGGCTCGATTAACGGCACAATTCTTTTTAGAAAATACGCCGCCACTGCGCGTGGGTCTGCCTCTGCCGCCTTTGATATTACATTCCCGAGGGCGTTGCTTCTTCCGTTTGGCAAATTCGTCGCGCATTGCAGTAATCCCGTAACCGCATTAGACGACAACGTGCAGTTAGCATCCACAGACCTAACAAGCAAATTAAGATATTTCAGCTTGTTCACTCGCGCCGCGCCGCAAAACAGCAAAACCCTTGCGAATGTTCCAAAGCATAGTTTCATATTGTCAACCCATTTCAAATACATTTCAAAGCCCGTATCAAATTACAATCAAAACCTTTGCAGGTAAACTAATAGGACAAGTTATTTTATCCACTACAAAGGAGGGAAGCAAGTGAGTTTTAAAGTTTTTATCGACCCCGGACACGGGGGGCGCGACCCGGGCGCGGTTGGCAACGGAATGCGTGAGTCGGATATCGCGCTGGAAGTGTCGAAGCGTTTTGGGATAATGCTTATTTGCGCGGGGGTGGAAGTAATGTACAGCCGCACGGAAGATATCAGCCCCGCGCAACGATGGCAAGCCGCAAACACATGGGGCGCGGATTTGTATGTAAGCGTTCACTGCAACGGGTTTACGGCGGACACCGCAAACGGTTACGAAACATTTTTCGCGGCAACAAAGCCCCAAGACAGGGCGTTTGCGGAATGCGTGCATTCGGCGTTTATCGCAGCAACGAGCTTGCGCGACCGAGGCGTTAAGCTTGACGGGCAATCTCAACACAGCGGCGGGCTGTCTGTTTTGCGGCGTTCCGCAATGCCCGCCGTGCTTGTAGAATTGGCATTCATCACCGCAAACCCAAACCTACTTGACATCACCGTACTGCGCGACAGACGCCCCCTTATGGCAGAAGCATTAGCAAGCGGCGTTTTTCAATTCCTAAACATTCAGCCCGAAAACGGAAAGGAGGTGAGTGAAATGGTGTACCGCACAATTCAAGATATGCCCGAATGGGCGCAGGCAGGAATGCAACACCTTGTAGATATGCGCGTCCTTTCAGGGCGCACCCCCGACAACTTGGACATAGACGAAAACATGATGCGCATTCTCCTTGTCGTTCATCGGATGTTTGAACGCGCCGGGTTGCTTCCGGACATTGCGACGTAAAAATTACGTCAACAACATCCTGTCTGATGCCATTTCTTCGCCGCTGGCGGTTTCAAACATTTTTAGAAGGTCGGGTACGGTTAGGTTGGTTTTTTCCTCGCCCTTTACGTCAAGGATAAGATTACCTTCGTGCATCATTATTATGCGGTTGCCGTTTTTAAGGGCGTCGCGCATATTGTGCGTTACCATTAGAGTGGTAAGGTTGTTTTCGTGTACGAGTTGGTTTGTTAAATCCAGAACGGTTTTTGCGGTTTTGGGGTCTAACGCGGCGGTGTGTTCGTCCAGTAGAAGAACACGCGGTTCGCGCAGGGTTGCCATCAAGAGGGACAATGCTTGCCTTTGCCCGCCCGAAAGCAAACCTACTTTGTCTGTCAGGCGGTTTTCCAGCCCAAGCCCGAGTGTCGCAAGGCGTTCGCGGTACATGGCGCGTTCCTTGGCGGTTATGTGCCAGCGCAAAGTGCGGGACTTTCCTCTGCGGTATGCCAGCGCAAGATTTTCTTCAATGAACATATCGGCGGCTGTTCCCGCACGGGGGTCTTGGAAAACACGCCCCAAGTACAATGCGCGTTTATGTTCATGCAAGTTTGTTACGTCCACAGCGTCTACCGTTATTTTTCCTTCGTCCGGGAAAAATGTGCCCGCAATGGTATTTAAGAGGGTGCTTTTTCCCGCGCCGTTTCCGCCGATTACTGTTACATAGTCACCTTTTTCCAAGTGAAGCGAAACCCCATGAAGCGCGTGTTTTTCGATGGGTGTGCCGGGGTCGAACGTCTTTTTGATACCTGCCAGCGTCAACATTACGTATTCCCCCTGTTGCGGATAAATTTTCTTAACTTTGCGATATTGTCACGGAGAAGCGGCAAGCAAAGCGCGAACGCCACAATTACTGCCGTAACAAGGCGCAAGTCTGTTGACCGCATAAAATCTACACTTAACGCAAGCGCGATAATTAACCTGTAAATAATCGAACCAATTACAATTGCAATAAGACTTGTCCAAAACCTGCGCGGGCGGAAAATAACTTCCGCAATAATAACGGACGCCAAGCCGATAACAATAGTTCCGATACCCATATCAACCGACGCAAAGCCCTGTTGTTGCGCCCACAAAGAACCCGCAAGCGCGACCATTCCGTTAGACAACATAAGGCAAGCGATAATCATAATATCTGTGTTAATTCCTTGTGCTTTAACCATCTGTCTGTTATTGCCTGTGGCACGGATTGCACTGCCGAACTCCGTTCCCATAAAGCAATACAACAACGCACTAACCACTACAACAACTACAACCGAAAGTAAAATAATCGCATTAGGCCGCGAAAGCCCCCAGTCTTGCAAAAATGTAAAAACCGACGTAACCCTTTGCGGCCCGTGCGGAAGAAGCGGCACATTATTCGCGCCCATTATCCGAAACACCACAGAGTACGCCGCAACCATTGTTAAAATACCCGCCAAAATGCTGGGGATTTTCAGCTTCGTATGCAGAAAGCCCGTGCAAAAACCCGCCGCGCTTCCCACAAGCACAGACAAAAGCGTCGCCAGAAACGGATTCATACCGCCCGAGATAAGCCGCGCACTCATGCCCGCCCCTAAAATAATAGAACCCTCTACACTCAAATCAGGCATTTCCAAAATACGAAACGCCAAAAATACGCCCATCGCCATAAGCGAAAAAATTATCCCAAGCGATACCGCACCCTGCATAACAATCCAGTTGTTCTCAAAAAACTGTAAAATAAACATATGCTTCGCCTTTCATGGTGAAAAAATTTGAGGAGAAAGACCGTGAGAGCAACGCCCCCACGGTCTTCGCAGTCCTATTCCGGGAACCAGACGTAATCTGCAAAGTGGGCGGGAACTTCAATGCCCAGTTCTTCTGCCATGAAGCCGTTTATGATGTAGTTGAGGTTAAGGTCCATGCCGAAGCGGATTGGCATTTCGGCAGGGTCTGCGCCGTAGATAAGGATATCGCGAGCCATTCTGCCTGATTCAAAACCAAGTTCAAAATAGTTGATGGAAAGGGTTGCAAGGCCGCCGCCCATTACCATCATATCTTCACCGGGGAAAACGGGAATGCCCGTTTCAATTGCAACTTGCCCTACGATAGGCATGGAATCCGCATGAGTATTGTCTGTGGGAAGCCAAATTGCATCTGCGCGTGTTGCAAGCGAGAGGATGTTTTGCTGAACTTCGCCCACGGTTGTAACAGAACCTGTGATAACTTCCAGCCCAAGGGATTCTGCATAGGCTATCGCAAGTTCGGCTTGATACACCGCGTTGGGTTCGCCGGAAGCGTATGCAATGCCCAGTATTTCCATATCGGGCACAAAGTCAAAAATCATGTTAATTTGGTGCTGGATTGGGTTCATGTCCGACGCGCCCGTTACGTTATACCCGGGTGCTTCGTTGCTTGCAACCACACCTGCGCGTTCGTAGCTGGTAATTGCAGAACCCACAATGGGAATTTCATTTGTTGCGGCAAACATTGCTTGCACGCTTGGGGTTGCAATTGCGAGGATTAGGTCAACATTATTGTTTACGTGCCTGTCTGCAATGGTTGGCAGAACATCGCGGTCACCAAGTGCGTTTTGCACGTCAAAAACTGCGGGAACGCCATAGTACTCAATCGCCGCCATAAAGCCGTCTTGCGCGGCTACAAGCGCGGGGTGTTCGGATAACTGAATCACGCCGATTTGGAAAGTGCGTTCGGCGGTGTCTGCCGCAGTGTCTCCGCCTGCCGCAGGTGCGCTTTCGTTTCCGTCGCTGCAAGCCACAAAGCCCGCCATCAAAAGTGCAGAAACCATTAACATAAGTACAAATTTCATTTTCATTCTTCCTCTCTTCTTCCTAAAAATAAAGTCACAAAGCGAATTATACGCGCTGTACAAAAACCCGTCAACGATTTTATTACAGTTTTATTACAAAAACATTTCCCTTATTTGGAATAAGTGTGTTATACTGAAAAAGTAAGACAAGTTAATTATTAAGGGAGGCGTTTATAAATGGTACAATTTTTAGCAGGAATGAAGGGCGAAGGCAAAACAAAAAAGCTAATTGATATGTCCAACCAAGACGCAAAAGTAACAGACGGCAACTTAGTGTTTATCGACGACAATCGCAGACACCTGCACGACCTTCACCGCGATGTGCGGTATGTGGTTGCGGAAAGCGGTGAGCTTGCAAACTACCGCGAGTTTATCGGTTTCGTGCTTGGCATTTTGGCAATGAACAGCGATATCAGGCACATTTATGTAGACAGTTTAAACAATATTTTGGCGCAAGACATTGTTGCGGACGACTGCCTTGAAAAATTAAAAAACAGGCTGGACTCGCTGGTTAAAACAAACCAAGTAGGCTTTACAATAAGCCTAAACTGCGACAAAGCAAGCTTGCCCGAAGGCATTAAATCTTCACTTCTTTAAAAAAATTCGAGGCCGCTTATCGCGGTTTCGCTACATATTAATTGTAAGGACTGGTTTCCGCAATGAAAAAATTGAGGCTGATATACAATCCGTTTTCGGGGGACAGGCGATTTAAAGACGCGCTGGATTCCTGTGCGGAGATTTTTTTTGATGCGGGATATCTAACAAACACAATACGCGTCACCACGGAAGAAACAATGGAAACCGCCATAGCCGAACTCACAAACGAGGACGCCCTTGTGATATCGGGCGGGGACGGCACGGTTAATATGGCAATAAACGCAATGAAACGCAACGGAAAAACAACGCCCCTTGGAATAATCCCCGCAGGAACGGCAAACGATTTTGCGTCCTTTTTAGAAATACCAAAAGAGCCGCGTCAAGCGGCGGAAGCCATTGCAAACGGATATGTAATTTCTGCCGATTTGGGCTGTGCAAACGGGCAGTATTTTAACAATGTGTGTGGCGGCGGGCTTTTCATAAATGTGTCGCATTCCCTTACAGGCGACAACCTTGCAAAAAGCATTTTCGGAAAACTTGCGTATTACATCAAAGGACTTGGACAACTGCCCAACATCACGCCGCTTCCCCTCCGCATTACAACAGACTCTGCAACCTACGAAGAGGACTTCGCGCTGTTTCTTGTGCTAAACAGCGGCGGTTGCGGCGGCTTTAATAAAATTTCGCCAAACGCTTCCATTAATGACGGCTATCTGGATTTTGTCGCCTTCCGCGCAATGGCAATGAAGGATATCGCGGGCTTGTTCCTTAAAATTCTTGCGGGCGAACACTTGGAAGACCACCGCGTTTTATTTTCCCACGAAACTTCCGTTTCAATAGAGTACCTCGGCACAGACCCCATAAGCACAGACGTAGACGGCGAACCCGGCCCTGAAATGCCGCTAAAAATCACCTGCGAAAAAGGCGGGCTTAACTTGCTTGTGCCAAAGGGCTTCAAGTAAAAAATTCCTTGTACCAAACCGAAAACATAAACACAGTCCAAATTTTGCGGCTGTTATCTTCTTTGCCGCGCTTGTGGCGTTCCAGCAAAGATATCAGCTTTTCGGTTTTAAAAAATTCTGCCATAAAATCTTGGGTAAGGGCGGTGCGGACGATTTCATAGTATTTTTCTTCGCGTAACCAGTGGCGGGTGGGAACAGGAAAACCCAGCCGCTTTTTTTCGCGCTTATCCTTGAAGTTGCGTTTTGCGGCGCGACGCAAGGCAAATTTTCCGTTTTGTTTGTTCATGCGGTAGCGCGTGGGAATTTTGGACGCCACGGCAAAAACCTCTTTATCCAAAAACGGCACACGCGACTCCAGCGAATTTGCCATAGACATTTTATCCGCTTTAAGCAAAATATCGCCCACAAGCCACAGGTGAATATCAAGATATTGCATTTTTGTGATATCGTCATGGTGCTTTGCTTTTTCGTAATATTGGCGCGTTATTTCTTGCGGGGGCGGCGCGTTTGTTTCGTGCAAAATTTGTTCGCGCTCCTCGTGGGAGAAAATATTTGCGTTGCCTATGAATCGTTCTTCCACAGTTTTTGAGCCGCGAATAAGATAATTTTTTCCCTTCACGCGAAACGGGAACATTTTTGCAAGAAAACCCAACGTGCGCCGCACGGGCATGGGCAAGCGCGTAATCGGCGTTAAATCCAACGGCTCGCGGTAGATGCCGTAGCCGCCGAAAAGTTCATCCGCGCCCTCGCCCGAAAGCACACCCTTCACGTGTTCCCGCGCCAGCTTACATACAAAATACAGTGCGATTGCGGCGGGGTCTGCAAGCGGTTCGTCCATATGATATTGGATTTTCGGCAGTGCTTCCCAAAATTCTTCCGTTGTAATAATCTTGCTTACGTTTTCAACGCCCTTTTCCGCCGAAAGATTTTTCGCGTGTTCTATTTCGGAAAAACCGTCGTAATCAAAGCCCACGGTAAAGGTTTTTTCAACCTTGTCCGCGATGGCGGCAACATACGAAGAATCCACCCCGCCCGAAAGTAACGAACCAATTGTAACATCCGCACGTTGGTGATACTCCACAGAATTTTTTACAACCGCGTCAATTTCGTCCGTTATTTCGCCGATAAAAAGTGTCTCGTCGGGTTTAAATTCCGCTTGCCAATACCGCTTTATATCTGCCTTGCCCGTTTTAAATTTTATATAATGCGCCGCCGGTAATTTGTAAATGCCCGCAAAAAATGTCTCGTCCGTAACAGAATATTGAAACGACAAATAGTGTTGCAACGCAGTCGGGTTTATCTTTTTCACAAAAGCGGGATATTCCAAAAACGCTTTAATCTCTGACGCAAAAAGGAACTGCCCGTTCAAAATTCCATAGTAAAACGGCTTGATGCCAAAGTAATCCCGCGCCGCAAACAGCTCGTCTGTTTCGTGATTATATATCAAAAAGGCAAACATTCCACGCAACCTGTTTAACATTTCCTCGCCGTACTCTTCAAACAAAACCAGCAGAACCTCCGTGTCCGAAGTGGTTTTAAAAACCCGCCCCTTCTCCTCAAGCTCCGCTTTTAATTCGCGGTGGTTATAAATTTCGCCGTTGAACACAATTGTAAGTACGCCGTCCGCACTGTTCATCGGCTGGCTTCCGTTCTCCAAATCAAAAAAGGAAAGCCGCCGAAACCCAAGCGAAACCGCGTCCGTAACGTGAAAACCCACGCCGTCCGGCCCGCGGTGCGCTATACGCTCCGTCATCTTTCCAATTACAGTATTATCGGCATTGTTAAATTCACTGCCCGTAAATCCGCAAAACCCGCACATTCAGCCGCTCTCCTTTGTATAATTTTTTCCATTTTTTATAATGAACATACGTTAAGTTCTCGGGGCGTTGCCCCGAACCCCACAAACTTTTTGAAAAAAGTTTGAACAAAAACTTTAAATTTTGACTAGCGATAAACTGTCTCGTATTCCCAAAACCGCGCGAATGCGCGGTTTTGAGTTAGGGGTCAAGGGGACTTGTCCCCTTGTGGGGGGTCGGGGGTGAAACCCCCGAGAACTTTTTTTGCTAACCAAACTGCGGCAGATAATCCCTGTGGGCTTCAAGCATTTCGTTGAAGCAGGCGACGGCTGTGTCGTAGTCGGCGATTAGAGGGTTGGCTAGGAGGGCGGAAATTGCGTCGGTGCGTGAGCCGTTTATTGCGGCTTTTACCGTGAGGTATTCGTAGGCTTTGATGGAGTGCATTATGCCTTGGATGTATTCGCCGCCGTGTACGGTTGCGGGTAGCATTTTCGCGCCGTTTTTGCCGACGGTTGCGCGGGTTTCCACTACATCGCGGTCTGCCATGAAGGGGATTGCACCGTTGTTGTATGCGTTTACTACGTGGATTTTATTGTTGTCGGTGTAAATGGATTCTGCAAGGGCGCAAGCGGCTTCGGAATACATTGCGCCGCCGCGTTGGGAAAGTTGCTCGGGCTTTACGAATAAGCTTGCGTCCGAGTACAGGGCAAGAAGTTCCTCTTCTATTCGCATACATTCTTCGCCGCGTGTTTCTGTTGCGTCGTGCAGTTTTTTTAGCGACGCTCGGGGGTGGATGAAATAATGCATATAGTAGCTGGGAACGCCGCCCACTTTTCGTATTACATCTTTGCCGAAACCCATTATCATGTCCAGTTTTTCCAGAAGGTCGTCATTGCCGTTTATGGCTTCCTGTAGCAGGTCTTTGCCGTTTGCGCGAATGCTGGTTAAAAAGCTGAGATGGTTAAGCCCTACGTAATCGAGTTCGGCGGTTGCGCCCTCGCCCAGAAGGGCATTTACGGGGTTGGCCATTATTCCGATAGGCGCGTTGCACAGCCCTATTGTTTTTATTTTCGTGTGGTCTAAAATGGCTTGCGCACAAATTCCCGAAGGG
>WQSG01000026.1 GCA_009788055.1 Defluviitaleaceae bacterium | reverse complement strand
TTTTTGAGAGATATCTACAAAGAAATTTGCCAAAACTATATATACAACTTAAGGATGAATGAATACGGCGATGCAATGTTCAATGTGTGCATAGAGCTTTCAACTGTAAACGAACGCATAAGGAAGACCACCATCGCTTTGAAATATCTTGCAGAAACAGGAGAAATCGGTCTTGTAACAATCACATAGGTATATGATGAACTCACGCAGTGCTTGGCAGAGCGCGAAACTGGAAATATTATAAGCACAGTGTCCAAGTACGCAAGCGCAAACGAATTAAGAGGGCTGAAATTACCGCAAAATGTTGGGTGCGGAATGTTTGGGTTTTTACCACGAATATCGTATGCAGGTCGAAACAGAACAAGCACTGAGGCTATTAAAGGAAACTTGACGAGCTTGCGGAAAAACATGGAGGATACGTTGTTATGGGGCGGGCGACGACACCCGAAGCGGTATACGAGCGATTTCGGACTATGTAAGGAAAACGAAAGAGCCTTTGCCGTTGACGCACGAAAGAATGATGGAGATTGACGAACTACTAATGACACAGTAGACTAAAAGCCCTTAAAACAAGGGTTCCACATAAAACCTCAATAATTGCTTAAAATGGAATTTCCAACACGATTTTTCATCTTGTCGCAATGTGCATTTCGCCCTTGATTGATACTTTGTAAATTTACATAAGTTTAAAATTGTTTCGGTTGTACTCAATCAGCCCGTCGGCTTTCATGCGGGAAAGTTCGCGGGAAAGGGCACTGCGTTCCACGTTTAAATATTCTGCCATAATATTTCGGTTGATGGGCAGAATAAACTCGGTACTGTTTTGTTCGTGTGAAATGTTCGTTAGATAGGTAAGAATTTTTTTGCGGACGGTCGGCTCTAAAAGGCAGTTGACCCGCTCGTGAAGTTCGATTCCCTTGTCTGCGATGATTGAAATATAATTTTGCAGTAACCTTTCGTGATGACGGCATTTTTTTTCGCAACCCGTTATTATTTGCGAAAACGGGAACATTAAAACAGTAGCGTCTGCCGTGGCTTGCACCGTTAGCGGGCTTACACGTTGCGGGCTGGCGGCAAGTAAAACGCCTATCGCTCCTCCTTTTTCCACCATGGTAATGATAATTTGCTTCCCGGACGCATCCCATTTTATGGAATGCGCACTGCCTTCCAGCAAAATTCCGAACTCGGCGGCAACCGTCCCCGCTTCAATTATCACGTCGCCCTTCTTGTAATTTACGCGTCGGGCTTTCAAACAAGAAAAAAATGCGTTCAAATTAATCCCCCATTTAAACAACCTTTATTGTCTGTAATTTTGTCTCTCCTATTCGGGCAAAACCTTGAATAAATTAAAGGTTGTTATTGTTGCACAGGCAACAAATTATTTTTACATTGTGTAGTATATTAGAAAAAAACGCAAAGGAGAAATTTTTGTGAAAAAGTATTTTTTAGCTGTTCTTACAATTTTGATGATTGCAGGTTTTGTAGGGTGCGGTGTAACGCAAACGGTTGAACAACCGCCCGTTGCAGTACGCGAACCGATTGAAACGACAGATGCCGAAACACCCCCCACCGACGCACCCGCCATCGCAGAACAAGACGCCGAACCTGAAACGCCATTTGAACCTGCAACCGTGCGCGTTGCGGCAATGCGCGGCCCAACCGCAATGGGTCTGCTTCATCTGATGCACGAAGCCGAAAACGGCACGGCGCGCAACAATTACGAATTTGAACTTCTCGGCTCGCCGGACCTTGTTCCGCCGCTGTTGGTGCAAGGCGAAATTGACATTGCGGCAGTGCCGGGCAATTTGGCGGCGGTTCTTTACAACCGCTTGGACGTGCAAGCACTTGCCGTAGTCACCCTCGGCGTGTTGCATATCGTGGACACTACGGATACAATACACTCAATTGAGGATTTGCGCGGGCGTACAATTTACACCCACGGACAAGGAATCACGCCCGAAATCGCGCTAAACTACGTACTCGAACAAAACGGACTCACTCCGGGTGAAGATGTTTTCGTAGAATTCCGCGCAGAACACGCAGAAATCGCCGCGCTTCTGGAAACAGGACAGGCAGAAATCGCGCTTCTTCCCGAGCCGTTTGTAAGCACCGTGCTTGCCCGCGTAGACGGTTTGCGCGTTGCGCTGGACTTGTCGGAAGAATGGGACCGCGTACAGCCCGACTACGGCCTTATCATGAGCGTAGTAATAGCCCGCCGCGAATTTCTTGAACAAAACCCGCAAGCCGTTGCGGTTTTCTTGGAAGAATACGCCGCATCCGTTGCATACGTAAACGCAAACGTTCCCTCCGCCGCGCAACTCGCCGTAGATTTCGACCTAATCCCCGCGCTTCCAATCGCGCAATCCGCAATACCTCGCTCCAACATCGTCTTCATCACGGGCAACGAAATGCGCCAAAACCTAATCGGATTCTACAACGTCCTTTACAACGCAAACCCCGAAACCGTTGGCGGCGCAATGCCTTCTGATGATTTTTGGTTTAACGATTAAAGATTAAGACCTCGGGGACTCTGTCCCCGAACCCCTGCGAACTTTTTGAAAAAAGTTCGACAAAAACTTTAACCTGAAAACCGCATACGCGGTTTTCAAAGAAGGGGTCAAGGGGACTTGTCCCCTTGCAGGGGGATGAGGGGGACGGCGTCCCCCTCGGTCTTTCTTTTAGGATGATATAAATTGAAAGAAAAATTTTTTAACGCCGTAAAGTTTGCCCCTGTGATTTTGTTTTGGTTTGTGGTTTGGGAAGGGGCGGCGTTTTTGATACAAAGTGATATAATAATTGTGTCGCCGCGTGTAACTTTTGCGCGGCTTTTTGAGTTGGGGGCTACGGCGGGTTTTTGGGGAAGCATCGGTACTTCGCTGGGGCGGATTTTGCGCGGGTTTTTGCTGGCACTTGGAGCGGGGGTTGTACTTGCCGCGCTTTGTGCGAAATTTAAGATAGCGGAAAGATTGGTTCTGCCTGCGGTCAAGGTGCTTAACGCCGTGCCGATTGCGTCGTTTACGATACTTGCGCTGATGGCGTTTCATTCGTCCAACCTGTCTATTTTTATTGCGTTCGTGACGGTTTTGCCTATCGTATTTTTCAACACGCTAAAGGGGATTGAAAGCACAAGCCCGCAACTTTTGGAAATGGCAAATATTTTCCGAGTACCAACATACAAAAAGATTTTTTATATTTATTTGAAAACGCTTGCACCTTTTGTGGCATCCGCCGCAACAACGGGCGTAGGTTTCGCGTGGAAATCGGGCATTGCTGCCGAGTTGATAGGCGTGGTGCGCGGCACAATAGGCGCGAACCTGCACACCGCCCGCATTTTTCTAAACACCGCAGACCTTTTCGCGTGGACAATCGCGATTGTGGTGCTTAGCTACTTGATGGAAAACGCATTGCGATTCTTTTTCGGCAAGGTGATTAAATGATTAGACTAAAAAATATTTGCAAGTCCTTCGGGGAGCAGTCTGTTTTACGCGACATTTCGATGGAATTTGCCGAGGGCATAACGTGCATAATGGGGCCTTCCGGTGTTGGCAAAACAACGCTTATTAATATTGCGGCGGGAATTATCGCGCCCGACTGCGGCGAAATAATCGGGCTTCACGGCAAAAAAGTCTCCATGATATTTCAGGAAGACCGCCTGTTGGAATGGGAAACAGCACTAACCAACGTACTTTTTGTAAACAACAACCGTCCCCGCGCCATCGAACTACTAACCCAAGCAGGCCTTGCCGACAGTCTGCACAAAAAAGCCGCCGATTTAAGCGGCGGCATGAAACGCAGAGTATGCTTGTGCCGCGCACTAATCGCGCAACACGACTTGCTAATTTTAGACGAACCCTTCAAAGGCCTTGACGCCGAAATAAAACCCTCAATCATGCAAATGGTAAAAGACCACGCAAACGGAATAACCATCTGCATAACCCACGACCCGTCCGAAGCGGAATTTTTAGGCGGGCGGGTGATATCGTTTGCGTCATAACTCCCCTACCCCTTTGCCATCTTCACAGCCAAGCAAAAAACCTCCAACGCCTGTTCCAGCTCGTCCATGGAAAGGAAGGTTGGCGCAAAGCGCAGGTTGGTGTCGGCGGGATCATTGTTATATGGGAAGGTCGCGCCTGCATCGGTTATTAGGACGCCTGCGGCTTTACATAATTCGCGTACTTGTTTCGCCTTGCCGGGCGGGGTTTCTACGGAGACGAAATAGCCGCCGCGTGGTTTGGTGAAGGTCGCGCCCGTGTCGGGAAAATGCGTTTCAAAAGCGTTTATTACGCATTCAAATTTGGGGCGTAGGATTTCTGCGTGTTTTTTCATGTGCGCGATTACGCCGTCTGCATTTTTGAAGTATCGTGCGTGGCGAAGTTGGTTTATTTTATCGGGGCCGATTGTTTGTGCAGAAATGCGTTTGCGAATAGTAGCAAGGGTTTCACCCGCCGCCGCCAAGCACACAACGCCCGCACCCGCAACGCTTATCTTTGAAAATGAGGTAAAGATTACGGGGCGCGATTCGTTATCGTGTTTGCGGCATTCGTGCAGGATGTTTAGCGGCGCGGGGCGTTCTCCGCTGAAATTGTGGACGGTGTATGCATCGTCCCACATGATTCTGAAATTGGGATGCGCGGCTTTCATGGAAGCAATGCGGCTGATTGTTTCGTCACTGTAGATATAGCCCTGCGGGTTTGAAAAAACGGGTACGCACCAAATCCCCACAACCTCGGGGTCGCGGGCGAGTTCTTCCACGGCGTCCATGTCGGGGCCGCTTGGGGTCATGGAGACGGGCAGCATTTTTATTCCGAAATATTCGCATACGGCAAAATGGCGGTCGTAGCCCGGTGCGGGGCAAATGAATTTTGCCCGCGAGGCGTCCCATTTTCCCGTGATTATCATTGTGGAAATAAAATCGAACATCATGTTTAGGCTGGAGTTTCCGCCGACAATTACCTCGTTTGTGTTTACGTCCAGAAGCTCTGCAAAAATGCGTTTCATTTCGGGTAAGCCGTCATTGCCGCCATAATTGCGCACGTCTGTACCGTCTTCCGCACGGAAATTTTCCAGCGGCGTGTTAATCATTTCGTCACATAAAGAGACTTGTTGTGCGTTTGGTTTTCCGCGAGTTGCGTCAATTTTTAAATCCTTTGCTTTGATGGCTTCGTATTTATCCATTTATTTCACCTTATCCTTTTTTAACATCATATACCAAGCCGAGCCCGAAAGACACACGCTGGAATACGCACCAAACAAAAGCCCCACCATGATGGGCAAAGTAAAGTCGCGGATTGCCGCCACGCCAATTACATACAGCATAAACACAGCCATAAATGACGAAAGCGTAGAGAACAACGTGCGGCGCAATGTTTGCGTAACGCTGGTATTAATAAGAACATCGTAGGGGGCTTTGGGCATACGAACGCGGTTTTCCCTAATGCGGTCGAAAATAATTATCGTCGCGTTGATGGAATAACCAAGGGTGGTAAGCATTACCGCAATAAACGCATAGTTTAACGGAATACGCAACACCGCATAGATGCCAAGCACCACCAAAGCGTCATGCAACTGCGCCAAAACCGCGCTTGCGCCCGTGCGAACATCGCGGAAACGGATTGAGATATACAAAAGCATTCCGATACTTGCAATCACGATTGCCAACACAGCCGAGCGGCGCATTGCCGCACTAACTGCGGGGCTTACGAACGAATATTGAATTTCGTCCGGATTCAGATTATAGCGTTCGGATAACTCGCGGATTAATGCAATGCGTGTGTCGGCTTCGTCCTGTGCCGTTGTGGTGCGAATCATAACTTCATTTGTTCCCAAAATCTGCTGCACCTGCGGTGCGGATTCTCCCGTTACGTTGCGGACGATTTCTTCAATATCTCTGTTATCAAAGTCTTGCCCGATATCAACCATGAAAGACGTTCCGCCGGAAAATTCTACGTCTAGGTTGAAAAATCCGTTTCCGAAAATTCCATGCCCAAGCATAAACGCCAGCCCAACCGCCAAAACCGCCACAGAGAAACCAAAATAGATTTTACGTTTTTCCACGATAGGTTTGACATCAATATCTTGTTCGGGTTCGGATTTTCCTTCGGCTTTTGCGGCATCAAGCGCGGCTTGCTGTTTTGCAGAGATAATGTGCGACTGTTTTACCAGCCCTAAATCCATTAAACAAACGGTAATAATTCTTGTTACAACAAGGCAGGTGAGCATACTCACCAAAATACCGATGATTAACATCTGCGCAAAGCCCATTATCGGGCCCGTTCCCAGCCAGAAAAGCACACCGCCCGCAATAAGCGTGGTCACGTTACTGTCCACAATCGCAGGCCAAGCGCGGCGGTACCCCGTGCGCATTGCAGAGCGCAAGGTCTTGCCCATTGCAACTTCTTCGCGGATACGCTCGAAAATAACGATATTCGCGTCCGTTGCCATACCTATCGAAAGAATAAGCCCCGCGATACCCGGCAAACTTAACGTAATGCCCAACGCGGAGATGATAAACAACACAATGCCTACATATATAACAAGCGCGAGGTCTGCACACAGCCCCATTGTGCGATAGAAAACCGCCATAAACAGAAGCACCAAGAAAAGCCCGATTGCACCCGCAATTATGCTTGTCCGCAAAGCGTCCGCGCCCAACCTAGCACCGATTAGATTCATACTTACAACTTCCAGCCCGAAGGGCAGAGAGCCTTGCTCTATCTGTTGCGCAAGCAAAAGCGCGCTGTCCATTGTCATGTTACCGCCGGAAATAATTGCGTTTCCGTCACTGATTACCACGTTTACAACGGGATTGCTTATAAGCTCGTCATCCATGAAAATGGCAATGGAATGCCCGCGGTTTGCCCGTGTCGCGTCTTCAAAAAGCTGTGTGCCAATGCTGTCGAAACTTAGGCTTACGCCCAATTCCGGATACACCTGCCTAAATGCGCGGTCAACATTCGCGCCCGTAAGCAAAATTCTTTCGCTTGGGATACACCCCACAGAGCCGCATATATGCGCGTTGCCCTCTTCAAGATTTACGCACCCTCTAAATGTAAGCATTGCCGTCGCGCCGATTTCCGCAACGGCGGCTTCCGCGTCTTCCACGCCCGGAATATCTACACGCAGTTGCCTAGCACCTTCTTGCGCAACGTCCGCTTCCGTATATCCGCGCCTGTCCAGTCTGCCCCTAAGCAGTGCTTGCGCCGCGTTCATGTCCACCGCCGCAGGCGTTCCGTCTATATCCGCTTCGTACAAAATACTTACGCCGCCCATCAAATCCAAACCTTGGCGGATATTCCCAACGCCCCATACGTGACGGCGGTTGCCGTCCGCGTCATATCGTCCCTCGCCAAACGCAGGTATGCCCAATGCGTTTAACGCAATAAGCCCTGCCGTTGCGATTAAAATTAATACCAATGTTAGCGCACTCTTACCCTTCATTTCCTGTTCCTCCATTTAATTGTAATTTTCAACCGCACGATTATATCACAAAATTGCAATTTGCTACATATTATATAGGAAGATTTCTTAGGAAAATTCCGAAGGGCGGGCAAAAATGTTTTTTATAGTTGAAGCCGCAATTTTGGCATCAAGTCTTTCCGCGGACTCGTTTACGGCGGGGTTTGCTTATGGAGCCAAAAAAATTCGCATTCCAATGCTGTCGCTGCAAATTATAAATTTAATTTGCTGTGCGATTATCGGTGCGGCAATGCTTTTCGGATATATGTTGCTTCCGTTTCTTTCGGAAGAAATTGCAACGGGCATAGCATTTGCCGTGCTTTTTACAATGGGGCTTATAAAACTTCTTGACGGCATAATAAAAGCCCTTATCAGAAAACACACAGGGCTTGACAGGGCATTTAAGTTTTCCGTTTTTGATATCAACTTCATTTTACATCTGTACGCCAACCCCGAAGCCGCCGACGCAGATATTTCTGCCCATCTGTCCCCAACCGAAGCCGTTGCCCTTGCCATATCCCTTTCCCTTGACGGAATGGCAGTGGGTTTCGCCGCCATTCTTGCGGGCATAAACCCTTGGGCGTTGCTAATCTGGTCGCTTATAACAAATATGTTCGCCATTCTTGCGGGGCAAAAACTCGGCCATTCCCTAGCCGAAAAACTCCCCTTTAACATATCTTGGCTTGGCGGTATCGTGCTTATTGGGTTGGCGTTCAGCCGTTTGATTTAGGAGTGGTTGCATGGAATATGAAGGGCTTTGCGAAATAAAAGGCAGTTTGGTGGTTGTGAATGGCGTTGAAGGCGCGGCTTTTGACGAAATTGTCTATGTGCAGGGGCGAATGGGACGGGTTATCCGTATCGACGGCGACGTTGCGGTGGTGCTTGTGTTTGGCGGAACGCGGGGACTGCGCCTTGACGATACACGGGTTAAATTTTCGGGCCGGTTTTTAGAAATGCGGCTTTCGGAGGAAATTTTGGGGCGTGTTTTTGACGGGCTTGCGTGCCCGAAAGACGGACTTGGAGATGTATTTGCGGAAGAAAAACGAGGGATAGACGGCACGGCGTTAAACCCCGTGGAGCGGGTTTATCCGAGGAACTACATAAACACGGGATTCTCTGCGATTGACGGGCTTATCACGTTAATTCGCGGGCAGAAGCTTCCTATTTTTTCGTCAGACGGCTTGCCACATGACAAGCTTGCGGCGCAGATAGCGGTGCAAGCGGGCATCAGCGGTGACAGCAAGTGTACCGCCCTCCCCTCCCCTCGTTTTGCCGTGGTATTCGCCGCAATGGGCATTCAGCACGATACGGCAGAATTTTTCCGCCGCGTTTTCACCGAAAGCGGACAATTCGAGCGCACCGTTATGTTTCTCAATATGGCGAACGACCCGCCCGCAGAGCGCGTTGCAACGCCGCGCTTTGCCCTAACCGCCGCAGAATATCTGGCATACGAAAAGGACTATCATGTGCTGGTAATTCTAACAGACATGACCTCCTACGCCGAAACCCTGCGCGAATTATCCTCCTCACGCGGCGAAATTCCCGGGCGAAAAGGTTTTCCCGGATATATGTACTCCGACCTTGCCTCCATTTACGAACGCGCAGGGATACGGCGCGGAAAACGCGGTTCTATTACGCAAATCCCAATCCTAACCATGCCGGGCGAAGATATCACCCACCCTATTCCCGACCTCACAGGCTACATCACCGAAGGACAAATTGTACTGTCCCGCGCCCTGCATCAAAAAGGAATTTACCCGCCAATAAGCGTTCTGCCATCCCTCTCCCGTCTCATGAAAGACGGTATTGGCGAAAACTTCACCACAAAAGAACACCCCGACACAGCCGCAAAATTATTTGCCGCATATGCCGAGGCAGAAAACACTCGCGCCCTCGCCTCCGTAATAGGCGAGGACGATTTATCCGAACATGAAAATATTTCGCTAAACTTTGCCGCCCGCTTTGAACAAGAATTTTTGCACCAAGAATTTCACGAAAGCCGAACCATAACACAAACACTGGAAATCGCGAATAATTTGTTCATGCCACATTCAAGAACGAGCGAGGATGATTCCCTACAAAATAATGCAAATCAGCCCGCCGGAGCCTTCGTTGATTAGCCGCTGTAGTGTTTCTTGGAATTTCATCTGGGCAGTCTCGGGCATTCTGAAAAGTTTGTTTTGCAAACCATCTCGCACCATCTCGTGCATAGACTTGCCAAACATATTCAATTCCCAAATTTTACCCGGTTCGTCGCTCATCTCTTGGTTGATGTAGTTGATAAGGTCTTCGCTTTGCTTCTCGCTGCCAACAAGGGGGGATACCTCGGTGTTACCGAACATTATGATGGTGCAGGGGATGATGTCGCCATAGCGCATTGTTATGCGGATTTTCATTTCTTTTTTTGTGCTACCGCGAAGGATTGTTACGCTTTCCAGCATTTGTTGTGCAACGTATAACGCGCCTTCGTTGTTGTCGGTAAGCGTGGCGAAAAAATTTTTGACATTGGCTAGACGAGCGTTTGCGTTTCCTGCGGCGGATTGTTCCTCTTGCAACGCGGAGAGTTGTTGGTTGAGTTTTTCCGTGTCGGATTTTAGGCGGGCGTTTTTTTCCAGATAGTCGGCTTTGTCGATTTCGTCATCTGTGTACAGTTCGATAAGTTTATCCTGCTTGCTTTTGTTTTTTTTGATAGCGTTGCTTGCTTTCGCAATTTCGCTTGATAAATCTGCGGGATTTTTTTCTGCCCGTTCGTACATCGCAAGAAGATTTTCCACGCTTTGCACATATTTTTCGCGATTGGAGAGCAAGTCATTTCCTATGTATTTCATAATTGCGTCCAAGTCCCGCGTGTAAATGTGTGGGGTAGCACACGCCTTGCGCCCCTTCGCAAGATATTCTTTGCAACACCAGCTTTCGGTGGGGATTTTTCTGTCCTTCCAAACTTTGCGGTAGTGGTGCGTTCCGTGTTCTTCGCAAATAATTTTTCCGCTGTACGGAAACCGCGCCACCGAGCCATAACCCACATTCCCGAATTTCTCCGACCTCCGCGATACAATCGTATTCACCCTATCCCAAAGTTCTTCCGAAACAATGGCGGGGACTTCTTCCGATTTATATAGAAGCCTGTCCTCCGTAGCCGTTTTGACTTTTTTTTGCTCGCGGTAATCGCTGCTTTCGGTGATATGCCCGTGGTAGAATCCTTTGTATTTTGGGTTTGTGAGAATCCCCTTCAAACTACCGGGATTAAGCTCTTCCCCCGTTTGATTGCGATAGCCTTTTTCGGTTAGCAAGCGCGTAAGCACACGAAAACCATATTTATCTTCCGCGTACAGTGTGAAAAGTTCGCGGATAAAATCCGCTTCTTTTTCGTTTACAACCAGCTTGCCATTCGCTTTGTTGTAGCCGTAAATATTATCCTGCCCCATAACCTTGCCATTTTTGTACGCCTGTTTCATGCCGAATTTCACGCGCTCCGAAAGCCGCCGCAACTCGTCCTGTGCAAGCGAAGCCATTATTGTAAGCCGTAGCTCCGAATCCAAGTCAAGTGTGCATATATTATCCGCCTGAAAAAACACGCCCACCCCCGCGAAAAGAAGCTGCCGCGTGTACTGTATGCTATCCAAGGTATCACGTGCAAAGCGCGAAATTTCCTTAGTGACAACAAGGTCGAAAATTCCCTTTTCGCCATCCGCTATCATTCTAAGGAAGTTATCGCGTTTTTTCACGCTGGAGCCGGAAAGCCCTTCATCTATGTATCCCCCGGCAAAGCCCCAGTTTTTGTTTCCCTTGATAAACCCATCAAAGTATGTAATTTGGTTATCAAGGGAATTTAACTGCTCGTCCTTGTCGGAAGAAACCCGCGCATAGTACGCCACCCTAAGTGGCAGGTCGTGAATTGTTCTTCCGCTTCCAAGTTGTTTTCGTGTTTTGATTAAATCCATTGATTGCACCTACCTTCTTCGGCACTATAGCGCGCTACAGATAAGGTTTCAATGCTTTTATGTAATTCGTCCCGCGCATATTCGTACATAGTTTTGGTTATCAGTTTTGCCGAATATGCTTTTTCGTTCGCATTGTACTGCCAATGGGCAAAGGCAATGTCGTGTACCGCGTTCGGGTTTGTCTGTTGAAATGTTGGCAGTATCACCATATAGGCATCACTCCTTTGGAAAATTTTATGATTCACTCGGCAAAAAAATACCGCCTGTCCTTTTGGACGACGGCATAAAAAACCACCAACCTGCGCGTGGGCAGATGGTGCTATAATATGTACTGCTACCACATTTTGAATATTAGCAGGGGAAAAGCCGAAAAACAATGGACACTTTCGGCTTAAAAGTGGACAAAATTTTCGCTTTGATGCACAGCCGATTGCTACCAATTCGCACTACTTTCAAGATATGAAAAATCCACCGAACGGCTTGGTGCGGTATCAAGCAACAGCATATATTTCCATGTTTTCGCGCTCGTTCCTGCGTAAAGTGAATTTACGTTTTCGCAGTATTCCTGCGCCGCTTTTGCTTTTAGCATTACTTCCTCATCGTCCTTGCGATTGCTCGCTTTTATTTCCACGATATAGATACTGTCCGTTGTTTCCGCAATAAAATCGGGTTGATATTGCCGCGCACCGTAATAAATTTTGACCTGCCCCAATGCGGGACGCAACCACTTTATTACTTTTTCGGAGCGTTCCAGCACAATGGAAAAGGTATGCTCAGGCACACTCTCAAATTTGTACGCTGTGTGGCAAGCCTTGCTAAAATGCCCCACAACTTTTTTACGAATTTCATTCGCGGGAATATTTGCGGTGTATTTTACAATTTCATCTTCCTTGAATTTCGTGTAATCTTGCTGAAGAATTGGGGTTACAGCACGAAGTAGCTTAACTTCGTATTTCGGTGGAGATAATTCTGCGTGATTTTCCATTTGCTCCCAAATATGCTGTGCAATGTCCTTTTTGTACTGATATACAATTTTTTCAAGCCCCGAATTGTCTTCCGTTTTGCCGATATAGTCAAGTGCTTGCTCGGTCAAGTTGTAAAATAAATCTTCATACAATCTGTTTTGTTATCTTTGAGGTTTTCGATGATAATTTCGGCGGTGGGAACATCAAAATTAAAACCGTTGTCGGTGCGTAATTCAAAATCCTTGTATATTTTCACTTGCTTGTTGGTTTGAATAACGGCAATGCTCGGAATGGCTATTGAAAATTTTATTTTCTGTTCGATTGTGGGTGCAAGTGCGGCGTTGATTTTTTCGTCAATATCATCGGTTTGCAAATGCAATTGTCCATCTTTTTCAAGATGGCGTTTTGCCTTTTCGCGGATAAAATCCTGTGCTTCGGGCTTTTCCGCGTCCGCAAAAGTAATGTTTGCTGATTGCGACAAAAATTCATCCGTGGCAAGCCCAACAGCGCGGACAACCTCAATTTCTGCTACAATTTCATTTTGCTTTTCTTTGCCGCGAGCAAACCGTTTTTTCTTCTCCATTTGCTCAATGTGAACGTCAAAAGCCGTTGCCCCTCGTACAATTTCCTTTTCCTTGCCAAAATCCTCATCATCTTCAATATGAATTATGTTCTCTTGGCGAATGATGGACGTTTCTTCGTTGGCGGCATTTATGATTTCCTCAAATTTATCATGCGCCACGATGGTTACACGGTCAACGGCGGCGTTTCCCGTGCGTTTTCCGTATGGCAAACGAAGCCCTCGCCCAATGGTTTGCTCTCGCAAAGTAAGCGAAGCCGCCGTGCGAAGGGGGATAATTGTATACAGATTAGTAACATCCCAGCCCTCTTTAAGCATATTCACATGAACGACAATTTCAATGGTGTTGTCCTCTGCTTCCAGCGAAAGTAATTGCTGTATGTTTTCGTCCTTTTCGCTTCCTCGCTGGTTTGAATGTAATTCTATAACTTTACCTGCGTAGTATCCGTCATAAAAATCGTCGGAAGTTAAATATTCCACTATTTCGCCTGCATGGGTGGTATCTTTGCACACCACAAGAACAAAGGGTTTTACAATATTTACGCCTTCATTTGTTGCGTAAGCCACTAACTCCGCTTGGGTATTGCGGTGTATGCGAATACCATCGGTTAGCTTAATGCGGTCAATTTCGTTTGGATTGTACTTTTTGCTGTCAAAATTTTTGCGCGTAGCAACCGCAGGTTCTTTTACAAAGCCGTCATTTATCGCCCGCGCAAGCGAATATTCATACACCACATTTTTGAATTTTTTCGCGCCTTTTGGCGTTTCTACTTGGGGCGTGGCAGTAAGTTCCAGCCCCAATGCGGGTTGCAATTCATTTATTACTGCCATGCCGCGGTCTGCGCGGTAATGGTGGCTTTCGTCCATAAGTACAACAAGGTCGGGCAATTTTACAAGATAATCAAAGTAGCTTTGCCCTAATTCTTCCCATAAACGCTTAACCTGCGGCTCTTTGCGGCCCCGCACTTCGGCGTTAATTTTTTCCGATATTGAAAATATTGATGGTTATACTACCTTCGTTGGCAGGAATTAGCCCGCCAAGACGCTTGTAATCGTCCCCCGTGATAACCATTGGCGGTTTTTGCGCGAATATATTAAGCCGCTTAAATACATATTTTTTGTGGTTGAAGTCGCTAAAATCCTTAATCAATTTGTTGTAAACGGTTAGGTTTGGCGCAACGATGAAGAAATTTTTTATTCCTTGATTAGTGAAAAGATATGTGATGAACGCACCCATCAGCATGGTTTTACCTACGCCCGTAGCAAGCGCGAATGTCAAAGACGGAAAGTTGCGCTCAAATTCACGAAAAATAGGATATTTCGCATGAATTTGTTTTTCTATTTCCTCATCCGATTGCTGAAAATCCAAACTGTTCATCAATTCGTGCAAGATTTCCAAACTCTGATATTGAGGCAAACGCAACGACATATGATTGTTAATTGCCTGTATGCTGTACATTTTGCTTAGCATTGGCTATTCCCCCGTTTGCGTATCAAGAAATTTGCGGATTTCGCCAAGGAAGTATTCGGCGGAGTCATGTTGATTTTTTACGTCCTCTTTGATTATCACGTAAAAATCATCATAATCGCTTTTGTTACGAACATCAAAAAGTTTGCCGATAATCTTTGACATTTCCTTTGGGAAAACTTCTGTTTTGATAAATTCCTTGCGAAAATATCCAATTACATCGCCGTGGCTCTTAAAGTCAACTTGGCACAACGCCAAAATACTGCGTATTGCATGAAAAACAGCGTAATATGAGCGATTGGCGGCGGTGTGATAATCCTCTTGGTTGATGGCATATTTTGAAGCCGCCAAACATTGCGCCGCCTTTTCAAACCGATACTCTGCTAAGGTTTTTGTGTTCTCCATAGATTTCGACCCCTTCCGAAAGAACATTTCTATAAAATGGTGAAATGTGTGACCTGCGCATGAACAATTGTTCATTATTCAGCATCACACTCACTATAATATCGTGTTCAAGACCGAGGTCGCTTGCTGTATCCGAAAGGGCGTTTTCATACGCGCTCCGCTCCTGTTCGTCATAGTCTGCAAGCACCATAATATCAAGGTCGGAATATTCCTTATAGTCTCCCCTTGCGCGTGACCCGTAGAGGATAATCCTGCGCAACTTGTCGCCCAAGATGTTCTGTGTGTTACGGCTTAGTTCGTCTGTTACAACAAGCAATTCGGGGTTAATTTTCGCCATCGCAATCATCCTCCGCTTCTTCCCAATCCGTTACCTCGCGCATTATGATGTTTAGGTCATAATTATCTTTGCCCCATCCGCAACGACCTAACAACATTTTGGGTATCGGGCGAATGATAATTCTTTTGTGCCTGTTAATGCAAGTAGCGTCAAAACTTTCTGCGCATATTAGCAAGTAGTCATCTTCGCCAAGTTGGCTTGCGATATTGTCTATATATTCGGGCGATAAATGCCCCGTTGTGGTGAAGATGAAATTATTTTCCCCCGAAAAACCTTGCTTCCAAAAAATAGTTCCATCGGGGGCGTATGTGTAGCCTTCATGTTTTGCCATAGCATGGGCAAGCATTTTTTCATTATATTTGTCCGAAATTACAAGATTGCCGCGCTTGCTTTTTTCAAGCAAGGTTGGCGCAAGCTCGTAAAATTTGAAACCGCCGCCGCCCTTCCAGTTGACGGTTTTGGAAATGCCGCCTTGTTCTCCGTCAATGACGGCTTTGATTCGGGGGTGGCAATGAGTAAAAGCTGTTCCATTATACTCTATTCCAATCCATTTGCGATTCATTTTGTGCGCTGCAGCCGCCGTTGTTCCTGAACCAAGAAAAGAATCGAGAACTATATCACCCTCATTTGTTGCGAGGGTTAAAATTCGTTGAATTAACCGCTCCGTCTTAGGCGTAGGAAAAACATCTGTCGGATTAAATGCTTTAACCTCTTTTTTCGCTTCTTGATTGTCGCCAACTTCATCTCTTGGCCACAATGTTAATGGAACAAAACCGTCTTTAACATCCGTTAAAAAACGCTTAAATCTTGGTACGTTGTTGCCATTTGCGCCAAACCAAATTCTATTATCTGCAATTAATTCTGCCATTCGTGTTTTTGAAAAACGCCAACTGGTACCGGCAGGCGGCATAATTTCTCGACCTGACGGGGTAATGATGGGGTATATATCTTTTTCGTTCGGCGTTTTAGCATGACAGAGCCCTGATGCCCAAACGCCACGAGTATCATTATCGGGGTTGGCGTATCCTTTTTCGCTATCTTCGGAGCGTGGCAAGAGATTGGGTTGCCATATGTCCTTGTCTTTTGCGTAAACCATTACATAATCATGATTATCCGAAAACCATTTTGCGTCATTGCTACGTGTGTGCTTTTTGTGCCAAATGCAGTTTGCTACAAAATTTACCCTTCCGAAGATTTCATCACAAAGCACTTTCAAGTATGCGTGTTCATCATCATCTATACTAATCCAAATGCTCCCATCTTCTGCAAGCAAAGAGCGCAGCATTTCAATTCGTGGCTTCATAAGGCTTAACCACGTCGAATGTTCCAAGTTATCGTCATAATGCTCAAATGCCGTGCCTGTGTTGTACGGCGGGTCTATGTAAACGCACTTCACCTGTCCTGCAAAGTCTTGTTGCAAAGATTTTAGCGCAAGCAAATTATCGCCGTGTATCAGCATATTGCCGCTGTCGGCTTCGCCGTATGAATATTCGGGCTTTTCAAGCAGTATACGTGGCTCGGGGTTTACTTGCTCCCCTTTGCCAATCCATGTTAATTCAAGTTTTTGCATTTACATTTTCTCCTCAATTCGTGCTTTTGGTGCTATATTTTTGTAATATGGGAAACAATTTTTCGACATCATTAGCATTTTTGTATACTCCTCTGAACGTTCGCCCATCGTTCAACACACCGTAAAATAAGTTGCATAATTTTAGCGCAAAATCCATTAATGTTCTAAACTCGCCTGTGCGTAAAGGATTTTCTGCTGAAATTTTTTTACTGTCATAAAAATAATCCAAGTCGGCTTGATTCCAGTGTAATCGTTCGTGCCATCACAGACATTGTTAATCCAAAAAATGCAGGAGCTATGTTTACTTCCTCGTTAAATAATATTTTAGAAACATCTAGCTCTTCATAGATTTCAATGCAACTATTAATAAACGTAATTTTCTCAATGTACTGTTCGATTTCTGTTGAAACGGTCTCTTTTGTCCATTTCATTATTTGCCCCCTATTTCTCAACCGTATACAACTATGCTCATTCTACATCAAAATGGGATTTTCGGTCAAACTTTAATGTATAATTTGCCCCAAGGCGAATTTTGCGAAAAGTTGAAAGCCTATCTTTGTAATTTTGAAATGACTTGCGGGCAATTTCAAAACTATGCGAGGTGGTAACAAAATTGCATCACAGCAATTTCAGCGTTGCATTGTGTCGCTATGTTGTGGTGTGATTTCGGAATAATATTTCGTCCATACAAGTATTTTCGTTGTTCGCAAGCAGTGTAGGCGGATATCCACCTACCGCTTGCAAGGGGAGAAGCCCCTTGCCCCCTATACGCAAATTTTGCCCGTCGTTCAAAATTTGCGTATTCAAAAAAGCGACACGCGCTTTTTTGTTAAGCGTTCCGCTACTAAAATCATAGGCTATTGAAAGCATCGTACAAAAAATTTCGCGAAGCACACCTTCCATGAAAACAGCACAAAAAAAGAAGCACCCGCAATTTGCAGATGCCCCGATTTTACATCATATTTGCTGAAAATAAAATTTGCAAAATATTTTTGTGATTATCATGCGTAAATTAAATCGGCGTAAATTGTTTCGTGAATTTGCGCTTGGAAATTTCCCATACGCCCAGCCCACGCAATTGGGTCGGTGGCTTTGTCGGCTTCGGTTACACGATTTGCGGGATTTTTGCGAATTGCCGTCATCATGTTACGTTTTCTCATTTCGGCTTGTTCGTCAATTTCGGCACAATGTTTGAATAGTTCAATATTTCCGAATTGCATTGCCGCGAATGGTTTTTCGTTTTGCAAAAATTCCAGCCGTGCCGTTCCCAGCGGCGAAGGGGTTTCGGTTTGTCGCTCATGACGATATTTGGGAACAGACATTTTGTTGTTGGGTCGGCTTCATCGTTCAGACCCATCGTGTACCACATCCCCCGCGAAAATGTCCATTTACTGAAAATCATGTCGCCAACATTCATCATGTGTATCATGTTTTCCATTTCAGCCTGTGTTTTTGGTTTAAAATACAACGTGTCGGCAGTTGTCACGGGAATGTACTCTTTGCTCATAAATTTCACATCCTTTGATTTTATTTTTCTCCGAGGAAATTGTAGCGCGCTTGAAGTGATTGGCGCAAGACCAACAATCAACTTTGCGTCTCCGCCGGCGGAGACATTAAGGGCTTTGAAAAATGTATCAACAGTGTATTGTATCCGAAACCAAGCTATCAATTGAAACGCCAAGAACGCTTGATATTTTTAGCAACGATTCAAGGCTTGGACGTTTTTTTGCGGTTTCGATGTAGCTGATGTAAACATCGGACATTCCTGTTTTTTCTGCGAGTTCGGATTGCGTCATGTTTTGCAGTTTTCTATTAACTCGCACTCTTTTTCCTATGCACCGATAGTCAATTTCCATGCTGATTCCTCCCAAATTTTGATGGGAAAAATCGTAGCATGGGTATTTTTTTGCATGAAGAAATCGCACCCGTAAGAAAAAAATATTTCAGAATTTAACCTGTGGTTTATGTGATTCACATTCAGCAGGGTGTATATTTGCGTTGCAAAAAACGACAAAAAAAGCATAAACGCCCGCAGGCGTGGGAGGTCATTTTTATGTATGCAAACAAACGCGCCGCCGCCAAGGCCGCACGCGAAGCAAGTAAAGATGAAGTTCGCAAAATTATAAGAAATTCCGATTCATCAAAGGTGGCGGTTATCCCTGCGAATAAAAAGGAAGATTTTTTCACAAACACTTCGCCGCGTAAAGTTGCCGTTTACGCCCGCGTTTCAACCGACAGCGAACAGCAAATATATTCCTTCGAGTGGCAACAAAAATACTACACCGATTATGTAAACCGCCACGAAGGGTGGCATCTGGTAAAAATTTACGCAGACGAAGGCATAAGCGGAACGTCTCTAAAAAACCGAGACGAATTTAACGCCATGATTGAAGATTGCGAAGCCGGGAAAATTGATTTGATTGTGACAAAATCCGTGGCTCGCTTTGCCCGCAATACCAAAGATTTCACAAGCATCATAGAAAAGCTCGAAAATTTGAAACCTGCGGTTGGTGTATTTTTTGAAATTGAGCGGCTATATTCGCTGGACTCCAACAATGAAATGACGCTTAGTTTTTTGGCATCAATGGCACAGGAAGAATCGCGGCAACGAAGCAATCTTATGAAAAAACGGTTTGAAATGAACTGCGCCAACGGAAGATTTCCAACGCCGCCGCTATTGGGCTACGACCTTGATTACGATGAAAAACGCGAGCGTCGCGGTCTTGTAATAAATGAAGATGAAGCCGCAACGGTTCGCTTAATTTTTTATATGTACTTAGTCGGCAACCGTACAACGGAAATTGCCGAACGCTTGAACGCGTTAGAAATACGAACAAAATTTGAAAATGATTGGTGCGCGGGCAGTGTGCTAAACATTCTCAAAAATGAACGCCGTTATGGGGCTGTGCTGGCAGGCAAAACATACACTCCAAATTTTCGCAATCATAAATCGGTGAAAAATAACGGGGAATCGCCGCGCTATTTCCAAGAAGAACACCACGACCCGATTATTTCTCGCGATGATTTTATTGCCGTGAAAAAAATGATTTCCAACGCAAAATACGGCGGAAATACTTATCTGCCAAAATTAAAAGTGAACAAAGACGGGATTTTGCGTGGGTTTGTATCGGTGAACCCGAATTGGGGCGCGTTTTCGGCAGAAGATTACCGTCAAGCATCTTCTGCGGTGGAAGAACAATGAATGCGCATGATTTTTGCGAGGCCGAAATTATTCGTACGCAATCTTTCGCTTCCGCAAACAAAACAAGTGTTAGCATTTCACCAAGCGGTTTGCGATTTGGCGTGGCGTGTATACGAAAACTTCCCGAAACGGAATATGTTGAGATTAAAGTACATCCGTATGAAAAAATTTTAGCAATTTTGCCATGTACGAAGAATCATAAAAATAAAATTCGCTGGGCAAAAATTTGCGATGCCGGCATTAGCGTAAGGGCGATTAGCGCAGGCGCATTTCTTGATACGCTGTATGAACTTTTCGGCTGGGACAGGGAAAAGCGTTATCGTTTGCGGGGCGAAATTTTGCGGTATGACAAAGAAATCGCCGCATTATTTGATGCGAAAAAGCCCGAAATTTTCTCGTCACGTTACGAATTTGAAATGCCGTGGGCAACATCTTTTGGCGAGGATTTTTTGGCATATAAAAACTCGTGCCAAGGCGACGTGAAAATTAAAAGCAAGTTTTACGAGTTCGACAAAGAACCCGACCTTCGTCCCACCTCACAAAAATCCGCCGCGAAAAATATTCGCGAAATTATGCAAAAAGTGAAAAACGGAAGTGATTCAAATGCCCCCCATTCTTGTATTTAACCCGCGGCGCAGCTTGATGTATGTAAACACGGCAGGGCTTAAAGCCTTGCCAAAAGCAAAGTACGCTTTGTTTGTAATTTCCAAAAAGGTGCTAAGTGTTCACCCGTGCAGCGAAGGCGCGTGTGATGCCGTGCCTATTCGTTCCGGCGGCGCAAACCGCAACAGCCCGCACCATATCCGTTGCCGCGCAGATTTCACTGCGGAAATACTTTCCTTGATGGCGTGGCGAAGTGATTGCAGATACAAAATTCGCGGGGCAATTAACATGATGGAAAACCAAAAAATTCTTACGTTTGACCTTACGGCGGCAAAGGAGATTGCGTATGTATGAAATCGGAAATTCGGCGCAAATAGCCGCATTTTACGGGGGCATTTCATTTTCGCTTGACGAGCTGAAAAACCTTGACGGGAAAATCACAAAAGAATGTTGGCGGTATCTTTCGGGGAAATATTGCAAAGCAGAGTGCGAAAAACACGCCCAAACAGAACGCTCTGCCGCCACGTATAAGCGACTTGAGGAAATTTTCGGCTGCACATATTCCAAACTGCGGCGAACAATACTTTATGCCGAGGCAATAGACCGTATCAGCAAAATTTTCCCCAAGATTGCCGCCGATATTCTAAACGGAAAAACACGACTTCCGCTGGAAGAAACCGTCGCGCTGTCGCACATGAAATTTCACGAAATAAACGATATTATGATGCGGCTTTCAGCAGAAAAAACATCGGCAAAAACAATTATCTGCGAACAAATTGCACTGCGGCAAAAACGGCAAAGCAAACCAAAGAAAACGCAACAGGATGCACCATCCGTTTCCATAAAAGACACACCAATCCACGACCCCGACGCACGGCTTAACGCGCTTTCCTACACAATACCGTCTTGGCGAAACATGATTGAAAAGGCGTTCGATTATTCGGAATGGGAAAATGTTTCGCGCCATGCACGAGAAAAGTTGGCGGAAGAATTGGAAAAAATATCGGGCGCGGCAAATGCCCTATGCAAAATTCTGTCGGAGGTGAAACAATGAACAGTTTTGAAAAATACATTCCGCAAGTTTATTTCGAACTTATTCCCATTTGCAATCTTGTTTCCAATCAAAAATATCAGCGCAGCTTGTCGCGCCGCCACATTGAACGCACCTGCGCAAATTTTAACCTTTTTCAAATTAACCCCATAAAAATTAGCCGCCGTAACGGGCAAAACTATGTAATAAACGGGCAGCACACCATCGAAATTATAGCCGCCGTTTCAGGCTCGCGGGAGACCCCCGTTTGGTGCATGGTGTACGACGGGCTGGAATATCTCCACGAAGCAGATATTTTTGCGGGGCAACAAGAATACACAAAGCCGCTTTCTTCTTTTAAAATTTTCACAGCACATCTTGAGGCAGACAGCGACACGCACATTATAATAAAAACCATAGTTGAACAGTGTGGGCTTAGGCTTGTTAAGTCAAAAAAGAACGGTGCAATTTGCGCGGTTACGTCGCTTGTTGATATTTACGAACGCTACGGCTACGACGGGCTTGAACGAACATTGCGGCTTGTTGTGCAAACGTGGGAAGGAGAGGCAAGTTCCCTTACATCAAGAATGTTGCGCGGCGCATCATTAATGGTTGCAACTTTCGGAGACAGCTTGAAGGACAATGTTTTTGCCGAACGTGTCGGCACAATTTCGGCACGGGAAATTGCGCGCATAGCAAGAGAACGCCGCGCAGGTTCAATCGGCTATGCCGAAACAATGCTGCTTATGTACAACAAGAAAACAAAATCCACCCTAAGCATGACACGATTACACGCCCCACAGAAGGATTATGCGAAATGACAGGAATCCTCAAATTTTTACAAATTCGATATTGGGTAAAATAATTTTTAGTTCTTCGTTAGCGTCTTTGCCCTTCCAAAAAACCATGTGCCGGACATATGCCTTTTCTGCAAAAAATCCGCGTGTTTTTAATTTTTCAACTTCTTGCAAAAATGATTCGGAAAATTTCAGCACTTGCTTACCACAAAAGGTACATCCGGATTCATTGACCGAAAGCACTTGCCCGCTAACAAGCGACAAAATATCTTCCCTTGTTTTTCTGAAATATCCAAGATTTACTTCCGTGTGTGATAATTGGAAACATAACCGTGAAGGTGGCGGGTATGTGGTTTTGTCTGTAAATTTTTCCATATCTGCAAAATTTATTCCGTCAAAATAATTTGCGTTTGTGTAAATGTGCAAGTTAGTTTTTGCGCGTGTAAGTGCTACATAAATTGCCCGCTTATCCTTGTCGGAAATTTGCCCGAAAAAAGGGCTAAGTGCAAAAAACACATTATCAAACTCACGCCCCTTTGTTTGATGAATTGTGGAAACCAAAACAGTATCTTGCTCGGAAATAAAATCTTCCAGCTTAGACTCCCTAACAAACGCTGTAAAATCGCTTTTATACTTTGTTGTGTTATGCGTGTCCTCAAAATTTTTCAGCAATTTCAGAACCCATTGCAAATTTTCGCTTCCTTCGTATTTACGCCTTAATTTTAACTTTGCAGATTGCCACGTATCTTCTGAAATTGTGTAGCTGTCTCCGCTGAAACATTCGGCAAAGTAACGCAATTCACATAAATTTTGCAGATTAAAGCCGTCGTTGGTTTGAATTTGTCGTGCAGATATACCCTCTTGTTGTAAAAGTCCGATTATATTAAATGCTTCCCTGTTTGTTCTTGTTATGATGCAGGTTGTGCCTGTGGACATTGTGCGAATGATGGCGTTTACAACGGGAACTTCAATGTTTGCGGACTGCAATTTGCGTAAATAAACTTTCCCCGCATTTGTTGTTTTGGGCATAATCGGCGTTGATTTTAGCCTTTGTGAAATTGTTTCTGCAAAAGAATTTGCAAAGTCTACAATGCTGCGGCTACTGCGATAATTTTCCGTAAGTTCGTATTTTTTCGCGCCCTGCTCGTTCATAAGCGACGAAAAATATTCCGAATTTGAACCTCTGAAGTCGTAAATATTTTGGTCGTCGTCGCCTACTGCAATTACTCGCATTTCGTCGTTTAGGCGAATGAGCAATTTCACAAGAGCATACTCTACCTCGCTCATATCTTGCGCTTCGTCAATTACCAAAACGGTTTTTGTAACCCGACTGCGGTCAACTTCGCCGGATTTTATTTTGTTAAGAGTTTGTTCAATTACATTGTCGGATTTTTTTATGTCGCCTACTTTCCCAAGCAAATCGAAACAGTATGAATGGAATGTCATAATTTGAATAAAGTTTGCGGCATTTCCGATTAGCGTCATAAGTCGTGTTTTGAACTCGGTTGCGGCGGCGCGTGAAAACGTAAGCATTAGCATTTGCTCGTGCTTTACGTCCTCCATCATATACAGCGAGGCAAGTTTATGAACAAGCAGTTTTGTTTTTCCGCTTCCGGGGCCTGCCGCCACAACAATGTATCGGGAAGATTGGTCTTTGATTATGCCTAATTGCTTGGGCGATAATTCTCCAAATAATTGTTTGAATTTTTTTGGCGTAATGTTTTCGCTTATTTCGTCCCGCCTGCCGCGGAAATATTTTACAAGAAACATATTGTAGTCCATAACAAAATAATCATTAACAAAATCCATTGCGCTATTGTAATCTTCAATTAGGCGGTTTGCGTATTCGCCAACTATGTGAATTTGTTGACGCTTGTTTTTGTAGTATTCTTCAAGTTTTTCGTAATGCTCTTTGTTGTACTGCGCTTTGTTGTTTTTCTCAAGGCGTTCTATGCGCATGGCGTTGTAAATTACTAAAAATCCGCCTTCAATTTTCATTGCACCTATTTTTAGCAAGTAGTAAAGCGCGTCCTCTATTTCTTCTTGCTCTGCGTGCTTGGCTATAAGGCTTTGGTTTAATTCATTTTTGAGTTCAAGCACAGAAAACAAAACGGGTGCGTCATTTCCCGCTTTATCCTGCGGCTTGGAATGTAAGTAATTGATAATGAAGCCCGCAATTTCGTGTCGCCTTATGCTTTTGTGAAGTAGTTCGTCAAGGGGAAGATAGGGCTTGATTGCCACATAATTTTTATTGTATTCGTGTGTTCGTTTTATGAAACGCTTGATTTCAAAATAGTTCATAACCGTGCTAAGTTGTTTTATGGATGTGTTTGCGTGTTCTGACTGCAAGGCTTCATTGATTTCTTTGATGTTGTAGCTTTTTTCCTCGTGGGATAAAAAACTGCACAAAAAAATTTCTATGTTTATGTGCGTGGCAAGAATGTTTTTTTGATTTTGTGCGATTCGGTCAATGTATGCGACAAGGTCTTTTGCGTCGGATAAAAGTCTTTCTTCGCGCAGAAGCCCCAGCACTCGTATTAAATCTTCTTTCACGATACCAAGCCTGTCGGAGATGTAGTCGATTCGGGATTCACCTTCGTCGCTTCCCTTTTGTCTGCCCTTTGACGAAATTAAACTGCCTATAATGCGAATGGCTTGTTGTCGCGAAGAATCGTCAAACCGTGGGGATTTATCAATTCGCGCCCGTGCTTCTTCCATGTTTTTCACCAAAATGCTGTCGGCAAAAATACGCGGCATATTTTGCCCGCGTTTTACAAAACCCGATTGCTCCAGCGCGTTAATGGCAGTTTTCACTCGTGTTTCCATATCACGCACAGAATCGTCCCAACCTGCGGTTCGTGCAATTTCCAGTGTGGATTGAGATATGTTCGCCCTTGCTTTTGTTAAATTTTTTAATGCTCGCCAAATTTGATTTATTTCCTTTTTCGATAGCTTTGTTTGGTTTAGCATATGAAAATGCTTGTTCAAATCGTCGTCGGAATACAGCGCGAAACAGCTTGCTTTTATGTTTTCGTCACGCCCTGCCCGCCCTGCTTCTTGCACATAGTTTTCAAGGGAATCTGAAATATCGTAGTGAATTACCATTCCTATGTCTTTTTTATCCACGCCCATTCCAAACGCCGTTGTTGCAACAATAATATCTACTTCGCCATTCATAAAAGCATCTTGGTTTGCCACGCGCAACTGCTTGTCCATTTGCCCGTGGTAGGCTTTTGCAGGGAATCCATCTTGTGATAGCTTAGTCGAAAGTTCTTCTGTGCGCCGTGTCCGCGATACATAGATGATTGTGGGGCAGTTATTGTCTGTTAATAATTGCCGCAGTTTTAGGTCTTTGCCGTCCTTGCTTTCTTCGGGGAAGATATGATAGCTCAAATTTGCGCGGCCTGAACTTGCCGTAAAAACTTCAAGTTTAAGCGACAAATTTTCTTCAAAATACTTTTTTATGTCCGCGATTACAGGGCGTTTTGCCGTTGCCGTAAAACACGAAACAGGAATGCTTTGCGGCATATTTTTAATTGTTTGCAAATTTTTTATAAATTCGCCTATGTATAAATAATCGACGCGAAAATCCTGCCCCCATGAAGAAAAACAGTGTGCCTCGTCAATAACAAACCGAACCACATTTCTGCTTGCAAGCAGTTTCTCGATGGATTTTGAACGCAAAGATTCTGGGGAAATATACAGCAAACTTGCCGAACCGTCTTGTACACGATCAAATGCTTTTGCGCGTTCAAGCGGGTCTAACGAACCATTTATTGTAACGGCCTGCGTTATGCTGTGTTGGTTCTCCAAATTGTCGGTCTGGTCTTTCATAAGGGATTGCAATGGCGAAATTACGACCGTTAAGCCACGTTCGTTTACCCCTGCCATTAATGCGGGAAGCTGAAACGTAATAGACTTGCCGCCACCCGTTGGAAAAACCGCAAGGATGGATTTTCCTGCAACTGCCGCCTTTACCGCAGACTGCTGAAGCGGCTCGCCGTCGTAGCGTCTGAAATTATCGTAATGAAAAAACCGTTTTAGTGCCTTAATTTCGTCCAAAGATTCATCGCAATACGGGCAAGATTCACATTTACGGCTTCGCAAAAAATACATGATATTTTCTACCCGCGGAAAGTTTTTCAGCACCCACGGCGGCGTTACGGAATCGTATTCGATTACCCCGATTAATGCCAGCGCGTAAGAAAGCTCTATGGGATATTTTTGCGCCAGTTTTTCAAGCGGCGCGTTTTCGCATAACCTTCCCGCAAAAATTTCCGCGATTAATTCGCTTACATTGCTTGTAGTTGTATCGCAATTTGTAAATACAAAAAAATTCTCAAACTCAGGTTTTTTGTGCAACAAATTATAAAAAACACTTTGCAATTTTGGCGCGAGATTATTAAATTCTGTCACCTCATCAAAGAATAAATCGCGGGCTTTTTTTGCATCGTTTAGCGGGTTGTTTAGCTCATCCGTGTCCAGCTTGTCGTCTTTGACCAGCTTGTGGTAAGGCTTCTTTGGGAAAAGCAATGGCGACAAAAATAATGTGTCAACGGGCAGAATGTTTTGCGGCAGGGTGAGATAATTTATGTCGTGGTTGATGATATTGTGACCACATATGTATTTGTAATTTCCCAACACATTCAAAAAAGCCGCAGAAGAATTTGAATGAAATTCATCTCCAGAGGTATTTATCGCGCCTATGTCCAAAATATTTTTGCCAGCAGAATCTATTTCCATATCGAAAAAAATAATTTCGTTTAGCACAGCAACACGCCCTCGGCTTGTTTTCAACTACATTTGACATTATACTCGTTTTTGTTACAAAAAAACAACCATTTGCATAGGGAGGGTCTGAAATGATATCGCATGAAATTTTGAAAAAATATTTCGGATATGATGAATTTCGCGGCGGGCAAGATGAAATTATAAATGCGGTGGTTGAAGGCCGAGACGTTATGGGAGTTATGCCAACGGGTGCAGGAAAATCGTTGTGTTACCAAATTCCCGCGCTGATTATGCAGGGCGTTACCATTGTAGTTTCGCCGCTTATTTCGCTTATGCGCGACCAAGTTCAAGCATTGGTGGCAAATGGTGTTGCGGCGGCGTTTATAAACAGCTCGCTAACCGACGCGCAAACCGCCCGCGCAATTTCAAACGCCCGCAACGGAATGTACAAGATTATTTACATAGCCCCCGAACGCCTGCTTACCGACTCCATGCTCGCGCTGGTTTTGGAATTGCAAATCGCGCTGGTTGCCGTGGACGAAGCTCACTGCACCTCGCAGTGGGGTAACGATTTTCGCCCGTCATACTTGGATATATCAACGTTTGTGGAAATGTTGCCGAATCGTCCTGTTTTAGCGGCATTTACCGCAACCGCAACGCCCCGCGTTCGCGAAGATATTGTAAAAACGCTGGGCTTGCGCAATCCGATTTCCGTAACAACAGGCTTCGACCGCCCGAATTTGTACTTCGGAGTAAAACACGCTAGGGATAAATTTTCGGCGTTGATGCAATGCCTGAACGAGCATGACGAAAGCGGAATAATTTACTGCGCAACGCGCAAAGAAGTTGAAAACGTAACCGAGCGGCTGGACGAAGAAGGATTTTCCGTCGCAAGATACCACGCAGGGCTTTCGGACGCGGAGCGAAGCCAATCGCAGGACAACTTCCTGCATGACCGCGTGGAAATAATCGTAGCAACCAACGCCTTCGGAATGGGCATAGACAAGCCGAATGTACGTTTTGTTGTGCATTACAATATGCCGCAAAATGTGGAAAGTTATTATCAAGAAGCAGGCCGCGCAGGGCGCGACGGCTTACCCGCCTCGTGCATTTTGTTGTATGCGCGAAAGGACATAAACACGGCATTATTTCTAATCAACAAAAGTGAAAATCCCGCTGAAGTTGCACGCAACAAGCATCTGCTTAGCAAAATCGAACAATTTTGCGAAACGGACGAGTGTTTGCGTTCCTGCATACTAAAATATTTCGGTGAAACGCCCAACGAAAACTGCGGAAATTGCGGAAATTGCAACGGAAATTTTCACGAAACAGACGTAACGCTTGATGCAAAAAAAGTCCTTTCGCACATTACCCGGCTGAACAAAGCCGGCAAAAAATTCATGTTTACGGCAACCGCAGATATTCTGATTGGCAAGGCGGATTTCTTTACCGACCTGCCAACATTTGGGCTGATGAAAGGCTCAAATCGGCAGTATATTCGGCAGCTAACAAATCGCCTAACCACGCTCGGATATATCCACGATGACGGAAAACTAAGCGTCACAGAAAAGGCGCGTGAAGTTCTTTTTGGCGATACTGCCGTTTACGTGCGGGGCGAAAAACGCGATTCCGGAAAATCGGAGAAATCGTCAAAGAAAAAAAATAAAGCCCCCACCTTCGCCATTTCCGACGAATTATTTGGGGAACTTAAAGCCTTGCGGTTGGAAATTGCGCAGGAAGAAAAAGTACCTGCCTTCGTAATTTTCTCCGATGCAACCTTGGTTGATATGTGCCAAAAGCATCCCCTTAGCCTTAACGAAATGCTTGACGTAAGCGGCGTAGGCGAAGTTAAACGAGAGCGATACGGCGAAAGATTTTTGCAAATTTTGCAACGCACCAATCGAAATAACGCATTCGCCGCCCCCGAAAAATTGACACCTAAACTTTTCATGCAAAAAGTAACCATTGATGATGAGCCTATTCAAATTTCGCGTGTCGCAGATAATTGCAACGCCGTTTTAATACAGCATGGATTGCAAAAAACAAGCGGTGCAAAGCTAAACGCCTTGCTAATTGAGGCAGGATATTTGGAAAACTGCGAAAATTCAAAAATTCCAACGGAAAAAGGTAGGGCGGCAGGAATCGTAACTGTACCCCGAAACTCGGAGCATGGGAGCTACGAGCAAAGCCTTTTCGGCTCTACCGCACAACGCTTGTGCGTGGAGATGATTAGCATTTAAGCAACCATGCGGTACTCCACGTCATAGTTGATAATTCCAATTTTCTCGCGTTTTAACGATACCTTCATTTTGTATTTGAATACCTCGGTTTCAATGTCGGCGCGGATTAGGTGTATACTTGGTGCGCTGGCGCGGATTTTCACGCCGTATTTGGAGCCGTGTTTTACGAGAACGGGTGGTTCAAGTTTCATTTCGTCGGTGGCGGGGGTTACGATGCCATAGCCCTTGCGGCGTACTTCTTCGAGGGCGGTTTTGATTTTGTCGAACTCTTTTTTGGCTTCGGCAAGGACTTTTATTGTAGAGATTAGTTGGTATTCTCCGGCAATGTCCATACCCGTGGTTTCGGAGAGGATGCGGTAGAAGAGGGTTTCGTCTACGGCAAGTTCTATGTGAACGGTGCCCTCGCCCAGTGCGATTTTTTCAAGGCGGGATTTTTTCACGTGTTCGTTTTCTTCCAGTGCGGAGACGTGGCCGCGCACTTCCCGAAGCTTGCCAACGCCCGTTACCATTTGCTTGACGGAGGTTATGAAGCTTTGTTTCAGCCAGTGTTCAAGGGGCAGGGTTTCAATCCATTTTGGATAATTTACGCGGATTTCCTGAACGGGAAATTCGTACAAAACGCGTTCGATTACGGCGTTTATGTCTTCGATTTTAAGCTGGGCGCAGTTTAGTGCCATTACGGGCGCGGAATATTTTTCGGAAAGCTCGTCGCGTAATTTTTCAGTCTCGGGGGAAAATGGCGACTGCGTATTCAGAAGAATTACAAAGGGCTTATTGATGCCTTTGAGTTCGCGGATTACGCGCTCTTCGGCGTCTATGTAGTCCTCGCGGGGGATTTCTGCGATACTGCCGTCCGTTGTAAGAACAATGCCGATGGTGGAGTGGTCGTTTATTACTTTGCGCGTTCCCATTTCAGCGGCCTCCGCGAAAGGCATTCTGTCTTCCGACCATGGTGTGGATACCATCCGCGGCGTTTCGCCGTCCAAATGGCCGTTCGCACCGGGGACAAGATATCCCACGCAATCTATCATGCGAACCTTAAATGTTGCCGCTTCGTCCAAATGAATTTCTACCGCCTCATTGGGAACGAATTTTGGTTCCGTTGTCATGATTGTGCGCCCTGCCGCACTTTGCGGAAGTTCGTCCGTTGCGCGTTCCTTGCTGTAGGCGTTTTCGATGTTCGGAATTACAAGTAAATCCATGAACCTTTTAATGAAGGTACTTTTTCCGGTACGCACGGGGCCAACCACCCCTATGTAGATATCACCCTTTGTGCGTTCGGCGATGTCGCGGTACAGATTTTGATAGTCCATAAAAATTCTCCCTTCGATTCTGAAATTGTACTGATACAATATATTATGCATAAAAAACGAATATATTACACGCAAAATTCAAGTGATTTGTAAAATGTAATGAAAATGTAAAAAAAATGTGGCGTTTTGTAAAACTGCGTTGTATAATTCGTTCTATTACGCCCGAGGGCGCATATTTTTGGGAGGGACTCAATATGACCTTTGCAAATGTACTTATTATGTTAAGCGGCGTTGGTATGCTGCTTTACGGTATGAAGATGATGTCCGGCGGTTTGGAAGCCATTGCAGGCGACAGTCTTCAAGGAATCCTGCGGAAAGCTACTTCCAACAGGGTTTTGGGCGTTTTCGTTGGTGCGATTGCAACAATTGCAATCAACAGTTCCACGGCAACAACGATTATGACGGTGGGTTTTGTAAACTCAGGTTTGCTTAACTTAACGCAGTCGATTGGTATTATCATGGGCGCGAATGTTGGTACAACCTTCAGCGCGCAGGTGCTGGCGTTACTTGGCGCAAACATCAGGCTGGATACCGTTGCGGCGGGATTCATATTGGTGGGCGCGGTAATGTTCATCTTCTTCAAGAGTTCTAAAATAAGAAATATCGGGTACGTCATACTTGGGTTTGGTATTTTGTTCCTTGGAGTAACAACCATGAGCGACGGTGTGCGTCCGCTTAGGGCAAACGAAGGCTTCCGTGAGTTTTTGGTAAGCTTCGACAATCCGCTTTTCGCGCTGTTGGCAGGTTTTGTTGTTACCGCGATTATTCAAAGTTCTACGGCAACAACGGCTATGCTGGTCGCGCTCCTTTTGGAAACTTGCCCCGATACAGGGGTGCCAATCTTTGATATTCCCTTCCGCACGGCGGCGTTTATACTTCTTGGTGTGAATATCGGAACAAGTCTTACAACGGTTATCGCGTCTATTCCCGCAAGCCGTGACAGTAAACGCGCCGCGTTGTTCCATATAATGTACGACGTTATCGGCAGTGTTGTGTTTGGTACGCTGATACTTGTGTTCCCCGGAATTCTTGACCTGTTTACGAATACATGGGCAGCCCCCGCGCAACAGGCCGCCATGTTCCACACGATATACAATGTTTTAACCATGTTGCTTCTGTTGCCGTTTATCAAGTATGTTGCGGTGTTTATGCAAAGAATTATCCCCGTTTCTGCGGAAAAAACAGGCGTTATACACGAGCGCAAGCTTGTGCATTTGGTTGACCAAATGTCGCGCGCGCCGTCCATGGCTGTGTTTAAAGCCCATATGGAAACCTGCCGTATGTGGAAAATTGCCAATGAAAACCTAAACTTGGCACTTGATGCATTTTTTGAAAAAGACCCTGACAAAACCAAGGCGGTTTTTGAAAACGAAAAGACAATCAACTATCTGCACCAGCAAATTACCACAGTGCTTGCCCGAATCACCACAATGCAACTATCCAAGGCAGACACGAAAAAACTTAGCGATATGTTTGTAATCCTTTCCGAAATTGAGCAAATCGGCGACCGTGCGGAAAACATTGCAGAATATGTAATTGCCGCCGCCGAAGAAAAAATGGAGTTCTCCAAAACTTGCATGGAAGAATTGACAACCACGCGCCAAGCGGCAAACGAACTTATGGACTTGGCTTTGGACGCCTATGAAAAGTACGACCTTACCGCCCTGCCAAAAATAAAAGAGCTTGAAGACAAGGTTGACGGCTACGCAAAAGAGTACGCCCAAAACCACTTCAGCCGCTTGAAGGAAGGTCTTTGCACCGTAAAGAGCGGCGTTGCCTTCACCGACACCCTCATCGACCTTGAAAAATGCGCCGACAGCGCAGAGAAAATTGCGTTTCTTATGGAGTAGAAGATAAGTTCTCGGGGGACTCCGTCCCGAACCCCGGAAACTTTTGAAAAAGTTTCATCAAAACTTTAACTAAAAACCCGCCGCGAATTTTTCACGGCGGGTTTTTGTGTTGCGATGGATAGTTCATCGCTAAGCCCTGTACAAAGTCTCGTGCGTTTCTTGCAGTTGCTTTATGATGGGGAGGTTTTGGGGGCAGTTTTTTTCGCAGATGCCGCATTTGGTACAGTTTTGGGGGCTTGCGCTTTTTGTCCATGCGGTGCCGCGCATGGTGTCGTTGTAGAGGGATATGGCGTGTTCGGTTAGTTCGTATACGCGGTGGGTGTTCATTATGCCGAAAAGGTGGGGGATGTTGATGTCTTGCGGGCAGGGCTTGCAGTAGTCGCAGGAGGTGCAGTAGAGTTCGGCAAGTTTTTGGTTTTCTTCCAGCATCTTTGTGATTTGGGTTAGTTCGGCGGCGGTGAGATGGGAGTCTTTTGCCGCTATTTTTGCGTTTTCTTCTACTTGGGCAAGGGTACTCATGCCGGAGAGGGATACGTCTGCATTTGGGTTTGCAAGTACAAAACGCATTGCCATTTCTGCGGTGCTGGCGGGTTTTTCTTTGAGAAGCCCGCGGATTAGTTCGCTTGGCGCGCCAAGTTTTCCGCCGCCTACAGGGCCCATTATTACAACGCCTAAGCCTTTTTCTTTTGCGTAGGCAAGGTTGTCCTCGTTGGAACGGTCTAGTAGGTTGTATTGGATTAGGACAGACTCGAAGAGTCCGCTGTCTACAATTTCGCGCAGATTTGTTGCGTCGTCGTGGAACGAGAATGATAAATGCTTGATTAGCCCTTCGCGCTTTGCGCGTTCTGCCGCTTGAATAGGGCCGTCCGTAAGGGTTTGCCAGTGCTTGAAGCTTTCCAGCTTTATGCCCCAGAAATGGTAGAAGTCGATGTAACTCATATCAAGATTTTTTAACGAAGTTTCCAGCCTTTTCAGCCAGTCGCTTGGGCTGTCGTTTTCTATTGGGTTTTTTGTTGATACATAAATTTTTTCACTGCGGCCTTTTAATGCGCGTCCTACGGCGGCTTCACTTAGCTTGTCGCAGTAGTAGGGCGCGGTGTCAATGTAATTTACGCCAAGGTCGAAGGCGCGGTGCATCATTGGTATTGCCAAGTCGTCATCAATTTCTTTTTTGCCTTCTTCGCCGCGCATTGGCAAGCGCATTGCGCCAAAACCCAGCGCAGACATTTGTATTCCCGTTTTGCCAAAGTTTTTGTATACCATGGAAACCTCCTGATTTTCTACAGAAAAAAACCCTAACCGGCAGGCAGGGTGTTTGTCGTATTATACAGCTTTGTTCACCATTTTGGTGAGTTTGGATTTCTTTCTTGCGGCGGTATTTTTATGATAAACGCCTTTTGAAGCCGCTTTGTCTATTGCGGCGATTGCTTGAATAAGCAGGGCTTTTGCGTCATCGTTTTTCGCAGAAGCGGCAACAGTTACTTTTTTGATAGCCGTCTTTGTTGTAGACTTAATATGTTTATTCCGCGCTTGCCTTTTTGCGGCAACACGAATACGTTTTTGTGCCGATTTTATATTTGCCAAATCTTTCACCTCCCTTGCGAAGTGTATTTTCCCAAAAAACATGGAAATTGTCAAGGGCGTTATAAAAAAATTGCGCAAAGAATAACGGTGATAGCGGCGGCAAAAATGCCGTGCAAGAGTTTTGCAAAAAGGTATGCGGAAGTTTTTATCCCTGTCCCTTCTGTGAAGTGGAGCGACTGCGCGTGGACAGAAAAGCCGCCGAAAGCGATTACAAATGCGGCACAGGCGAGGGTTATTTTTGTTGGTTGCAGGGCAGATATTCTTCGTGCGCCGCCTGTTACTTCAATAAAGCCTGCAAAAATTCCGTGAGAAATTTCGTTGCCCGGCAAGCCTATAGTCTCAAAAACGGCAAGAACAACGCTGAAAAAAATTATAAGCCCGCCGATGATTGTCATAGATTCCATGGAATTTTTTACGGCGTCTCCAAGCACTTTCCCGATAGAATGTACGTTCGCGGCTCTGTTTTCTCGATATTTTTCTAACGCGGATTTAAAAGAAGTTTTTTCGTAAGTATGTTCGTTTGAAATTTTCTTTCGCAAAAGTGTTCCTACAATTAATGCCGCGCAGATATGCGCCGCCCACAAAACATAACCCACACGGGTATTTTGAAACATCCCTACGCCAACCACGCCAAGGATAAAAAGCGGCCCTGCATTGTTGCAAAACGAAATTAAGTGTTGCGCTTCCCGCGCAGAAAGCTTGCCGCCGCGCCGTAAATCTGCAACGGTTTTCGCGCCCATGGGGTAGCCCGAAGTAAGCCCCGCCACAAGCCCAAACCCCGCCGTACCCGGCAAGCCAAAAACTTTTCGCATAACGGGCGAAAGCAATTGCGAAATAAAGTCTGCAAAGCCCAGCGAAATAAGCATATTTGTGGCAATCATAAACGGCAGAAGCGTTGGCAAAACATTGTTGAACCACAAAAGCAAGCCCTCGCGAGAAGCCGCCAAGACAATTTGTGGAAATATTAACAAGAAAACATTGAACAAGACTACTAAAATTGGTATAATCAACTAGGCACATCCTAAATTGTTAAGAATTCATTAAGAATCTGTGAAAGTTGGTTAATATATGCAAGAGCGCAGACGGTCTACGCAAAGTCATCGGCCGCCCCGCGAACGACGGCCAAAGCAACGCCCGCCCATGCGTCCTTCGGGTGAACGTCGCCGCGCAAACGCCGCGCCGCCCAAGAAAAGACGCCCCCCAAGGCCACGACCAAAAAGAAATGCGATGACAGCCCCCGCGACTGTTGTAATCGCGTTGTTTTTTGGTTTTGTAATCGCGTACATGGGTCTTCGCGCATACGGCGTTTTTTCTCAAGATGTAGAAATCATGACACTGCGGCTGGGAAATATGGCAGACCAGCAATCCGTACCCGGCATGATAATCAGGCACGAGGAGGTTTTTCATGCCGGCAGGGACGGTCATGTGTTTTTCACCGTGCAAGAATTTGAACGTGTGCGCGGCGGAGTTCCCGTTGCAAGCATTCGGGACGTGGAAGCCGTTGCAAGAACGGGCCCCGAATGGGAGCAGTTGAAGCTGGAAATAATGAGGGTACATGAAATGCGTCACGCAACCATGGCAGACCCGCTGGTAGAGCGCGTAAACGCCGACCTTCGCAACCGCATGAACAGGAGTATGCACCACCATATGCAATCGAATTTGGGCGAGGTGTACGCGCTGTTGAACACGCTTTCAGACATCACATACAGCCGCACCAATTTGATTATCAACGAGTCGGTTCATGCGCGTAACGATTTAATCCGCCAGCACGATATTCTAAGCCTAAGCAATGAAATGAACCTAAGCGATATTTATGCAACACAAACGGGGATTATGTCCCCGATAATAGACGGGTTTGAGTACCTTGTTACGCCCGACAATATGCGTGATTTAAGCCGCGAGGAAGTTCGCAGAGAGGTTGACCACGATGCGATTATCCCTGCGCGTGAAGTGGAAGCGGGGGACGGGGTTTTCAAAATCGTTTCAAGTAACCGGTGGTATGTAGCTTCGTATATGCCGCACGAAATGACGCAGGGCTTGGCAGAAGGCATGGAGCGTACCATTTTCTTGGAAAACACCGCAACGGGGCGGTTCGAGCCTGTTCCCGTGCGAATAGAATATCTGCACTATCACCACCACGATGCCTTTATAATTTTCCGCGCTACAATAAACATGACGGAGTTTTTGCACCAGCGTAATGTAAATATCCGCATAACAGACAGCGTACAAAGCGGTTTTATGATTCCCGTTTCGGCAATTGCCACACGGCGGTTTTTCCGCGTTCCGCTTACCCACGTACACGGGACGGAAGATTATTTCGTAATTCATCGCCGCGATACCGTTCCGCAGCCCGTTCTCATTCACATTTACGAGCGCACAAACACGCACGTTTATATTTTGGAAGATTCCATCATGCTTTTCCCGGGGGACGCGCTTTCACCCGTGGACGCGCTGGACACGCTTCATATAATGTCCGAGACGGATATGCGAATTGTGCATGGCGTTTACCGTACACGGCTTAACTATGCGGACTTCCGCATGATACATTTTGACGGGGAAATTCCCGCATACGGCAACATTTTGCTTGACCCCGCACGAAACCCTCTAATACTGCAATTTGACGGCATAGTAACGGACGCGGCAATGGTTCGCCAAGGACAGGTGGTAAGATGATAAAAGAAAACGTAGCCGAAATACGCGCACAAATTGCCGCCGCCGCAAAAAAAGCGGGGCGCGACCCTTCAGAAATTAAGCTGATTGGCGTAACAAAAACCGTTGACGTTCCGCGGATAAGCGAGCTTTTGGCGGCGGGGGTAACGGCGATGGGCGAAAATCGTGTTCAGGATTTTCTGCCGAAATACGAAGAGTTTTCCGCTTTAGAAAATAGGCCAAGCGAATGGCATTTCATCGGACATTTGCAAAGAAACAAGGTAAAATTTATCGCAGACAAGGTTGATTTAATCCATTCTGTAGATTCTTTGCCCTTGGCAACAGAGATTAACAGGCATGGCGAAAAAATAGGAAAAGTGCTCAACATCTTGGCAGAAATAAATATTTCAGGGGAATCCAGTAAATTTGGTATCCCGCCGGATGAAATTCTCAAATTCGTGGAAAACCTAGTAAATATGCGGTTTGTACGGCTTTCAGGTTTGATGACTGTCGCGCCTTTTGTAGAAAATTCTGAAGATAATCGCGGAATTTTCAGGAAAATGCGAAAAATTTTGGTTGACATAAATACGAAATGTCTATATGATAGCCACATACGAGACTTGTCCATGGGTATGTCCCTAGATTTTGCGACCGCAATTGAGGAGGGTGCAACCATGGTAAGGATAGGTACGGCTCTTTTTGGTGAGCGGAATTAAATACGGTAAATAGTTTGTGAACTAGGGAGGTTCTTGCGATGGTAGGGATATTCAAAAAAATTAGTGAGACGCTGTCAAACAGAATGATGGCACCGGGAGCGGAGGAGTCTGACGGCTACTACTACGACGAGTATGAAGACTACGATGATGACGATTATGACGACGAACCCGAAATCCAAGTGCGTTATTCCAAACAGGATAAACCCTCTCGCAAAAGCGGCGCGAAAAGTTCGTCTTCGCGTGCCGCAAGGGATAATGTGTACAACATTAGCCAAAATCCAAGTGCGGTGAATGTTCACAAGCAATCCGAAACGGTTATCATGCACCCCAAAAATATGGAAGACGCTGTTGAACTTGGCAGTCATGTTCGCAGCGGCAGAATGTGTATTGTAGATTTAACGGGAGTAGCAACCGCCGATGCACAACGTATCGCAGACTACCTTTGCGGTACAAGCGACGCGCTTGACGGCGCAATCACCCGTGTGAACAACACAATCATCACAGTTTCACCGTCAAACCATCGTGTTATGCCCGATTATCGCGAAGACAACAGTTCTTTTGATACCGGATTCTTGAAAGCCGCAAACGGCAGGTAATATGGGATGAATCATCTTCTTGCTGATGCCGTAAATGTTTTCTTTACGGCGTTGTATATAATGTTGTTTGTGCGGATTATTCTTTCGTGGTTTCCTATGCGGAACAGCAGGTTCATGGATTTGCTGTTTGCCTTTACCGAGCCCGTTTTGGCACCCGTTCGCAAGCTTGTACAGCGTTCGCCATTGGGTGGCCCCGGGATGGTTTTGGATTTTTCGCCGCTTATTGTTTTTCTTCTTCTGCGGCTTGCAAACGGTATCATTGTTCCGTTTTTGCGCGGTCTGTAAATTTGTAAAGCTTCATACGTAACAAAAAATAGCCATGCCTCATATGATACAAGTATAGCTTAGAAGCTGTATCATTGACCGAAATGCCGAATTGGCGCGGCAATTTTTCGCCAATCAAGGAGGTAGCGACAACGCGCACGTGGGTGTGCGTTAGGCGCAACCGACGAAGAGTGGCGGGAAATTGACCGTCAATGCGGCGTTTCGGGCGATGAATACAGCTTCTTATCATAGGAGGCATATTTTTTATGTTTAATCAAAAAGAGCCGAGAAATTATAATGCGGCAATAAGCCAAGGGTTTGCGCCCGGGTCGGGGCGTCCCGTACCGCCAATGTCACACCCCACGCCGCCGCGTCCTCCGCACCCGATGCCGCACCCCACGCCGCCGCGTCCTCCGCACCCGATGCCACACCCCACGCCGCCACGCCCTCCGCACCCGATGCCACACCCCACGCCGCCGCGTCCTCCGCACCCGATGCCGCATCCTACGCCGCCGCGCCCTCCGCACCCGATGCCACACCCCACGCCGCCACCTCCGCCGCGGCCAATCCGTACTATTCCTGTTCCTTCACAAAATCCGTCGCCGCCCGTGCTTCGTCCGCCCGTCCCGTTTAGGGATTACGGCTCTGCACCTTTCGTGGTGAACATCGAACAGGCGACGCTGGACAACGATTATTACAGGCAGACACTTTGGACCGGCGGGCATATGCAATCCACGCTGATGTCTATCCCGCCCGGCACGGATATCGGCCTTGAAGTCCATCCCGACAACGACCAATTCCTCCGACTTGAAGGAGGGCAGGGCTTAGTACAAATGGGTGACGCAAAAGACAATCTAACTTACCGTCAAACCGTGTTTGCAAATTCTGCCGTATTCGTTCCCGCAGGAACGTGGCACAATATTACAAACATCGGGACAACTCCAATGAGGCTATATGTAATTTACGCGCCACCCCATCACCCGCACGGCACAGTCCATGCAACCAAAGCCATAGCAGATGAAATGGGCGACTAAATCTAAGTTTAAAGAAAGACCTCGGGGCTCTGCCCCGAACCCCGCAAGCCTTTAAAATGGCTTGACCCAAACTTTAAATTTTGACTAGCGATAAACTATCTCC
>WQSG01000025.1 GCA_009788055.1 Defluviitaleaceae bacterium | reverse complement strand
ACTTTGAAAAGTTCCCTTCCCCCAAACCCCCATCCCTCAAACTTTAAAATTTGCGATGAAAAATTTAAAGTCTTTTTGAAAGGGGGTTTGGGGGAAAACTTTTTCTTCAGAAAAAGTTTTCCCCCAAGGTTTTTTTAGAAAGGAATAGAGAATGCGTATTTTATCGGTGATTGTGATTGTTATGATGATTTTCCCGTGTGTTGCGAAGGGCGATACGGGATTGCTTTGGCTTGTGAATAGGGAGAATGCGTTGTGTGCGGATTTTGTGCCGTCAAATTTGGTTGTGTATCGCGGTGCGGAGCTTAGGGCAGAGGCGCGGGACGCGTTTGTCGAAATGGTGGAGGAACTGGAAGCGGCGGGCATATTTGGGTTGAAGTTGCAAAGTGCGTACAGGAGTTATGAACATCAGAGTGCTATTTTTGAACGGAAGAAGCAATTTTTGATTGCGCAGGGGCATGACGAAAGTGAAGCGGAAGAAAATGCGGCAACGGTTGTTCAGCCGCCGGGCGCAAGCGAACATCAGCTTGGGCTTGCGCTGGACGTTACCATGGACGGTCAGCTTTCGCAGGAATTTGCGCAAACCAAGGCAGGCATTTGGCTGGAAGAAAATTGTCACAGGTTCGGTTTTATCGTGCGCTACCCGCAATACAAAACCGACGTAACCGATATAATTTACGAACCGTGGCACTTGCGTTATGTAGGCCGCCCCCACGCGCAAATCATGAAAGAGACGGGGCTTGCACTGGAAGAATATCACTTGTACTTGGCGCAAATTCCTATGTATCTTGTGTGGGAAAGTGATGGATATTTTCTTGTGTCATATACACATTTCCCACCTGAATTTCCAAACGAACAGACAACCATATCCGCTGTACAGCATGGCGAAAACGCCGCGTTTATTATAGCGGTGCGGAAATCTAATTGCGCCGTTCATCACGATTAATGGCATACTCCAGTCGGTCTTTCATTTCGCCGTCGTGATACTGCGCTTTTATTTTTTCGGCTTCTCGTCTAAATCCTACTTTGGCAATCACTTTTTGCGTGGGGATATTTTCCGCATAACAGCCCGTGGTAATTCTAATGCAATTGTCACTGTCGAAAGCATACGAGAGAACACGCTTTGCGGCTTCGGTAACAATTCCTTTATTTTGATGCTCCTGCAAAATAAACCAGCCCATATGCCCTACGCGCCCAAGCGGCGTTGCGTCTGTCACATCATACCCCGCGCCCCCGATAATATTGTTCGGTTGTCCTTTTAACGTAATTGCAAAACGTCTGGCGTTTCCGCTTTCCATCAGCGCAATGGCTTCTGCCAACCCTTGCCGCGCTTCTTCCCGCGTTTCCGTTATGATGTCGTCAAGATAGTACATATTTTTTCTGTCGGACAGCAACCTGTAATATCCGTCCAAATCGTTTTCTCCGTATGGGCGCAAAATAAGCCGCGCGGTTTCAAGTTTTAGCATGAAGTTGCTCCCGCTTTTTTGAGGTTATTATAGCACGGCAAAGCCATTGAACACAAAAAACAGCGTCAAGAAATTTTCTTAAACGCTGTTTTTTGTTTCGGTAATTACAATTCGATATTAATCCTGTATAGCCAAAGCTTTATCGAAGAGTTCTTCAACTTCCTTGCCCGGTTTGGGTGTGGCAAGGGTAACGCCGATTGCGGCGAACAAGCTTATAAAGAATGCGGGAACAATTCCGAAAACGCCCGTTGCGGCAAGTGGGGGCACTACAATCCAGAGGATTGCAACGGCTGTGCCCGATACAATGCCTGTGATTGCGCCGGCGAGGTTAAAGCGTTTCCAGTAAAGGGCGAGAAGCATGGACGGGCCGAAAGCCGCGCCGAAAACGCCCCAAGCATTGCCCACGATGCCCATGATTGTGCCGCGTCCGGGGCTTAGTGCAATTGCGGTTGCAACTACGGCGATTGCAACAACCACGAAACGGCCAATCCAAATCATTTCGTTGTGGCTTGCGTTTTTGCGGAAAAGAGGTTTGTAAACGTCTGCGGTGAATGAGGACGAAGACACGAGAAGCTTAGAGTCTGTGGAACTCATTGCGGCAGAAAGAATTGCGGAAAGAAGCACACCCGCGATTACCGCAGGGAAAATTCTGCGAGCCATTTCTATGAATACCGTTTCGCCGCCGCCTGTGCCTGCCGCACCGGGTGCGCCAAGTTCAATTCCGATAGAGCCAAGATAAACGCGCCCCAAGATACCTGCGGCAACTGCGGCTGTTAAAATAATCAAGTTCCACGCGATGGCGATTATCGCGCTCTTTTTTACTTCGCTTTGCTTGCGGATTGCCATATAGCGCACGATAATGTGCGGCATTCCAAAGTAACCAAGTCCCCAACCAAAACCGGTTAGGATATGGGAAATGCTACCCCAATCAAGCTGGCCCGTGAAAAGCAAATTCCAATACGTGTCGGGGAAAGCGGTGGCGGTAAAGGCTTCCGGCGAGATTGCGAAAAGCGCGAAGAAAGGTGCCGCCATAAGTGCAAGAAGCATCAGCGAACCTTGGAAGAAGTCTGAAACGCTAACGCCCTTAAACCCGCCGAGGAAGGTGTAAAATATAATCAGCACCGCACCAAGAATCATGCCCGTGCTTTCTTGCATACCAAAAACCAAGTTAAACAACACGCCGCAAACAACAATGTGCGCGATTGAATACGCCGCGAATGCCACGATAAAAACCACTGCGCAAATGCATTGCAACAGCTTGCTGTTTGTTACAAATCTGTTGGTAAAAAATTGCGGCAATGTGATTGAATCCTGTGCGGCAATCGAAAACTGGCGCAAGCGCGGTGCTACAAAAATCCAGCTTAAAATGTAACCTGCGGCAAGACCAATCGCAATCCATGCGCGACTCATGCCGAACCAGTAAATCGCGCCCGGCAAGCCCATAAGTACCCACGCGCTCATGTCCGACGTTCCCGCCGACAAAGCTGAAACCCACGGTCCCATTTCGCGGTTGCCAAGATAATATTCTTTCTCCCCGCCGCCCTTGGACTTCACGAAATAATACACGCCAAAGCCCATCATAATCACGATATAAATTATAAATACCGCAACTTCTGTGTAGTCGATTACAAAGCCATTCATACCTGTCTTCTCTCCTTTAATCTCATAATCTCTGGGAGTATACACCAAAATGTTTTTTTTGCCAAATTTTACGACTGCGGGAAAAAAATATATAATCAATTAAAAAATGTGAAGCGGGGTATTTAATATGAAGCGAATTATTTTTGCGGCGGTTTTGGTTTTTATTTTCGGCGCGTGCGGTCAAAACATCAGGTACGATATTGTGGAGGAAAGCGAGCCGTCGGCTATTTCGTTTGAGGTGGGCTACTATGGGTTTTATGCGCGGGGCGGGGGAGAAATTCAGCGGACAAGAGAAGCCGCCCACACGGGAAATTACTCCTTGGTGGTAACGGGACGCAACGCGAGTTGGAACGGCATTTTGTTTAACACAACGGAAATTGCGCAACCCTTTGGAGAGTACGAATTTTCTCTGTGGGTGAAACATTTGGAGGAAATCCCTGTGACGTTTCAGCTTTCGGCGGAATTTGTGCAGGTGACGGGTGCGGATGGTACTTCCGGAAGGTGGCGGCATTTTTCGGGGCCGCTTGCGAATGTAACCGTACCGCCCAACGAGTGGACGTTTATGCAAGGTGTCGCGCACTTTGAGGATTTTATAACGTCGTCCGTTTACATTGAAACGGATGAAGCGGGCGCGTGGGCGGAATTTTTCATAGATGACGTAATTTTTAGATGTATCGCGGTGGAGTACGAATTTGACAATACCTTGCCGCGATTGTTTGAAATTTACGCGGACTATTTTATTTTCGGTACGGCGATTGCTCCGCGAGACCTTCGCGGAACGCGGGCGGAATTTATCGCGCACCACTTCAACGCGATTACGGCGGGCAATGATATGAAGCCCGACGCGCTTCAACCGCAAGCGGGCGTTTTTAATTGGCACGTTGCGGATTACATTGCGCAATTCGCGGAAATAAACGAAATGCACACAATCGGACACACTTTGGTGTGGCATATGCAATCCCCCGCGTGGATGAATCCGCCGGGCATAAGCCGCGAACAGGCAATAGAAAACTTGGAGCGTCACATAACGGAAGTTGTAAGCCGTTACGCGGGACGGATTCTTGTTTGGGATGTTGTGAACGAGGCGTTTCCAAGCTATGTATCTGCGTCCGCAAACCATGCAGACTGGCGCGGATTGCTTCGCCAAACGCCGTGGTCGGACGCAATCGGTTACGATTTTATCGAAATCGCATTCCGTGCCGCACACGCCGCCGACCCGTCCGCAAAGCTAATTTACAATGATTACAATTTGGACGGCGTGGGCAAACGCGAAGCCGTTTTCCATATGATTAAGGAACTGCGTGAGCGCGGCGTGCCCATCCACGGCGTTGGAATGCAGGGGCATTATAATTTGCGGACCAATCCGCAACGCGTTGAGAATTCCATTTTGCGTTTTGCGGAACTGGGCATCCCCGTAAGCATAACAGAGCTTGACATAACCGTGCAGAGTGCGCTTGGTTATTCCGTTATGCCCGACGAATACGAACTTGCGCAAGCAATTTTATATGCGGAACTCTTCACCATCTTCCGCGAACATCACGAGCATATCCACCGCGTAACATTGTGGGGTGTTTGCGACGCAACAAGCTGGCACGCCGACCGCTTCCCGCTTCCGTTTAACCGTAATCTTTCTGCGAAACAAGCCTTTTTCGCAATCGCAGACCCGCACGGTTTTTTGGAACAACAAGGCTAAAGCAACATCCGCAACTCGTGCCATAAAGTAAATTTATTTGATGCGTTTTTTCCTACGGAAAGCTCATAAGTTTCTACGACGGTGAATGAATTTTTACGGCAGTTGAAAATTTCGGCTGCCTTATTTATTTGGTGATTTTCGCTTCTGCAACAGATGTAATTGCCTGCCGGAAGAGTGATTGTGTTGGCTTCGTCCGCGCCGCTTGCTACCTCCATAAAGTAAAGATACTTTGCCCCGTTTGGCGAAACTTCGCACAGTATTCCGTAGTCGGAAAAGGAAGAATCTTGCGCCTGCGGGATTGGCATATCCAAAAATGCCTTTACCATGTCTGTCTCGGTTATTACGCCGTTGGTTGTTTCGGCAGGCTTTACATAAAGTGTTTTTTGCGGCACTTCGCGAATGTATATTTCACCTGCTTTGCACTGCTTTTCAATTTCGATTTTCTGCTCTATGCGTTCTATTAGTTTCAGGCCTTTGTTTATCGCCGCCAGTTTTCTTTTTGCGATTTCTTTTCCCCGTGAGAGGAAATTTTGAAAATCCATATCGCCGTACAGTTCTTCAAGGTCTGCCAATTCTTTCAGCGGAATGTCAAGTTCTATGCAAAAATTTATGATTTCCACAAGTTGAAGTTGCTCGAGCGAATAATAGCGGTACTTTGTTTCCTCGTTGATGTACGCGGGTTTTAATATATTAATTTGCTCATAATATCGGAACGACCTGATGCTCATGCCCGTGAGTTTAGCCATCTCCCCAATGGACAGAAGGCTGTTTTTTTCGTCCGTAAAAATAATTTCATCTGTTGGTTTTGGCGGGTCGGCGGGTATTTTGAATTTCGCGAGTAAGCTGTTTACAATTTCGCAATCCGTTTCGGCGGCTTGGCGAATTTTTTTTAATACCGAAACCGCCGCAAAATACGAAACGTTAATTTCGCGCCCGATTTCTGCCGCGCTTATTTTTTCGTTTTGCGCAAGCAAACGGATTGCCGCAAACCATTTTTTTAGCGGCGTGCGGGTTTTATCAAAGAGCGTTCCCGCTGTCACGGAAGACTGATAATTACAGTGTTTGCACTGAAAAAGCCCGCGAGATTTTATATTAAAACATTCGCCGCCGCCGCATTTTGGGCATACAAAACCATTTGCCCATCGTTTATCAAAAAGATACTGTTTGCATTGTTCATCCGTAAAATTTTCAGCATTCATATTAAAAAGCCTCCCGCAATTATGAGTTGACTACATGAAAATTTCTTGCTTTGGGGTATTGACTGTAACATAATGGTATACAGTAGAGTGTTCCATGTCAACGGGGAGGTGAAAAAATGGCTACCTACAAAGATATACAGGCGTACATCAAAGAACGTCATGGCTATTTGGCACGGGGAACGTGGATAGCCCACATGAAGGAAATCTGCGGGCTAAACCCTGCGCGTGCGATAAATCGGCGTTCGTGCGCAAAAAGAATAAACCCTTGCCCGCCGCACAGGCAAAACGATATTCGGCAAGCATTCATACATTTCAAGTTGATTGAGGAGGAGAAATAACATGGGAAAAGGCACAAAGAGTTTTTTAATCGGCGTTATGTCGCTTGCAATCATTGCCGCGGTGGGCATGGCGGCGTTTATTATTTTGTCGGGACAACGCACGATAAACACGGGCAATGCCCGCGTTACAACCAATTATGTAACCGTGGCGGCGTCCATGCCGGGCGCACTGGAGCGGTTCACGCTTTACGAAGGCAAGCGCGTTGAAGAAGACCAAGTTGTCGGCTGGATACAGCATGGCGAAACTTTCCGCAGTCCGATAAACGGCGTGGTTGTAAGCACAAACGTGGTGGAAGGTCAACACATTATGCCGATGCAACCGCTGGCAACAATCGCGGATGTAAACAATTTGCATATTCAAGCGAATCTATACGAATCGGATATACAGGACATAATCCTCGGCCAGCCCGTTGCGGTAACGCTGGACGGTATACGCGGGCAAACTTTCGCGGGGTATGTGTCGAACATCAGCCGAATAACGGAGGTTGAACTGCACGGCGGCGCGATAGTTGTGCAAACGGGAACATTCAGACGCATAACGCGAACACTACCCGTTGAAATAACCATCACGGATGATATTGATTTGTCGCTTTTTTTGGGCACAAACGCGAGGGCAAGTTTTCCTGTTCTCAATTAGGTGAGGTGTGAAATGGAACAAACAGTTGACCCGCAATTGGATAAAAAAATTACGCCGTGGTTTCTTTTTTCGTTTTCGGTGCCAACGATAATTTCCATGGTTGTGGTGGGCGTTTCGGGGTTGGTGGACGGCATTTTTGCGGCACGATTTATAGACGCATACGCGCTTTCTGCGGTGGGGCTGGTTTCGCCGTTTATCATGTTTGCAATGTCTATCGGCTTTATGCTGGGCATTGGCGGGAACGCGCTTGTTGCAAAAGAAGTGGGCGAGGGGCGCGTGGAACACGCAAGAAAAGACCTTTCGTTGCTTACGATTGCTTCGTTTTTGGCGATTGTTGCCGTCACGATAATCGGATTTATTATTCCCGATACGATTTTGTGGATTTTGGGCGTGGACTCTTACGTGCATGAAATCGCGCTGGGATACATGATGCCGCTTCTGCCGTTCTTGCCCCTTGGCGGGCTTGGAATTGTTTTGCAACAATTTTTGATAACCGAGGGCAAAGCGCATTACGGAATGATTGCGTCCATTTTGCAGGGGCTTGCAAGTGCCGCGCTCAATTACGTTTTCATTTACCAAATGCATATGGGAATACGGGGCGCGGCAATTGCTACGGGAATCGGCTTCACAATTCCCGCGTTCGTTGGCGTTGCGTTCTTCATTTTTAACAGGTTTAACAAGCGCGGAATTTTATATTTTGTTGTGCCTAAATTTAAAGCATTTGTTATTGCAAGAAGTTCCATTAACGGCGTGTCCGAGATGATTGGAATGATGTCTGCCGCGATAACACAGCTTACCGTAAACAACGTGCTTATGGATTTGGACGGCCCGATGGCAGTTGCCGCCGCAGGAATAATTCTTGCGGGGTCGGGGCTTGCGCTTAACGTTTTTATCGGCTTTGTGTCGGGGATTTCGCCAATCATAAGCTACAATTACGGCAAGGGCGATGACGGGAATATCAAAAAATTGTTCAGCTACAGCATTGTAATAATCGTGTGTCTGGCGTTGGGAATGACCGCGCTTGCCTTCGGGTTTATAGATTTTTTTATACAACTATATGACATAGACCCGTTCATATATGTTGGCACATTCTTGCTGTCGTTGCCCGTTTACGATATGTCTTTTACGGGGTTGCGCGTTGTTGCAGTCACTTTTGCAATCGCTTCCGTAAATATTTTTGCGTCCACATTTTTTACCGCATTCGGCGACGGAATAAAGTCCGGCTTTATAGCCGTCTGCAACGGTTTGGTTTTCATAATCGGCTTCACCTTCCTGTTTGCGAACCGCTGGGGCGTAGACGGCGTTTGGATTGCAATGCCCGCCCGTGATATCTTGACGCTGGGCGTAGCTGTGTTTTTGTTGTGGAAATACAGGAAGGTTTACAAATATGCGTGAGGGTGAGTTCTCGGGGGCGTTGCCCCCGAACCCCCACGAACTTTTTTGAAAAAAAGTTCGACAAAAAACTTTAACTTTGGAGAGGAATGGTTTGGCATGAAGAAATTTTTTGTTTTGCTGATGGTTGTGGCTTTTGGCGTGGGTTTAGTTGGTTGCGGTTCCGAGGCGGCGGTTGCGCCCGTTATACGAACGGTGGAGGCAAATTCGCCTGTTGGTGCGAGGGTGATAACGGTGCGCGGGGTGGTGGAAAGTATTGAGAGTCGAAATGTGTACAGCACGTTGGGGCTTTCTGTGGAGCGGGTGTATGTGGAAGAGGGTGACGCGGTGCGTGCGGGACAGGTTTTGGCGGTGCTGGATACAACCGATTTGGAATTGGCAATTGCACAGCAAAAAGCCACGCTGGAAGCAACGCGCCAAGGCACGGAACACGCGGTTCGGGAAACGCGGCGAATGCTGGCGGAAGCGGAAGCCAATCTTGCGCGCAATACGAATATGCACATTTTGGGTGCGGAAGCGGCGTTAAACGGGGCGGTTGTAAATCTTGAGATTTCGCAATTAAATTATGATAATGCCGTGCGGGATTACGCGGACGGAAGCAATCCGCACGTAATGGCGGCGGCGAGTGGGGTTACTGCGGTACGAACAGAGTTATCCGCAATGGAAACGACTTTCGCAAATGTTCAAAGTTTGTATGAATCGGGGGTGGCGTCCCGCGACGATTTGCGGCAAGCGGAGACGGGCATCACGCATCTTCGCAACCAATACGCAGACGCATCTCGCGCTTTGGACGCGGCACTGGACGCAGAGCGGCGAATAATCGAGCAATTGCGAACGGGTCTTTCCGCCGCAATCGTGACGGAGCAAAACGCCCGTGCATTGCTTTCCGCCGCAACTTCCGCCGCAAACCAAGAGATTGATATGCTTCGCGGCAGTTTGGTTTCCGCAGAACTTGCCGCAAATTTAGAGCCTTTGGAAATTGCAATTCAGCTAATGGAACGCCAAATGGAAGACGCAATTTTAACCGCGCCCATCGACGGCACCGTCACCGCGAGAATCGCAAACGAGGGGTCGATAGGCATGGGGCTTATGTTCGTCGTGGCAGACACGGAAAATTTGCGCGTTATAACGGGCTTTCGCGAATACGATATTGCAAGCATTTCGCTCGGCATGGACGTCAGCATATTTCCAGACGGCGCAAGCGGTACGCACACGGGGACTATCAGCAGAATAAGCCCGTCGGCATCGCCGTTTATTCCCGTTCCAACTTTTGAAACGGAAATACAAGTAACACAGGCAAGTTCGGATTTGCGCATAGGAATGAGCGCGAGAATTGAGGTGAAAGAAAGATAAAAGACCTGTCCTGCAACCGGGCGTTGCCGAATTTGCGCGGCAAAATTTTGCAAGGCAAGGAGGTAGCGACGACGCGAACGTGGAGCGTTCGCTAGGAGCAACCGACGCAGAATTGCGGAATTTTGACCGCAAAGACGGCGGCGAACGGTTGCAGGACAGGTCTAAACAATTCCGCAAAGAAAGTTTGAAAAAAATACCGTTTTGTGTGATAATTATGTTTGCTCTCGGAATTTTTCCGGGCAGGCTTTTTTGTGGTGGTTAAATTTTCCTGTTGCGGCAATACTGTGTAACAGTAGGCAAGCACATATGAAAGAGGAAAAAAATGTTTACGCATCATTTGGGGATAGACCTTGGCACGGCAAACACACTTGTTTTTGCCAAAGGGCAGGGCATAATTTTGAACGAGCCTTCTGTTGTGGCAATCAACACGACAACAAATAAGGTGATGGCGGTAGGAGACGAGGCAAAGCAGATGATTGGGCGCACACCCGGCTCTATCGTTGCCATTCGCCCGCTGAAAGACGGCGTTATTGCAGACTTTGCAACAACGCGCTCCATGTTAAAGTATTTCATCAGCAAGGCGCGTGGAAAGCGTCTGTTTGCGCGTAAGCCGCACGTTGTTGTGTGCGTACCCAGCGGCGTGACAGAGGTTGAAAAACGCGCAATAGAAGAGGCAACGATTTCCGCAGGCGTTCCCGCAAGATGCGTGGGGCTGATTGAAGAGCCAATGGCGGCGGCGATTGGCGCGGGCTTACCCGTTTCCGAACCCACGGGAAGCATGATAGTTGACATCGGCGGCGGAACAAGCGAAGTTGCGGTAATTTCGTTGTGCGGGGTTGTAACAAGCAAGTCACTGCACACGGCGGGCGACGAACTTGACAATACCATAATCAATTTTGTTCGGCGCGAGTTCGGGCTTGCCATTGGCGACCGCACCGCCGAGGACATTAAAATTAACATAGGCTGCGTATATAATCCCGACAAGAGCAATTCCATGCCCGTTCGCGGGCGCGATTTGGTTTCGGGTTTGCCGCGCACGGTAACGCTTACGGAAGAAGACGCAAAAAACGCGCTGGACGAACCCGTGGGCAAAATCATAGACGCGATAAAACTTACCCTTGAAAAAACCCCGCCCGAACTCGCCTCAGACGTAATGGCGTCGGGCATTTCCCTTGCGGGCGGCGGCGCATTACTAAAAGGGCTGGACGAATTAATCCGGCTGGAAACGGGCATTAACACAATTATCGCAGACGAACCGCTAAACTGCGTGGCACTGGGAACGGGGCTTGTGTTGGAGCATTTCAAACAGTTGCAGGGGGTACTTGTCACCCATGGAAAAATGAAGAGGTAGCAATGGAATTTTTGGAAAATCACAGGCGGGCTTTTTTGCTGTCCGGCATAGGTATTTGTGTTATCGCAATCATTTTAACCATAAGCCCCGGGATTGGTTCAAACATAGTATCCGGCGGGCTTTCGTATGTTGTAACGCCAATGCAAAGCGGGCTAAACTCCGCTGTTTCTTGGGTTAGCGGCAATTTTTCCGCAATTGCGAACAACCAGCACCTAATCGTCCAAAACCGCGAACTTCAAGCCGAAATCAATCGCTTGGAATTTGAAAACCATCGGCTTTCCCTTGCGGCGGAAGAAAACGCAATGCTAAACGCCGCATTAAATATGCACCAACAATATTCACACCTACCCACCATGGGCGCACGAGTAATCGCGCAAGACCCAAACAACTGGTACCGTAGCTTCCGCATAGACCGTGGCGCAAACGACGGCGTAGAACCATGGATGCCAATAATCGCAGACGGCGGCCTTGCGGGCGTAGTTCGTTATGTAAATCCAACATCCTCCCAATTCGTATCCGTTTTAGACAGCCGATTTTACGCCGCCGTAACCGCTTCCCGCACAGACGATTTCGGCATTGCAACCGGCGACATCTCCCTAATGCAACAAGGCCTTCTTCGCATGAACCACATAGAAGCCCATGCCCAAATAATGCCGGGCGATGAAATCCTCACCTCTACCGATAGTTCCGTATTCCCCGCAGGCCTTCTCCTCGGCGAAGTTCAATCCATCCACACCAACCCCGACGGCCTAACACGCCACGCCATAATCCGCCCCGCCGCAAACCTCGCAAATCTGGAAATGGTGCTTGTCATCAACCAAGTTTTCAGCGACGGCCAAACCATCCGCGATATGCGAAGGGATGCGGAGTAAATTTCTATAGTTTTTTTGTATTACGGCAAAAAATTAAACCAAAGGAGTTGGTATGTTGTGTATGCTGTTGAATTTCATACCAAGGTGAAAGACGGCAAAATTGATATTCCCGGCGAATACCTCCAAGGGTTTTCTTCTGATGTCAAAATAATCATACTCTGCGAAAAGCCCATTCCAAGCGGGCGCAAGAGTATTAAAGGTATTATTAATCAGTATGCTAATCCGGAACTTATACCGATTGAAAAAGAAGCATGGGGAGAGGCGGTTAAAGATAAATATGTTGTTAGTTGATGCAAATGTCATACTTCGATATATTCTATACGATAACGAGGAAATGGCTGACCAAGTGGATGAACTTCTAAAGGATAACGTAGTTACCATACGAAATGAAGTGCTTGCCGAGGTTGTCTATGTTCTTGATAAAGTTTATAAGTTGCCCAGAACGGAAATTCACGAGGTTCTTATACTGTTTTTAGATTTAGAAAATGTAAAGACACAGGATAGAGACGTTGTTGTTTTGGCATTAGAAACGTTCAGCCAATCCGGATTAGATTTTGTAGATACGTTACTGTACGCCTATCACGTTGTAAAGGATGCAAAAGTATTTACATTTGATAAAAAACTTTTATCAAAAATTAAGCAACACCCCGAGAATAAACGTACTCAACGAGGAGATGACGCAGATATGGCAGTACTCATGAAAGAATAATTTGAATCTTATCTGATTAACATAGGATACAAGCAAACTACTGAGAAGGGGAATCCATCAACCGTTTATGGCTATGTCAAGAGCATTGATAAAGTATGCAAACAAGAACAGCTAACATGGGCAAAACTTGCCGAAAATGTTAATGCAGTTGTTGACCTTTATGATATCGGCGGAGAAAAAGAAGATTTCGGCAAGCAATCACATGGAACCGTTATAAACGCATTAAAGCGATTTAGAGAGTTTGCGTCGACACAATAAGGCTGGGCGTTTTGGAGGAATATCCGTGAACAATATAATTGAAGAAATCGAAAATAAGATTTCGGCGCGTAATTTAACATTTACTAGAAAGCCGATAATCATTGGCGGCAAAGCAATGGAGTTTTACGGTATGCGAAAAGGTGCGGATATTGACCTCGTAATTTGCAATGAAGATTACCAAAAAAATATCCGCAAAGTACCCAGATAACAGGAGAGACATCCGGGGGGACTTGGGCGTTACAATAGATGACATTGAGATGTGGCGCAGTATACATTTATTCGATTACGAATTTTTCTTGAAAGACGCTGTTGATGTTTCGTCAATGTATGTAATATCCTTGGACAGATTATTATTTACCCGCGCCTTAATCATAACCGCCACCAGCGAAGATAAAAAACACGAAGAAGATTTCAAAAAAGTCATGCAATATTATCACGACAATTTAAGAAACCAAGAATTTTAAAAATATAGGGGCAAGTATAGCCCGGCGAAAGCCGGCGGCTTGAAGAGCCGTTCCCGCCGAAGGTGGGAAGCTTTCACTCCCCTTGTGGGGGAATTGGGGGCAACGCCCCCAAGGTCTTTCTTCAAAAAATGAGGTATGAAGTGTGATACGAATAATTGTTATGGGTCTGTTGATTATTGTAAATTTTGTTTTGCAGAGTACGTTGTTTCCGCACTTTGCAATTATGGCTGTTACGCCCGATACCGCACTGGTGCTTATTGTTAGCTATGCGGTGTTGCGGGGCGATATTGAGGGCGCGATTTTTGGCTTTGTCGTGGGTCTGGTTCAGGATTTGCAAAGCGGGCTGTTTGTGGGGCTGTTTTCCCTGTTGGGTTTTTTGACGGGATATGTTTGCGGCAAGCCGTTTAGAGATTTTTTTAAGGATAATTACTTTTTGCCGTTTTTTGTGGTGGTTGGTGTAAGTTTGATGTATCAGTTTGTATTGTATATTACGTCTATTATGGTGTTTGGGCAGTTGAATTTTTGGCTGTATTTTAGAACGATTATTCTGCCTAAAACGATTTATACCGCAAGTTTGTCTGTTCCGCTGTATGCGTTCCTTCATTTTGTAAATTCACGGATAGAAAAGCGTGAGGTGTTCGGGCTTGAGATTTGAACTTAAAGAATTATCGCGCGATGTTTGGCGGGTACTAAGCCGCTTTTTAACCAACCGTATTTTGTGGCTGGTTCTTGTTGCGGTGGTGCTTTTTTATGTATTGCTTGCACAGCTTTTTGAATTGCAAATTGTTATGGCGGATACATTTGTTGCGGCACCGCCGCAGTCGCGTTTTGTAACGCGTTCTGTTGCGGCGCGGCGCGGCACAATTTACGACAGACACGGGCGGCCGCTTGCGGTAAACGTCCCTGTTTTTGTTGCGAAACTTGACCCAAGTGTCGTGATTACCAATGAGGCCTTGCTTGAACTTGCACTTTTGTTCGAACGAAACGGCGAGCAATATGTGGACGATTTCCCAATCTCGCGGGAAGAACCCTTTGAGTTTTTGTTTACGGGGCCGTCGGAAGCAAACATAGCGCGGCAAGAATTTCGTTGGAAGGAAGATATGGCAGTGCCTAATCCGCGATATGCTACTGCGGAGGAAACATGGTACTTCTTGCGCGACCAGTTCGGCATTTGCGAAGAACTTTCCAACGAAGATGCGCGGCGTGTTATGAATTTACGCGCACCAATTTTCTATCAACGGCTCTTGGACTGGAGCAATTACACGCCCGTTCCTTTTGTTGTGGCATATGATATTTCTGCAAAAACAATCGCGGCAATTGAAGAGCAGAATTTGATGTTCGGCGCGGTTTTTACGGATATTAAAACTTTGCGCAAGTATCCTGCGGGGCGATATGTGTCGCATATGGTGGGATATCTGCGTCCGATTACGGCGGAACAGCTTGCGCGTAACACTCATCGCGGTTACACTGCGGAAGACTTGTTCGGGCGGGCAGGGCTGGAACTTTCCATGGAACATCATCTGCGCGGAACATCAGGGCAACAGACCTTTGAAGTAAATTCTGCGGGGCGGCGTGTTTCCGCTCCAACGTGGGACAGTTACCCCGAGCCGGGCAATCGAGTTTTTCTTACAATTGACCTTGAACTGCAAATGGCGGCGTTTCACATTTTGGAGGAAGCGTTAAGTGAAGCACTAATCAGGCGGCTAACTTTGCGCAATATCCCGCGTGACCAAATGACCACGCCCGAGGCGGCGTTTATGTCTTTCATGCGCGGGCATAATTTGAATATTCGGCGCGTGTTGGACGCCGAGCCTGATAACGCGGCTTTTGCAATGCGTCAATATATTCTGGCGCGGTATCCCGAAGCTACCGCCCGCCGCGAAAGCGAAGAGCGAATCCAGAGCATTCTAATAGAAGGAATACGTGAAGGTTTTATTTCGCCCGCAAAAATGTTGCTTACGCTAATCGGCACGGAGCAAATTTCTGACCCCTACGGCGAAATCGCAGAGCAACTTATTTCCCGCCCGCGAACGGCGCAGGATGTTCTCATAGAAAAAATACGTTCCCGCGAACTTACCCCGCAGATGTTTAATATGGACCCTTCCACGGGTTCTGTAGTGGTAACGTGCATTCACACGGGGGATGTTCTGGCGGCGGTTTCGTACCCGTCCTATGACAATAACAGGCTGGTGAATACCTTTGACGCCGAATATTTCCGCCACATAAACGAACTTGACCCCACCCACCCAATGACAAACCGTCCGTTTATGGAGACTCGTGCGCCCGGTTCTACATTTAAGATGTTCACCGCCGCCGCCGCTCTTGAAGAGGGCGTTATCGGGCCGAACACTCGCATTTTCGATGGCGTTCGGCATACGGCTTCGGGCATTCCGCCCGTGCGGTGCTGGCACAGCGGCGGCCACGGAAGCATAAACGTAATGCAAGCGATTGCGGTAAGCTGTAATTTCTTTTTCGCGGAATGCGGCTTTCGTCTTGGCAATTCGCGTCATGCGTCACGCAGTACGCTGGACGGAATCACAACCCTAAACCGTTACATGGAATTCTTCGGGCTTAACGACCCAACAGGCGTTGAAATCGGCGAAGTTCATCAGCAATTCGTAAATCAAGGATATTTGGGAAACACCATGGCATCGCCCGAATTTAAAATTCACCGCGGCAGAATATTTAACCCTAACGCATCCGTGCATGATTTGCGCTGGCGTGACGGCGACACCGCGCAGGTGACAATCGGGCAAGGCTACAACGACTACACCCCCGCGCAAATGGCGCGTGGCATGGCGATAATCGGAAGCCGAGGACGCACGTACCCCTTGCGCCTTGTAGGGCTGATTGAAGACTACGCGGGCAATCCCATTCAACGCAACACGCCCACGCCCACAGAAACCGCCGTTGAAATTTCAGACACCACATGGGACGCTATAATCGAAGGAATGCGCCTTGTAACAGAGCCGGGCGCGGGCGGCACGGCAATCGGGGTTTTCCGCAACTTTCCAATCCGCGTTGCGGGCAAAACAGGCACGGCAGAACAGGTTGGCAATCGCTTTTCTCACACCGCGTTTGGCGCGTTCGCCCCTTACGAAGAAGCGCAAATTGCAATTTACGTAAACGTGCCGTTCAGTTCCACCCGCGCTTTTTCACAGATGGCGGCACACGTTTCCCGCGATGTAATAGGCGCGGCACTGGGCATTGATGCCGCCCCTGAGCATCCGTTGCCGCTGAATACCTTGCGGGAATAGAGAGAAAGACCTCGGGGACTCCGTCCCCAATCCCCTGCAAGGGGACGTAGTCCCCTTGACCCCCTAATTTTTTTTGAGGAGAGGTTTGACATGACAGCAAGCCGTAATGAAACAATGGCAGCGTTGAGAAGGCAATGGGCGGAAGATGATGCGACGCGATTATATAGTAACCAACTGAACAAAACTGCGGAGGTAGTGTAATGAACGATGATAAAAATATTGCGAACAAAAAACGGAATGAATGCGAGCAGGGTAACGGCGGTATGTATATTGGGCTGGGTGCAGGGATTGGTTCCGGAATTGGAGTGGTGTTTGGGGTTATTACAGGCGATATCGCTATAGGGGCAGGGATAGGAACAGCCGTAGGCGCGGGTATCGGCGTGGCACTGGAGTATGGAATAAAGAAAAAAGATGAGAGCGGCAGTGAAAGTTAAAAAATACGAACCACGGGGGAATTATGGCTACCAAACAGATTGTAACACTGAAAGGGCAGAAGGACGGCATTAGCATTATCCTTGATGCCGAGGCGGATTTTGAGGCAATAAAGGAAAGTTTGCGGAAGAAGGTTTCGCAGGGCAAGCAGTTTTTTGACGGGGCAGATACGAAGGTCGCGTTCAAAGGGCGGGAGCTGGACGACTTTGCCGAAAAGACGCTTATTGATATAATCACGGAGGAAACCAACTTGGATATCACGTTTGTGCAGGGCGAAGATTTTGTCACGCCGAACGGGAATGGAAACGCAAACGGGGCAGTAGGGGCGGGAGAGGTCTCGGTTTTCGGCGAGGATTCCGAGGGCGCGGAATCGCCCGCGCATCCGTCTTCCGTTCCGAGGAACAGCGGCAAAAAGGAAAGCCTTACGGCGTATTATCACGGCGGGTTGCGTTCAGGGCAGAGCATCAAGTATAAAGGCTCTGTTGTGATTATGGGCGACGTCAACCCCGGCAGCGAAATTGTTGCTGATGGCAATGTCGTCGTTCTGGGCGCATTAAAAGGAATGGCTCACGCGGGCGCAAGCGGTGATGAATCATGTTTCGTTTCCGCGCTGTTTCTTCGCCCGACGCAACTGCGCATAGCAGGGCTGATTTCATACGTGCCGGACACGGCAAAAAATGTACGTTCTGCGGCGGCTTACGCATATATAAAAGACGGGCAAGTTTTCATAGGGCCGCTTTAAAAAATACAGAGGGAGATATTTAAAATGGGAGAAGTTTATGTAATCACATCAGGTAAGGGCGGGGTTGGTAAGACTACGACTACCGCAAATTTGGGCGCGGGGCTTGCGCTGTTGGAGAAAAAAGTTGTTCTTGTTGACGCGGATATTGGTCTGCGGAATTTGGACGTTGTGATGGGGCTGGAAAACAGAATTGTTTTCGACCTGATTGACGTAATTGAGGGCAAATGCCGCTTGAAGCAGGCTCTTATAAAGGACAAGCGTTACCCTACGTTGCATTTGTTGCCTGCGGCGCAGACGAAGGACAAAGACGCGGTTACGCCCGAACAAATGAAAAAACTTTGCGAACAGTTGCGCGAAGAATTCGACTATGTAATTCTGGATTGCCCTGCGGGAATTGAACAGGGTTTCAGAAATGCGATTGCGGGCGCGGATAAGGCAATTGTTGTAACAACGCCGGAGGTTTCTGCCGTGCGTGACGCGGATAGAATTATCGGTTTGCTGGAAGCGGCAGAAGTTAGTTCGCCATTGTTAATCCTAAACAGAATCCGCGTGAACATGGTGAAACGCGGCGACATGATGGCACTGGAAGACGTAACCGAAATTTTGGCAATAGACGTACTGGGCGTTGTGCCCGATGACGAGGGCATTGTTATCGCAACAAACAAGGGCGAGCCTTGTGTTTGCGATAAAGAGTCTTTTGCGGGGCAAGCGTTTCGCGATATCTGCCGCCGCATGAACGGCGAAACCGTGCCTCTTATGGATTTAGATATTCCTACCGGTTTTATGGCAAAACTAAAGAAAAAACTTTTCAATAAATAGGAGGGCGTTGGACATGGAATTTTTAAAAAACATTTTCTCTAAAAAACCACAGTCCGGCTCTGTGGCGAAAGACCGCTTAAAACTCGTGCTTATTCACGACCGCGCAAATTGCTCCACAGACCTTCTTGAGATGATGAAAAACGATATCATGCAGGTAATCGCAAAATATATGGACATCGACGAGGCAATCGGCATGGACATTAACATCGAACAAACCACGGACGACAACAACAAAACCGTACCCGTTCTGTACGCGAATATTCCCATCAAAAATATGCGCAAGAAAAAGAAGTAGGGAAATAATATGCACTGGAAACAAGTCCCGAAATCGTATGATTATTTGCTCGCGCTGGCGGTTATCGCGCTGGGCGTTTTTGGCGTTGTGATGATTTATGCGTCTGCAAATGCGGAGCTTATTCCGCGCATGATTGTTAATAGTGACGGCGGGCTTTGGCGGCGGCAACGGATGTTTATTATTTCCGGGGCTGTGCTTATGGTTGCGTTTTCGATGATTGATTATCATTTTATCACACGGTTTTATGTGTATATTTATGGCTTGATGTTGCTGTTGCTGGTTGTTGTAATGATTATCGGCGCGGACGACCATACGGGCGTTGCGCGGTGGATTTGGATTCCTGTGCCGTTTATTGGGTTTTTGAGTATGCAACCTTCCGAGTTTGCTAAAATTTTTATGACAATTTTTATGGCTAAGTTTTTGGATGTTTTTAAGGATAGGTTCAACCGTCCGCTGTTGCTTGTGCCGCTTGCTATTTTGATTATCGTGCCTGTTTTGCTGGTGTTTATGCAACCTTCGTTTTCGGCGTCTATGGTGGTTTTGAGTATATCGCTGGTGGTGCTGTTTGTCGGCGGTTTGTATTGGCGCACTATTTTGGTGTCGGCGGCGGTTATCGCGCCTGTCGGCATTGTTGTTTGGTTCGATTTACAGCGGCAAACGCCGATTATTCTAACGCGATTTTTAAGCGAGTGGCAGTGGCGGCGCATTGAAAGCTTTTTGCGCCCAGAAATGGCAGACCAATGGGCGCGGTATCAAACAGAACGCTCGTTGTATGCCATTGGCACGGGCGGGCTTACGGGGCGCGGATTTTTGGAAAACCCGTATATCATTCTGGGGCATAACGACTTTGTGTTTTCCGTTGCCGCAACGCAGTTTGGTTTTGTGGGTGCGGTTACGCTTCTTGGAGTTGTGGCGTTTGTGATTGTGCGTTGCATTCGTATCGCGCTTAAAGCCGTGGACACAGAGGGCAAACTTATTGCCGCCGGTGTTGCGGGAATGCTTATTTTTGAGACGTTTTTTCACGTTGGTGTGGCAACAGACCTTCTGCCCAATACGGGAATGCCGTTTCCGTTTCTTTCCTACGGCGGCTCTATGATTTGGGTGCATATGATTGCAATTGGGATGGTGCTTAATGTTGGCTTGCCGCGCAAGCCCAAGTCCATGTTCGACCAGCCCGAAACGGAGGAAGACAAATGAACATCGCATTAATAGCGCATGATAATAAGAAAAAATTGATGGCAAACCTTTGCGTTGCATACAGACACATTTTGAGTAATCACAAAATTTTTGCCACGGGAACAACGGGGCAAATTGTGGAAGACGCAACAAACTTGCACGTGTCAAAATATCTTGCGGGGCATCTTGGCGGGGCGCAACAGCTTAGTTCGCAAGTTTCGCTAAACGACATAGACCTCGTAATCTTCCTGCAAGACCCCCTCAACCCCAAGCATTACGAACCCGACATAGACTCCCTCTTGCGAATTTGCGATTCCCAAAACATCCCCATTGCAAGCAACCTTGCCACCGCAGAACTCCTCCTTCTCGCCCTTAACCGCGGCGATTTGGACTGGCGGCTTAATCTGAAAAGATAAAGATAAGACCTTGGGGGACTCCGTCCCCCAATCCCCCCTGCAAGGGGACAAGTCCCCTTGACCCCTAACTCAAAACCGCGCATACGCGCGGTTTTGGGGATACGAAATCGTTTATCGCCAGTCCAAATTTAAAGTTTTTGTTCAAACTTTTTTCAAAAAGTTTGCGGGGGTTCGGGGGCAGAGCCCCCGAGAATTTAAAGGGAGTGTTAAAAAGTGAAATTTTTAACAGTTACGATTATTACAATGTGTATGACTCTCGCGCTGGGTGGCGGGGCGGTTGCGGCGATGGTTTATTTTGGCGTGTTGGGTGGCGGGGACGAGGTTTTGGTTGTGTTTGCGGAGAAGGGGAGTGCGGGTGAAATTTGGACGCCTGCGCCGCCGCCGATTGTGGAGTACATAGAGGAAAAAGAGCCGCAGGAGGAAGACGCGGATGATATTTCGTGTCCGTACACGGTTACGGTTTTGGTTTCGGCGGCTGGGGATGTTACGTTGGGCGGCGACCACCGCTGGCGCGGGTATCATGAATTTATGCGGGAGTTTCGCGAAAGCGGGTATGACCACAGTATTTTTTTTGCGAATGTGGCGCATATCTTTTACGAAAGCTGTCTTTCGATTGTAAATTTGGAAGGGGCGTTGACGGATATTATCGCCGCGCCGCAGGATAAGGAGTTTCTTTTTCGTGCGCCGCCGCATTTTGCGCAGGTGCTTTCGGCGGGTAATATTGATGCCGTTACCATCGCGAATAATCATTCCCGCGATTTTGGTATGCAGGGCTATCGCGATACGCAAGACGCGTTGCGCTATGTTGGGGTGGAATATTTCGGTAACGAAACGCTACTAATAAAGGAAGTAAACGGAATCAAGGTGGGGCTTTTCGGGCACAGCATTTGGGCGGATACGGCAGAAAACCGCCGCCGCGTTACAGCATCAATAGAACGCCTGCGCCGCGACGGAGCGCAGTTAATTATTGCGTTCAACCACTGGGGCGTGGAGCTGGAGACTTTTCCGCAACCATATCAGATTAACATAGGGCGGTTTACTTTGCGGGCGGGCGCGGATTTGGTTCTTGGGTCGCACCCTCATGTTATTCAGGGCATTGAGGAATACGCGGGGCGGTTTATTGTGTACTCACTGGCAGATTTTTCTTTCGGCGGAAACGCAAACCCTGCCGACCAAGACGCGTTTATTTTTCAGCAAAAATTCACGTTCTATCGCGGCGAACTTACGCCGTACAATGAGACGAATATCATTCCCGTTTTCATGTCGTCTGTGCGGTATCGCAACGATTTTCAGCCAACGCCCGCAGAGGGCGCGGACGCCGTGCGCATTCTTGAAAGAATTGCGCGATACAACGAACCGCTTAATCAATAAGAAGCGTTCTAATATTTTTTTTGCAATCGCCGCAAAAAAATGTATAATTATCAACGGAAAAAGTGAAAAAATATTTGAGGAGATGATTTATGTCGTACACGAAAAATTTAATCCAAGAAGTAATTGGAAAAACGCCGGGCGAATCGGAGTTTCACCAAGCGATGACAGAAGTATTTTCCGCACTTGCCCCTGTTGTAGACAACGAGCCGAAGTATCAGGAAGCGGGCATTCTAAAAAAGATGTCTATTCCGGAAAGGGCAATTGTGTTTCGGGTGCCTTGGTTGGACGACAAAAATCAGGTGCAGGTAAACACGGCGTACCGCGTGCAGTTTTCCAGCGCGATTGGGCCGTATAAGGGCGGAATGCGTTTTCACCCGTCTGTTAATTTGAGTGTTTTGAAATTTTTGGGCTTTGAACAAGTCTTTAAAAATTCGCTAACGGGCTTGCCAATCGGCGGCGGAAAAGGCGGCGCGGATTTCGACCCCAAGGGTAAATCCGATGCGGAAGTTATGCGTTTTTGCCAAAGCCTTATGACGGAACTTTGCAAATACTTGGGCCCCGACGAGGACGTCCCTGCAGGGGATATCGGCGTTGGCGCGCGCGAAGTTGGATATATGTACGGGCAGTATAAGCGCATTGTTGGGCGTTACGAAGGTATTTTGACGGGCAAAGGACTAACATACGGCGGCTCTTTGGGGCGCACGGAAGCCACGGGTTACGGTTTGCTGTACCTCATGGACAATATCTTAAAGGGCGCGAAAAACGGTTTTGACGGCAAAAAATGCAGTATTTCCGGCAGCGGCAATGTTGCGATTTTTGCGGCGGAAAAAACCTATCAACTTGGCGGAATCCCCATTACCATGAGCGATTCAGGTGGCTTTGTTCACGACCCCGACGGTTTAGACCTTGACCTTATGAAAGACTTAAAACTAAACCGCCGTGAGCGCATAAGCGAGTACGCAAAAGCCCGCCCAAGCGCGAAATACACGGAGGGCACAGGCTTGTGGAACGTACCCTGCGATATAGCACTGCCCTGCGCCACTCAAAACGAATTGCATGAAGCGGACGCAAAAGCCCTTGCGGCAAACGGTTGCATTGCCGTTGGCGAAGGCGCGAATATGCCCTGTACCGCAGAAGCGGTAGATGTTTTCCTTGAAAAAGGCATATTCTTTGCGCCGGGTAAAGCCGCAAACGCGGGCGGCGTTGCAGTTTCCTGCCTTGAAATGAGCCAAAACAGTATGCGCCTAAGCTGGACATTTGAAGAGGTAGACAACAAACTGCAAGACATAATGGCAGGCATCTACCAAAAAATGTCTGCCGCCGCCGAAGAGTACAATATGAAAGGCAATTTTGTTGCAGGCGCGAATATCGCAGGCTTCAAAAAAGTTGCAGAAGCAATGTTGGCACAGGGTGTTGTGTAAACAACAGCAAAAAAACAGAAAAAATCGGCTTACTGCAGGCCGATTTTTTTGTTATTTGCGTACACCACTTATGGTATAATCAAAAAGTAGGAGGTGACCGCATTATGTTAAAAGATTATTGGGGCAACGATGCCATAGATTTTGGACCCATTGAACAGCTTTGGAATAAGTATCCGGATAAAATTTTTGTATCAGTGGCAAACAAACCTTTCGGAGACTCGTATGTTTTGTTCGTATGCAGTCCCGATGATGAAGAAAAGGCAGAAGAATATATGGAAAATTATTGTATAACTATGGAATCCAGAGGGGTAACAGCTTTTGGAATAGGCATTTCACTTGGTTCTGCATTGCAGGCCGCTCGTTTAGATAGCTTTCTCGGGGGGGTGGTACTGTGAAATTTGCAGAACCAAATGTAAAAACAGAAAATTATTTGGAGAATTTTAAGCCATTCCAATTGAGTTCTGTGGTAGTAAGTGCAGGGGGCTTCGAGTTGGGATTTAGCGATAGGTTTCTTGCGTTATTGGATAGTGGCGCAAAGAATACAAGTATTTCAAGCAAGCGCATGAAACTGATACTTCGCAAAGTGCGAGGTGAGGACGGTAAACAACTGCAACCCGTAGGAAAAGTAAAAGTAAAAGGTGTTATTGGCAAAGAGCAAGATGCGCCGATATATATTCTTCCACACTTTTATCTGGGAAAAATGCACTTCAAAAATCTGACTGTAACTGTGCCTGAAACAAATAACTTTGATTGTCTTATTGGGCGGTCGATACTGCATCAATGTGTTTCCACATACGACCCGTTGACCGATATGATGTACTTTGATTTTGATGCTCGATTACAGTGCGATAAACAAACCATATTAGGCTACGCTGTATTTGATAGCGTGCATTTATTTGCAGAATCTTAATGCAAATCTTGATACATAAAGCAACAAAAAAAACCACAACAAAAAACACAAAACAAAAAAATTACAAAAATCGTCTTGTCCGACACAGATTTTTTGTGTTATTCTGGTCAACGCTAATGTTACGTTATTGACACTTGGGGATGTCGAATAGCGAATACCAAAACAGGGAGGATATTTGCAATGAAAAACATGAGTTTCAAGGCAAAGATTATTTTGCCCACAGGTTTGCTGATAGTCGCGTTGTTGGCGGTTGTGCTGTTTAGTACAATCACAAGGTTCAGCGAGTTTAACGACTATCTTATCCAAGAGCGGTTGGATGCCGCATCTTATGGTATGCGGGAATTTACGGACGACATCCGTCGCCACGTTATTGACGTAGGCTTACAGCTTTCGTACGACCCGCGCCTTGCCCCCGCTGTTCTGACAGGAAACACGCAAGAAATTTTGCGCGTGGGTAATCAACTTGTGCGTGACTACAATGTTACTTACCTAACCGTTGCAGGTGCAGACACATACGTGCTTGCCAGAACGGACGAGCCGCACCGCTACGGCGATGCGTTCCGCACGGTTTCTTTGCTGGAAGCGTTAGAGGGTATCGTTTCCGTGGCATACACCCCTGTGGGCAACCGCCTTATTCCCATACGTTCATCTGTTCCTATTTTCCACCAAGGCGAAATAATAGGCGTACTTGTTGTGGGTTACGCGCTGGATACGCCGGAAGCTGTTGAAGCACTTTCCCAGCAGTACAACGCGGAAATCACAATCTTCCGCGAAGACGATAACGGCAACATTGTGCGTATCTCGTCCACATTTACGGACGAACGCGGCGGCAGTGTTGTGGGCACTTACCTTACAGACCCGAATCTTATTGCCGCACACCGCGCAGGTACGTCCGTAAACGGCACAATGATGCTGTTCGGCGCACCGTATTCCGCATATTTTATGCCGTTCTACGCCCCCGGCGGCGAACAGTTAGGCTCTGTGCTTTTGGCGTTGCCGCTTACAGAAGTTTTCGCAAGAAGAAACGCGACAATGTTCTTTGTAATCACACTTGGTGCTATCTTGACTCTTGCCGCGCTTGTTATCGTGTTCTTTATAATAACCAAGCTTTTGGCACCGGTCAGACATCTCACCCACGTTGTTTCGGATGTAAGTGCAGGGCGCATAAACATCAACAGGGAAACCAACCTGTCGGGTGACGAAATAGGCCGTCTTACCACAGACGTTTACGGTTTGGTTGACGTAATCCGCAACATTGTGGAAGATTTGAACAATGCATACGTCAGGTACATGAAGATTGGTGATATGCAGCATCAAATAGACGCAACGCAGTACCAAAATTCTTTCAAGGAAGTAATTGGCAGCGTAAATCAACTGTTAAACACAAACACAGCCGATATCTTGGACTTGTCCGACAAAATGAACCGCGTAGCCGAAGGCGACTTTAGTGTTGAATTGGACGATGCCATATGGCCGGGCGACTGGAAAGCCCTGCCCCGTGCGCTAAACAATCTTACAGGCAACTTGGACAGCGTTGGCGGCGAAATAAACTCAATGATTAACGCCATTGCAAAAAAAGGTGATTTAAGCCTTAAAATCGACGCCGCCAAGTACCAAGGCGACTGGAGCAAAATCATGCGCGGGCTTAACAATATCACCGACGCTGTAGAGAAACCGTTTAACACGTTAAATATTGCCCTTGGCGAAATGAAAGTGGGTAACTTTGACATTCCCGTCATCGCAGGAAAACTTGTTGCGGCAGGTTGTGAGCCGGATGTAACCCAATATAAAGGTGTATTTGGCGAAATGATTAGCGCGATAAAATCCACAATTGAAGAGGTACACTCGTATATAACCGAAATTTCCGACACGTTGGCGGAAGTTGCAAATGGTAATTTGACCACTTCAATCAATCGCCACTACGTGGGCAATTTTGCGTCAATAAAAGATTCGCTTAACAACATTACCAAATCGCTTCACAAAACCATGTCCGAAATCAATTCCGCTTCCGAGCAAGTTCTTTCGGGCTCTAAGCAAATTTCCACAAGTGCTATGGACTTGGCAAACGGTGCGCAATCCCAAGCAAGTTCTGTTGAAGAACTTAACGCCAGCATAGACATCATCAACCAGCAAACACGCGCAAACGCAGACAACGCCGCCGAAGCCAGCGACCTCTCCAACCGCTCCACCTCCAATGCCCAAGAGGGCAACGAGGCAATGAAGCAAATGCTGGTTGCCATGGACCAAATCAAGGAGTCGTCCAACGACATTTCCAAAATCATCAAAGTAATCCAAGATATCGCCTTCCAAACCAACTTGCTCGCGCTTAACGCCGCTGTCGAAGCCGCTCGCGCAGGCGAACACGGTAAAGGTTTCGCCGTTGTTGCGGAAGAAGTACGCAACCTTGCGGCACGCTCTCAAACCGCCGCCGAAGAAACCACAGGCCTTATCGGTGACTCCATCACCCGCGTGGAAAGCGGTGCCAGCATTGCAGAATCCACCTCCGATTCCCTCGATACAATCGTTAAAAACGCCGATTCTGTAATGAAAATCATCCAAAACATTTCCTCGTCTTCACAAGACCAAGCGGAAGCCATCGGCCAAGTAAGCATTGGCCTAAACCAAATCTCTACCGTGATACAAGGCAACTCTGCCGTATCCGAAGAGGCCGCCGCCGCTTCCCAAGAACTAAACTCCCAGGCCGAACTCCTGCAAGAACTTGTATCATTCTTTAAGCTTTAAAATAGGGTGGACCGTGGGGGACTCCGTCCCCCACACCCCCTGCAAGGGGACAAGTCCCCTTGACCCCTAACTAAAAAACCGCGCAATTCGCGCGGTTTTTTGAGTATAGAAATTGTCAACAAAAAAACGGATTTGCGGCACGGAAATCAATGCTTCAAATTTCTTAGTAATGCCGCCAGAGTCTTCTGTTGCTCATCTCTTGAAAGATTTTTCCATTGGGAAAGCACCGCCTTCTGTTCTTCCGTCATTGCGTTGGATGCCGCTGCCCTTTTGGTCGGACGCTTTGCTGACATAGGGAAGCAGCAAAGTTCATCAGAGAAAGCCGCTTCCTGTTTGCGCGACTCCGCAAGTTTAAGAAACGAGTGCGTGGTATTGGGCTTTTTTACGGGAGGCGGCAGGGAATTCACATAATCCAGCTTTTTGCAGATATTCCGCACAGACGAAAATCTCAGAAGATAACGAATCTGTGAATGTGTTAGCTCTTCAAACACATGAATAAGCCCAATTGCTTGCAAAACATAAATCGCAAACCCAAACTTCAAGTGTAACCGAAACAGCATATTTTTCGCGGGGGCGATATCATAACTGCCGATGGAAAACGCTAACGCAGCAATAGCCGAAACTTTGCCGCCACCATCCAGTATATATTCTCGCAAAGCCGCAGCAGTCCCTCCTTGTGTAACAATATCATCCACAATTATGTACTCCTTTCCTTTTTGGATATGCCCTGCAAAGGTGGGTTTATGTGATAATCGTTGAATTGCAAATAAATTTTTGCGCGGCGTTTTATCTGTTCGGAATACTTTAGTCCATACAGGCAACCCTATTCTTTGTGCAAAAGCCAGCGGTAGCACATTAGTGTCGATAACCGGAATCAATATGGCGTTGGGGAAAGATTCAACCAGTTCCCTTATTCGGTTTGGCTTTACGCACTTTTGCACAACACTATGCGCCGAAACCATATCTCCCAATTTGGCATATTCAAAGCCGTGACATCGCTTCAGATAAGAGATTGACGTATGCCCATATCCTTTGGGAAAATTTTTCTCCCAAACATATGTAATTTCGTAAACTTCAAAAAGAGTCTCAATTTGCATTTAAATCTACCTTATCGTTATCTCCCCTCTCTATCTCATGGTTATTATAACAAGACTAAGAGAATTGGTCAACCCATAGAAGACATGGTATGCCCAAAGAATACATCCAATCGTCTACAATTAGCGGGGGGAGGTGTATTCAGATGGTGAACATGGGAAACAGGCTAAAGGCGTTGCGCATTGAAAAAAATTTATCACAAGCCGAAGTGGCGCGGCGCATTGGCATAAGCAAGGCAATGATTTCTGCCTACGAACTTGAGCAACGATGCCCAAGTTACGAAGTGCTGGTTAAACTTGCAATTTTTTACAATGTCAGCGCAGACTATCTTCTTGGAATTGAAAAAACCGCCATAAAATATGACGGTTTAAGCGAAAAAGAAATCAGGGCGGTCATGAATATAATCGAAGTGATAAGGGATAAAAGCAACTATTTCGATTAATTTGTAACCGCCAAACATTTACATAAAAAAAGCAAAGTGTTTGGTCACTTTGCTTTTTTTTACGATTATCTTCTTGTGATGATAAAGTCGTGAATTTCGTAGTCAACGAGGGGGCTGTTGTAGGTTGTTACTCTAAAGCCCATGTCGAACTGAGAAACTTCGCGCCCCGGTGGGTCTGTGGGGGAGTCTGCGTGTTCGCGGAAGATTTCGTTGTTTACGCTTTCATCGAAGGAAAATCTGCCGTCTGCGCCAACTTCTACGGAGAAGAGGTGATTCCACGGTCTGTCGCCTGCTTGAACAACCATGGTTGTTCCTGCGGGAGCGATACCGCTAACTTGGAGTCTGTAGGTGTTTGCGCCTGTGTTCATGTCCCAAGGAAGGTGGTATACGCCGTCACCTTGGTTACGCATGAAGTCTACACCTTGGTTCCAGCCGTCGTTTGTGCGGTTGTGAACGCGGAATCCGCGATGACCGCCGGGTGCTTGGATAATTGTCATGTCGAAGTTGTTTCCTGCGTTCATCAAGTACCATGTAACGCCTGTAACCGCAAGACCGCGGTCTGTGAAGCCAACTTCAAGTTCTTGGAAGTTTTCGTCTGTTGCAAGAGAGTAGATTACAGGGCCTGCCGCTGCAACGGGAGCTGCGGGTGTAGGCTCGGGAGTAGCTACTTCCACGGGAGGTGCTACTTCTACCGGAGGTGCTTCTTCAACGGGAGGAGCTTCTACCACGGGAACTTCAACTACGGGTGCTTCTTCAACAGGTGCTTCCTCTGCGGGAGCTTCTTCGCCGTTTTCGTCTGCGTCTGCTGCTTCTTCACCGTTTTCATCGGCAGGTTCTTCTTCGCCGTTTTCGTCTGCGGGTTCTTCAACGTCACCGTTTTCGTCCGCAGGCTCTTCTTCGCCGTTTTCATCGGCAGGTTCTTCAACATCGCCGTTTTCGTCAATGGGGTCTACATCGGGTTCAACGGGAATTGGGTCAGGTTCAATTGGGTCGGGTACATTAACTTCTTGTACTGCCGGTACGGGTGCAGGGTCGTTGCCGCCGCAAGCGGTGAAAGCGAGAACTGCTACCATGATGAGTGCTAAAATCCAAACTTTTTTCATTTTCTTTTAGTTCCTCTCTTTTTTTAGTTTCGTGTTACTTCCAATTCAAAAACATAGAAATCAGCTTCTCCCGCTTCGGCGGAAGCCGCAAGCCTTACCCTGTCTGTAGAGCCGTTTTCTGCCATAGTTTCGGCAGAAAGTACACCTTCGACAGTGAAATAGCCATCCGCTTCAACATCAACCGCACCGAACCGCCCCCATGGGTCGCCATGCCCCATTAAATCTGCGGTAGAGCCTTCGGGTGGGTTCACGATTAAGCCGCTTGCACGAATTGTGTACGTGTTCGCGTCCAAATCAAGCCCCATGTTTGCCACATTGATGTCAAGTGTGTGCCAGTCCGCATTGCGGTTTGAAACGCGGAATGCTCTGCTTGCATCGCCGCTTGGGTGCGGAACGATTGTGAATGTGGGGCTTCCCGCGTCCGTAAGGTACGGAGTTCCGCCGAAAATTGCAGAGCCGTTTCCTGAATCGCCCGGTACGCGAGACTGCACATATGCGTCTGTGATTAGCGAATACATAACATTTTCGGGTCTTTCCGGTACTTCAAAAGGAACAATCAAGTCTATGCGCTCAATTAAGATTTCATGAATCTCGAGGTTCCCTAAATTGTTTACCGTAACTCTAAAATGTCCGCGTTCGCCTGAATTGGCTATTGTAGCGGCGGTGATTGTGCCCGTGAGGGTGAAATCGCCTGCCGGTGATGCCTGCGTAAACAGTGTGGCATACGGAGAGTTTCCGCCGCCGACAGCAACATTGCCGCCGGAGGAAATGTTGCCGTGGATTGTAAGCAAATATGAGTTTGCTTCGGTGTCAAGCCCGATTAAAGGCGTAACAATATCAACAGCGTGCCATTCTTGGTCGCGGTTGGAAAGCTGAATTGCGCGACCGCCGCGTGGGTTTTCAATCACGCGGAAAGTTGGTGTGCCTGCGCCCATAAGGTATTCCGTGGTAAGAACGCGCTCGTCCGAACCGGATGTGCCAACGGGCATATTCTGAAATTCGTAATCGGCTGAAAGGGCATAAACCACATCTGCGCCCCATTCGGCAATTACTACAGGAAAATACTCCGGTGCTTCTTCAACTTCCGGCGGTAACTCTGCTTCTTCAACGGGCTGGGTTTCGTTTGCGTCGGCAATTTCATTTGCCGCACCCGTTCCGGGAGCCGCTTCGTTGCCTCCGCCGCAAGCCGCAAAAGCAAGAACAGCAACCGTTAAAATTGCTAAAACCCAATACTTTTTCATTTTCTCTTTCACCATTCCTTCCGTTTCTCTTATATGTTACGAAGAAAGCCCCGCGGGTTTACAGCACTTCCGCAGGGCATTCCCCGATGTTGCCGTAAATTAGTTGATTGTAATTGTTACGGTTTGTGTTGGTGCATCCCAGCCCACAACGCCGTCCATTTGGTCTACTACGAAACGAACAGGTACGAAGGTACGGCCGCCACGAATTTCTGCCGCGCCCATTCCGCCCGGAAGGTCTTGGCCTACAACAAGGCTGATAGCCGCGCCGTCCGCAGGGGTTATTGTAACCCGTTGCGCCGCCGCGTCCCATGCCGTGGTCGCGCCCATTGCGTCTGCAACAAAGCGTACGGGAACCATGGTTCTGCCGCCTTCGATGAACGGTGCATAATCAAGAGACATGGACGCGCCGTTTACCGTAGCGTTGCTCATGCCGATTGTAAGTTGAATTACCGCGCCGCCTTCGGGAGGAGTTGGTGGTGTAGGAGGAGTCGGAGGTGTGGGTGTCGTTGGTGGTGTAGGCGGTGCTGTGCGTGCGGGAAGTGAGGGCAAGTTTGTGCCTGAAACTATCGCGATTTGATAAATTGTGAAGTCGTTTAATTCGCCATGAACGCGCATTCTCAGGTTGCCGCCGATTGCGTCGTTGATATAGTCTACAATGTCGGTGCCTCTTACTTCAAATTCGCGAATCATATCGAAGTTGCCGCCGTCGCCGGGGAATTCTTCTTCCCCAACCCAACCCCACGGGCTGGATGAACCTGCGATGGTGAAAATTGCAGGGTCAAATGGGCCGTCCATGTCGATGCTTCCCACAACTTGGATAGAGTAATTGTCGTTTTGCAGTTGGAACAGTTGCCATAAGAAATCAAGACCGTCCCATTCGTTTACGCGGTTTGTGAAACGGATTGCGTTACCGCCGAAGGGGTTTGCAACCGCAGTCCATGTTCCCGCGCCCGTGAGGTGAGGAATCGGGCCGATGTTTATTGCTTGACCTGCCGTCGCACCTTGAATATACGGGTCGTGCAGAAGGGAGTAGATAACTCCCGCAGGCATACCAAGGTCAAGCGCGGGTTCGTCGGGAATTTCTACGCCGCCCGCAAGAATTTGTAAAATGGAAGTGCCGCCGATTGTGATGTTGGAAACCGTAATGTTTCCGCGTGGGTGCGCGCCAATCCATGAACGTGTACCCCAGTCGGATGCCCATGAGGGTACACCAACCGTTGCGGTTGTTAAATCAAACTCAAAGCTTCCGTCTTCGCCGATGTCCGCTCTTATCCAATCATGGTCGCCGCCGGAACCGCCGTCGAAGAATTGTGCAAACATTCTGTCTGATGTGCCGGCTATTGTGCCGGAGAGGATAATTGACGGGTTGCTTTCGCTTGACAATCCTCTTAATGCGGCAAGGTTGATGCCAAGGCCGTCATGCTCGCCGTGGGCAAGCGCGTCGCCCGCTCTGTTGCCGACAACAAGACCGTTTGCGGTTGCTGTTAGTGTCGGGTTGCCTGTGTTGTGACCGCGGATTGCAATAAAAATCCCGGTGTCAAGTACGTCTTGCCAAGTTGCTTCTGCCGCAGATACGGGCACAAACGCAGCCATCACAAGTGTGATGCTGAGTGCCATTGCGACAACTCGCTTTAACATTTTTTTCTTCATAGTTGCCTCCTTATAGATAAAAATAGTCCGGAAAATTCCAAGACTTTCGCAAATTATACACGTGGGCGGTAATCCCATACATGGAAATATTTAAGAACATTTGCACTTTGTAAATTTTTTGTGAAATTTAAAGGTTTTAAAACCCTAATTCGCTGTGTGAAGCCGGTCGCGTAAGAACAAGTATAAGTTTGCTGTCGCTGTTCTTGCTGTAAATTAACAACTAATCCGGAGTGATATGACATTCTCTAAAACCGTCTCAGTTTCCCGTGAGGGCATGGTCGCGGTGCTTTGCGGGGAGGGGTTCGTCGTTTGCTAATTTGGTAATTACCCAATCAGCCAAGTCTATATTCTTGCCTTGCTTTTCCGCTTTACGAATATCTTTTCGGAATTTAGGTGAACGTATAATCCGACGCAATGTATTGTCATTCATCATCGTCATCACCGTTTAGGCAGTCCTCAAACAACTCCGCCGTGTTTCTGAATGATTTTGCGTTAGGGTCATTCATCAAGCGTTTGGCTTCTTCCAAGGCTTCCAGCGATTCGGGGCTGTTGTAAAACGCTTGCTTGCGTTCTTCAAGCTCTTTTTCACGGGTTTTGGATAGTCGCTTCATTGTATGAAGCATAAAATCTTGGTCGTGTTTGTTTAGCCCTTCAAAAATTTTTATCGCTTGTTGTGCAGTGGCTGTCATGTTAAATCGCTCCCTTCACAACTAAAATACCAACACGAAAAAATTTTTTCAACCCCGAAGTATATTTTTGTATGAAATGGTAAATATTATTGTTGTGACCTTGAACTACGGTTCGGGGAACAATTAAATATCCCCCCTCAAAGCCCGACCTCATCCCCCCCCCTGAGGTCGGGTCTTCCTTTTATATAGCGATTTCAAAGGAATCGTCTATAGACCGAATTCATTATTTTATTTTATACCAAAACAAATATTACATACAACGCAACTATTACCAAAACCAAAGCGGTATCGGTTAACAGGTTTTTGCGGTTTTGCTCGGGCGATGGCGGAGGTTCGGGGTCGGGTAGGGATTCTTCAATGATTTTTTCAATTTCGGGCAATTCCGCGGCAAGTTTTGCTTCGTATTTTGCTACGCGTTTTTTGTTATGGCGCGAGAAATCGCGGAAGAGAAATACCGCCGCAGTTGTGGTGAAAATCGCAATCACGCCCCATAGCGCAATGGCAATAAGTATTTGCATTTGCTCGCTTATCTCTGCGGGTGCGGTGTAAATGTACTCGGTGGCAAGTTCGGCGGTGAGGGATTCGGCGTGTTCTTGCAGACGCTCTGCAACTTCTGCCATTCGCAGAGAAAACCAAACAAACAATATGGAAGTCGCGTTCATTACAAAATGCGAAATTACGCCTGCGCGGATACTTTGTGTAGCATGAACCATATAGGCAAAAATTATGCCCATGATAAATGTGTAGAAGAACTGTTGCGGGCTTTGGTGAATCACTGCGAAAAACAATCCGTTAGCAAGAACCATTGTGATAAACGGTTTATACCTGTATGTGGACTGAATATATCCGCGAAAAACCACTTCTTCGCAAATGGCGGGCGTTACCGCAAGCGCGAGAAGGACAAGAAAAAGCGGTTGATTTTCCAGCAAGACCATAACAAAGCCGCTTATTTGATTGGGGAAAAACAGCATTGTTATGCCTGAAACTACATTAGCGGCGGGCATCAGCATGATACTTATGCCCACGATTAAAATGATATTCCGTTTGCCAAGCCGCATTGGCGGTAAATGTTGGTTGATTTTTTCTGCGGAAAGATGAAGCCAAATTCCCAGCGGAACAAGGAATCCCGCTACCTGCGTGAAGATTATAAACCACGGCGACGATACTATTTCGCGCAGACCTATATCGGTGTCATGCAAGATATACCACTCAAGCGAATATAATATTACAGAAATTGCAATAGAAAATAAAAAACCGTACAGCAATAAAAAAATCATGAAGTAAAGCCCGCGTCTATGTTCGTGTTCACGCGCCATAAAGCAGAACCTCCAGTGCCTTTGCTATTTCGTAAAAGCGCGACGTGTTTTCAAAGACGCAAAGGAAAATGTCGCTTGTGTCTATGCCCAAACTTTCTAAAAGCGGCGAGCCTTCCAGCGAAATCGCCATGTAGTCTGCCGATTCTGCGGCGTATAACCGCTCGTGAAGGGTAGCATGAATTTGCGGATTTATTTCCGCCATGTAATTTCGTACTTCGTCTACGGGGCGGGCAAAGTTTTCCCGTACAAGTTGGTGCGCGCCCATTCGTGTTGTAATGTAGATATCCAAATCGCCCAAGAAAAGCAATGTTGTAAACCGCGCCTGTAATGCGTTGTTTTGGCCTGCGTTGTCTGTCATGGTGTAGTTTGTAACCGTGACGCGCTGATTTTCGGGGGTGATTACTTCAAGCTTGTCCGACAGTTCCGACAACTGCCAGTGCTGTGCGGGTACGCCGTCCCACGCGATATATAAATATTCGGGCGGGCGCGGATTAATCTGCGCGTTAATAAAGCTTCCTATTAATATGCTCAACAAAATAAACGCGCCTATGTGCAATTTGTAATATTCCCACACATACCAGCGTTGTTCCTCGAAAGTCATTTTACGAAGCTTTGCGAATTCTGTTTTGAGATGCGTCATACGCTACCTCCCAGCATTTCGATTGCGCGGGGAAGTGCGTCTTTGGAATTTTTCCATGGTTCGTCCGCGTTGCGGTGGTCGAATTTTAGTGTAAACCATTCTAAATCGTTTTCCATTTCCTTTAGCCGTTCTTGTTGCGCGGGCATGATTTCGTCTAGGAATTTCTCGCGCTTTCCGCGCCCTAAGTTTTCTGCCGCTTCCAAAAGCTTGATAAAATGCGGCAAACAATATCCGTTTTGCGATTTGATTAATTTTGCATCTTCGCCGCCCTTTGCCCATATGTGAAAAAAAGTGTCGATGTATCGCTCAAATGTGTTCTCCACTTTTTTGCATACATAACAACTCTCATGCGTTTTTTGCAGATGCCCTTTTAATCTGCCAATCGTATTGTTTTTGTCCTTTCCGAAAAAAGAAACAGCAACCCTTCCTTTTACAATGTCGGAAATATCTTTGTTTATCTGTTGCATATGCGTGTGCAACATCAGCCCAAGCCCCAGCCTGTTTTGCTGTGCGTACATTGCGTCTAAGTGGCGTTTGCAAAAACCAATCTTGTTTGTTTCCATCCGAACGTCATCTTCCATATACGACGGCCCCATCACAAATTGGATAGAATCACTTTCCAGTTTTTCGTACATCACGCAAAATGCGCAAGCTTTTGGCTCGCGCAATGCATCTAACACAGGGATTGTGTGTATATGGTCGGGCATTTATTATCCCTCCGATTTTTTCTGAATTATAACAGAAAAAAATTGCGTTGTCGCGCACCCATCTTGCATTTTCGGTATGTTTCATTATATACTTGCCATGAGGAGCTGATATGCAATGACTGCAACCATCAAACGTGTAGACGATAGCTATATTGTTCGCTTTCCTGCGAGTATTTTTGACAAAGCAAATATAAATGAAAGCGAAGTTATGCAGGTGTTCGAGGAATACGGAAGAATTGTTATTCAAAAATCTGATGTGGCTACTGTTGCAAATGATGCTTCGCGCACGACTATAAGCGAATTATTTGAAGGTTACGAGGGTGAATATGAAACAGTAAAAATTGACTGGGGTACGCCTGTTGGTAAAGAAATATGGTGAGACAAGGCACTATAATAAAATTGAATTTTGACCCGCAAAGTGGTCGTGAGCAAGCGGGATACCGTCCGGCTGTAGTAATAAGCAATGATATTTTCAACGCTAAGACAAAGATGGCGATTGTTTGCCCTATAACAAATACGCAACGCAGTTTTCCATTGCACGTACCCTTGGATAATCGTACCGTCACAACGGGATATGTTCTTTGCGAACATATCAAGTCTTTGGATTTAAGCGAAAGAGAGTGCAAAATAGTAGAGAAACTCCCTGATGACCTGTTGGATAATATTTTAACTATCGTTTTTTCTGAAATGGATAAACCAAGGCAGAAGTAATAGGAGATGATATCTATTAACATGAAGATTAGAAAAGCTACGGAATGGCTTAAATATAATGTACTTGCGATAAAATTATTTTTTCTTGTTGCCGGGTCGATAGCGAGCGCGGCTATTTTGGTTTCTGTCGGGGTTACGATGGTGCTTATGGCACTGGACGACGGCGGCAGACCGCCCGAAGCCGATTACGGCGAGTTTGTATTTGATATTGATGAGCATGAAGAATATATTGCCCTGCCTGAACGTACAGATGATGAAGATGATGACGGTAACACAGGGCTTGTTCCTGCGCGTACAAATTTTATCTTTATAGGGATAGACCACCAACAGCTTGCGGACGCAATTATGGTGGGTACTTTTTATAGGGATAGCGGCAACATTCATTTGATGTCTGTGCCGCGTGATATGCTTGTGCGCATTCCCCCGCACAGGCTTGAAAGAATGCGCGCAGATGGAATCAGGCCGCCGCGTTCGTTGAAGGTAAATCAAATGCGTTCGCACGGCGGGCAGGTTCACGGCGTATATTATTTAATGGAGCAACTTGCGGAGATGTTTGGTGTTTCGTTTGATTTTTACGTAGAGGTGGAACTTGCCGCGTTTCGTCGCGTTGTGGATGCTATCGGCGGGGTAGAAATGTATATTCCGCGGCGGCTTTGGTACAGGTGTTATAATCCGCCGCCGATTCAAATTAATGTGCCTGCGGGTTATGTTTTGCTTGACGGTAATATGGCGGAAGGTGTTGTCCGTTATCGCCAGTGGCCCATGGGCGATTTACAGCGCAACCAAATGCAAATGGAATTTATGACGCAACTAATACGGCAAGCCGCCACGCGGGAAGCTATTTTGAACGACCCGATGGAACTTATCCGCGTGGTACACGAAAATGTGCGAAGTAATCTTGGGCTTGGCGCGGTGGTGTATATCCCGTATATTCCGCGTGTTGGACCGGACAGCGTTACAACATTTACCATGCCCGTTACAATTCCTAACGGTTCTGTGGACGGAATAACCGGCGTGGTGCTTCCTAACACTTCGCTGTTGCCGGATGTAATTGCAGATGTTTTCTACGCAGTGTTTGAGGACGCGGAAGAAGAAACCGAAGACGAGGACTCCGACGCGGACGACGAAGACGCAGAAGAAACGGAAGCATTTGAAGAATGATAACCGCAGAATTCCCCCTGTACCGTAAAATCGGCGAAGACATTTTGCAAAAAATAAGCACGGGCGAATTTACTCCAAACACAAGGCTTCCCGCGATACGCACACTTGCGAAAGAGTTGGGCGTAAACAACACGACAATCGTGAATGCGTACAAATATCTGGAGCAAAAACGTGCGGTGTATTCCGTAACGGGAAGCGGCGTTTATGTCGCGGGGCAAAACGAAGAACTCGCGCCTGTTTCCGTTAGCGTTGACGAGGGGCATATAAATTTTGCCGCTACGGCGTCGGATACGTCGTTGTTTCCGAAAGAAGATTTCCGCCATGCGTTTGACGCAGTGCTTTCTCGGGATGGTGCAGGTGCGTTTTCATCTGTGGGTTTCGGCGGATACAAGCCGCTTCGTGAAGTTATTTCCGATTTGCTTAAAAATTCCGCCGTAAGCGCGACCCCCGAGGACATTCACATTACCGCCGACTTGCGCCAAGGGCTTTGCGCCGTGATTGACGGGCTTGCCGGCCCGAAAGATTACGTGCTTTTGGAATCGCCGTGCGCGCCGTGGATTACAGCGGCATTTACACATCGCGGCGTAAAAATTCGCGAGTTTCCGCTTACCGAAAACGGCGCGGATTTACAGCGGCTTTACGCCTTGGCAAAAAAACACAAGCCCAAAATAATTTTTTTATCTTCAAATTACCAGTTTCCAACAGGTTTGTGTTATACTGTCCCTGTGCAAGAAAAAATCTTAGAACTTTCGCAGGAAATAAACGCGCATATAATAGAACTTGACGAGTACGGAGATTTCTTTTACTGCGAAAAACCAACGCCGCTTAAAGCAATGGATACAAGCGGGCGCGTAGTTTATCTGAAAAGTTTTGAGCGTGTTTTGGCGCATGGTTTGGCGGGCTACATTGTCGGAAATATTACGTTGAATGAATCCGCAGATGTTTCGGCATATATACAGCGGGGCTTGGATTTTTACTTGCGGAACAATGACTACGACGCGTTTTGCGCAAAACTTCGCGGGTTTTTTTCAAAAAGATATCGGCGTGCGGTTTCAGCGGCAGAGACATTTCTTGCGCCATATGCAAATTTTACAGTTCCGCACGGTGGGTTTGGGCTTTGGATAAGCCCCAAAAATGCAACCAAAACCGCCGAATTGATAGACGAATTTTTAACGCGTAAGGTTATTGTTTCGCCGGGGCGTTTGTATCTGCCAAGTGCGGTAAAACCTGCGGCAGAGCGTCATTTTCGTATAAGTTTTTCAAATGCAAGCGAGGACGATATTTCCAGAGGTATGGGCATTATCGCCTCTGTTTTAAAGGGTGGCTAAGTGACGATGTTAAACAACGGGACAAGAGTAATAATTATGGCAAACCAAAAGGATTTGGTTGCGGCAATAAAAACAGGGCTGGAAAACAGGAAGGATATTGAATCCGTACTTACTGTTACGGGGCTTTCTTCTGCGGAAACAAAGCTGAACCGTAACGGCGTAAACATCCTTTTTTGGGACTTGGATGAAATTCCCGCAGACCATAACGTTACAAAGTCTATGCAGCGCAGATGTACGCTTTACACAATTTACGTTTCTCTTTCCCGTGGAAAATACGCGCATATTCCAAGTTCCGGCAATGATATTTTTTTACAGAAACCTGCGGTTTTTACATCGGTGACAACGTGGCGGTTTACTACATCCTCTACAGAAATTTTGGACACTATGTTAAAGCGGCAAAGACCTCCTAATATGCGGGAGATGGTGAAAATGGTTGGGGTAAATGACAGACAAAAAATTGTAGCAATCGGCTCTTCTACGGGCGGCACAAACGCGCTGGAGGATATTATCAAAAAACTTCCGGCAGACATTCCGCCAATCGTGATTGTTCAACATATGCCAAGCGGCTTTACAAAACTTTTTGCAGAGCGGCTTAATTCGCTGTACATTCACGACATCCGCGAAGCACACTCGGGTGACTTTTTAATGCGCGGGCGTATTCTTATCGCACCCGCCGACCGTCATATGCGGCTTGTGCGTCAGCAAGACAAACTTGCGGTAGAGTGTTATGTTGGGCAACGCATTCACGGCGTAATGCCCGCCGCCGATATCCTGTTTGAATCCGTTGCGGGCTTGATTGGCGCAAGGGGCGTTGGCGTAATCCTAACGGGCATGGGCAACGACGGCGCGAAGGGTTTAGTACACATGAAAAACGCAGGAAGCGTAACCATCGGCCAAGACGAAGCATCTTGCGTTGTTTACGGAATGCCCAAGGCGGCAAAAGCTTTGGGTGCAGTCGCGCACGAACTTCCGCTGGACCAAATCGCAGACGCAATTATGCTTCACAGCAGGTAACTCAAATTGAACCTTAATCGCATTTTGTACAGTATGTGCTACGATATGCTTGAGCAAAAATATATCGCGCACAAAACAGAAAACGGGCTTGCAATCGCTTGCCCGCAGACCCCTTTGTGGATATGGCTTGCGCAAGGTACTACAACTGCCGATGCGCGGCTTTTTTTTGATGGCTTTTTGCGCCAAAATCCACCACCCCTCACAGGAATTGTTGCGGAAAAAAAATTCGCAATCCCCTGCGCAGAGATGTACACGCAAACAAAACGCCGCGAACAACACAACACGGCGGCGGCGTTTTCTCAAAAGGAACTCATCTCGTACTTCCTCCCGCCCGGCGTTTCCCTCCCTTCGGACGCGCCCCTTCACGGCGAACTCCGCCCCCCCTCCCCAACAGAAATGCCCACTATTTTGGCATGGATTAACGCCTTCTACTCCGAAACGCTCCAAACCTCCCCTCCGCAAAAGTTAAAGTTTGAGGGAGAGGGGGGTTCGGG